>JAVHPS010000181.1:0-1871 GCA_036170715.1 Rhodoferax sp. | reverse complement strand
GGTGAAAACGCCTTGCACTACCTGCAGCATCTGGAGGACAGCATGGGCAACGCCGCCCACCTGCTCAAGGCTCCGGTGGCCGAGGTCAACGACCGCCTGGCCAGCGTGCTGGAGCACGTGAAAGCGCTCGACAAAGAGCTGACCGCACTCAAGGGCAAGCTGGCCAGCGCACAAGGCGATGAGTTGATCAGCCAGGCGCAGGACATCAATGGGGTCAAACTGCTGGTGGCGCGGCTCGATGGCGCTGATGTGAAGACCTTGCGCGACACCATGGACAAGCTCAAAGACAAGCTCAAAACGGCGGTGATCGTGCTGGGGGTGGTCGATGGTGCCAAGGTGCAAATTGCGGTGGGGGTCACACCCGACACCACGGCCAAGGTCAAGGCCGGCGAGCTGGTCAACTTTGTTGCCGCGCAGGTGGGTGGCAAAGGCGGCGGCAAGCCCGACATGGCGATGGCCGGCGGTACCGACCCGGCCAAGCTGACTCAGGCGCTCGACAGCGTGGCCGGTTGGGTCAAACCGAAACTTTAATTGCTATACAAAATATAGCTACTTGCCCTTCATTTGCAAGGGCTATAGGCCAATTTGTCTTATAAGAATTTGCACTATGTACGGGCTGCTGCAGCCCTGCTGGCACTGGTTTGGGGGGCAGCGTTGCCGGTAGCTGCGCAAGGCTACCAAGTGCGGCCGTGGCCCGTGGATCAACCCGTGCCCGAGTTGGCGGCCCGTGATCTGGCGGGGCACTTGTGGCGCTTGAGTGACCTGAAAGGCCGCGCCGTGTTGATCAACTTCTGGGCCAGCTGGTGCGAACCCTGTCTGGCCGAAATGCCTTCGCTGCAGGCCCTGGCCCAGCAAGGGGGCACTGAAAAACTGCTGGTGCTGGCGGTGAACTTCAAGCAATCCCGCCCCGCGATTGATCTTTTTGTGCAAAAAACGGCGTTTCAATGGCCCGTGCTGCCAGACCCACAGGGGCTGATCGCCCGCCAATGGGGTGTCAAGGTGTTTCCAACCACCGTGCTGGTGGCGGCCAATGGCACGGTGCGAGGTCAAGTGCAGGGTGAGCTTGACTGGACCAGTCTGCCAGCACAGGCCATGTTGCAGACCTTGCTGCCCTGATTTGACTTATATTTTTGGCGCATCCAGTTTTTTGCGGCCTGATCTGACCCGGTCTTTTAAAATCTTATCCTTTTGGCTCCCACAGCAAGGCTTCTCATGAGTGCTTTTTTGAATGAAACTGTTTTAAGCGTCCACCACTGGACTGACCGCCTGTTCAGCTTTACCACCACGCGTGACGAAACCTTGCGCTTCTCCAACGGCCACTTCACCATGATTGGCTTGCGTGATGCCAACGGCAAACCCTTGCTGCGTGCGTACAGCATCGTCAGCGCCAATTACGAAGACCATCTGGAGTTTTTGAGCATCAAGGTGCAAGACGGCCCGCTCACCTCCAAGCTGCAGCACATCCAGGTGGGTGACAAAATTGTGGTTGGAAAAAAACCCACTGGTACCTTGCTGATTGACTACCTGTTGCCTGGCAAAAACCTGTATTTGTTTGGCACCGGCACCGGTTTGGCCCCATTCTTGAGCATTGTGCGTGACCCGGATACCTACGAAAAATTCGAGAAAGTGATTCTGGTGCATGGCGTGCGTGAAGTGGCCGAGCTGGCCTACCACGATTACCTGACGCATGAGCTGCCGGACCATGAATTTTTGGGTGAAATTGTCACCCGTCAAATGCGCTATTACCCCACGGTGACACGCGAGCCGTTCAAAAATCAGGGTCGCATCACCGACCTGATCGAGTCCGGCAAACTGCAAACCGATCTGGGTCTGCCCAAGTTTGATCCGGCCACCGACCGCGCCATGATGTG
>JAVHPS010000180.1:0-1878 GCA_036170715.1 Rhodoferax sp. | reverse complement strand
CTTGCAATGGAACCCGCTCAACGCCGAATCGCTGCAACTGAGCACCCAGACACGCTACTTCTGGCGCGTGCTGGAGCCCTTGATGGCCGACCTGAGCGCCGCCGTCCGTGACCCGCTGGAGCGTTCGGTGTTTGACAGCCTGGCGCAGTGGGACGGCCAGTACAGCGTCAACAACATTCCCCCCACCGTGTTCACCCAGTTTTTGTATGAACTCACCCAAGCGGCCATGGCGGATGAGTTGGAGCCGGCCCAATTCACCAACCTGCTCGGCACGCGCGCGCTGGATCTGGCCCTGCCCCGGCTGGCTGCAGATGCCAACTCGCCCTGGTGGGACAACGTCAAAACTGCCAAGATTGAAACCCGCCGCGACATCGTGCGCCTGGCCTGGGATGCCAGCATGAAGCACCTGCGCGCCACGCTGGGCAAAAGCCCCAACGACTGGGGTTGGGGCCAGGCCCACACCCTGACGCATGCGCACCCGCTGGCGGCCCAAAAACCGCTGGATTGGGTGTTCAACGTCGGCCCGTTCCCGGCTCCCGGCTCGCACGAGGTACCCAACAACCTGTCGGCTCCGATCGGCCCGGCACCCTGGGCCGTGACCTATGGGCCATCGACCCGGCGCATCATCGACTTTGCCAACCCTGGCAAAGCGCAAAGCATCAACCCGGTGGGTCAGAGCGGCGTGCTGTTTGACCCGCATTACAGCGACCAGGCTGCTGCCTACGTGATTGGTGGCTACCTGCTGCGCTACCTGAACGAGGCCGACGTGGTGGCCAACACACACGACACCCTGACGCTGCAGCCGCGCCGCGCAACCGCCAACTAACTGAAAATCCTGTCATGTCCCTACTAACCTCCCCCTTTGCCAAAGAACCCGACTTCAAACACGGTCAAGCCCCGCGCACGGCGGTGCTGTACTGCAACCTGGGCACACCCGACGCGCCCACCACCACAGCGGTGCGCCGCTTTCTGGCCGAATTTTTGGGTGACCCGCGCGTGGTGGAAGTGCCACGCCTGCTCTGGCTGCTGATTCTGCACGGCATCATCCTGCGCTTTCGCCCCGCCAAGTCCGCAGCCAAGTACGCCAGCGTGTGGTTGCCCGAAGGTTCACCTCTGAAAATCTGGACTGAAAAGCAAGCCAAGCTGCTGCAAGGTTGGCTGGCCGAGCGTGGCCATGCCGTGCAGGTGCGCTACGCCATGCGCTACGGCAGCACCTCCATTGCCTCGCAGCTTGATGCCCTCAAGGCCGCAGGCACCACCCGGGTGCTGGTGTTACCCGCTTACCCGCAGTATTCGGCCACCACCACGGCCAGCCTGTTTGATGCGGTGTACCAATGGGCTGCGACCATCCGCAACTTGCCCGAGTTGCGCTTTGTGAACCACTACGCCGATGACCCGCGCTACATCGCCGCATTGGCAGGCACGGTGCAGCGCCATTGGCACGCCAACGGTCGCCCCGATGTGCTGGTGATGAGCTTTCATGGGGTGCCCGAACGCACCCTGCACCTGGGCGACCCCTACCACTGCGAATGTTTCAAAACCGCGCGTTTGCTGGCGGCGCAATTGGGTTTGCACGACGCGCAGTTCAAGGTCACCTTCCAGTCACGCCTGGGGCGCGCCAAATGGTTGCAGCCCTATACCGAGCCAACCCTGATCGCCATGGCCAAGGCGGGCATCCAGCGCGTGGATGTGATCTGCCCGGCCTTTACCAGCGATTGCCTGGAAACCCTGGAAGAAATCAACCAGGAAGCGCGCGTGGCTTTTCTGCGTGCCGGCGGCCGTGATTTTCATTACATCCCCTGCCTGAACGACGACCCCGCTTGGATCACCGCGCTGTGTGACATCACCCAGCAGCATATGCAGGGATGGCCCACCCAG
>JAVHPS010000179.1:0-1890 GCA_036170715.1 Rhodoferax sp. | reverse complement strand
CCGTGGCGCGGCTGGAAGACAAGCTCGGCCAACACAGCAGCGACACCGCGCAGATCAACTTCGATGCCTGTCGCATCCCGGTGGAGAACCTGATTGGTAAAGAGGGCGAAGGCTATGGCATCGCCCTGGGTGGGTTGGAGGGTGGGCGCATTGGCATTGCGGCGCAAAGCGTGGGCATGGCGCGCAGCGCGTTTGAGTTTGCCGTGCAGTACGCCAAAGAGCGCCAGAGCTTTGGCACGGCCATCTTCAACCACCAGGCGGTGGCTTTCAGGCTGGCCGAATGCGCCACGCAACTGGAAGCAGCCAGGCAACTGATCTGGCACGCCGCCAGCTTGCGCGACGCGGGTCGCCCGTGCCTGAAAGAGGCTGCCATGGCCAAGCTGTTTGCCAGCGAAATGGCAGAAAAAGTGTGCAGCGCCGCCATCCAGACGCTGGGTGGCTACGGCGTGGTGAGTGACTTTCCGGTGGAGCGCATCTACCGCGACGTGCGCGTGTGCCAGATTTACGAGGGCACCAGTGACGTGCAGAAGATCATCATCCAGAGGGCACTGGCCTGAGGGTGTGGCTGGATTGGAGCCCTGTTGGGGTTGCATTTCAGCCCATGTGCAAGGTGTTGAATAAACCGGAGACAAGTATGGCAATTACCAAAGGAATCAACGTGTTGGTGGCGCAAGCCATGGCCGAGGTCAAAACCTACAGCGTGGCCGACATTCAGGCGCGCCTGAGCGACCCGGCGCTGCAAATTGTGGACATTCGCGACGTGCGTGAGTTGGAACGCGAGGGCACGGTGCCGGGCTGCTTCAACGCGCCGCGCGGCATGCTGGAGTTTTGGGTGGACCCGGCCTCGCCCTATTTCAAACCGGTTTTTGGCGACGAGTCCAAAGAGTTTGTGCTGTTTTGCGGCGCGGGCTGGCGCAGCGCCCTGGCCACCAAAACCCTGCAGGACATGGGCATGACCAATGTGGCGCACATCGATGGCGGCTTCACCGAGTGGGCTAAATTGGGTGCGCCGGTCGAGAGTTATGAACAACACAAGGCGCGCCGTCACGGCAAAGCCTGAGTCTGCAGCGGTGCTTCAGTCAGAGCGGTGCTGCGCCGGGGCGGCTGCCGGGTTGCTGGGTGAACCTGCGTGTCTGAACTCTGCGGGCGACTGCCCGGTCCAGCCCCGAAACGCCCGCATAAAGCTCTTCTCGTTCTGAAACCCAGCCGCCTGCGCCACCTGCTTGACTGGGCGCTGGGTGCGCAGTAGCAGGTCTTGCGCAAGTTTGCGGCGCACCTCGTCCTTGAGCATTTGCAACGAAGCACCTTCTTCCCTGAGCTGGCGGTGCAGCGTGCGCGCTGACATGGCCAGCAGCGCGGCCAGATCGTTGGCGTTGTGCGTCTCTGCCGGTTGGCTGGCCAGTGTCTGGCGCACGCGCTGCACCAGCAGGCGGTCGCGGCGGTATTGCAGCACCGTGAGCGGCAGGGCGTGCTTGAGCATCTGGCGCAGCGCGGACTCGTCGCGGCGCAGCGGTAAGCTCAGGTAACTTGCATCAAAACTGATAGCTGCTTGCCCTTGATTGAAGAGGGTTGTAGCCTTAAAAAGCACTGAATAAGCAGCCTGGTGTGGCGGCGCTGCAAACGGAAACTGTGCGCTGGTGAGCGGGATGCGCGAGTCGATCAGCCAGCACGCCAGACCATGAAAGTTGCGCAGCACCGACACCAGGCAAAACTCGCGCCAACCGCCCAGATCGCGTTGCTCGGTGATGGCCAGTGTGGCGCTGCTGCCGGTGGTGCTCAGCGTGAGCGTGATGTCGTCCGCAATCAACCCATGGTGGCGACACCAGCGCTGCAATGCCACGCCCAGATGGGGCGCGCTGATGCTGGCACGCGCCAACATGCCGTAGCTGC
>JAVHPS010000178.1:0-1890 GCA_036170715.1 Rhodoferax sp. | reverse complement strand
GAGCTGATTGGCGACGACTACACCCTGCAGCCCGACACGCTGAACCTGGTGCAAGTCGCCAGCCAGCTCATCAAGGACGGTTTTCTGGTGCTGCCCTATTGCACCGACGACCTGGTGCTGTGCCAACGCCTGGTGGACGTGGGTTGCCAGGCGCTGATGCCCTGGGCCGCGCCCATTGGCACGGGCAAAGGCCCCGTCAACCCCTATGCCCTGCGCACTTTGCGCGCGCGCATCAACGTGCCGCTGATCGTGGATGCCGGGCTGGGTCTGCCATCGCACGCCGCGCAGGTCATGGAATGGGGGTTTGACGGCGTGCTGCTCAACACCGCCGTGGCGCTGGCCACGGATCCGCCGCGCATGGCCGGGGCCTTTGCCGCCGCCACGCAAGCCGGGCGTGATGCCTTTCTGGCCGGTACGATGGCTGAAAAAAATGCCGCCGAACCCAGCACGCCGGTGCTGGGTACACCGTTCTGGCATCAGGCCTGAACACTGGCAACGCCACTGCCATCATGACCACCCCCCTTGAAGTGCTGACGCAGGCGCGCACCCTCGTCGCCGCCCACACGCCACTGGCACTGCAGCCCGATGCCCTGCAGCGTCTGGATGCACAGTGGACAACAATGCCTGCAGCACCCGCGCCCGACCGCCAAGGCGCGTGGACAGAGGCCAACGCGCAAGCCGTGCTGGCGGCCGCCCAGGCGCTTGATTTTTGCTCCGCCGATGCACACTGCATTGCTCGAGCCTGGCAATGCCAAACACAGCGCAGCGGCCGGTTTGACCCGCTGTCCTGGCCGACTGAACCGCAGGACTTTGGCTTGCCTGACCGACCCGTCGTTGCGGCTCAGGCCGCACCATCCATAACCACCAACACCATCGACCGTGCTATCAGCGTCCCAGCCTTTGCCCCTTGCCCGAAACAATTGGGCTTGTATGCGGTGCTGCCCGATGCAGCGTGGGTCGCGCGCATGGCACGTGCGGGTGTGCCCACGCTACAACTGCGTTTCAAGTCAGACGACCCGCAAGCCATTGCCCATGAAGTGCGCGCCGCCGTGCAGGCGGTGCAAGGCACACCGGCGCGGCTGTTCATCAACGACCATTGGCAGGCCGCCATCCAGGCCGGGGCTTACGGCGTACATTTGGGGCAGGAAGACCTGGACTGCGCCGACTTGCACGCCATTCGTGCCGCTGGACTGCGCCTGGGGCTGAGTAGCCACGGCTACGCCGAGCTGCTGCGCGCCGCCGCTGTGCGCCCGAGCTACATTGCGCTGGGCGCGGTGTACGCCACCACACTCAAGCGCATGGCCACGCCACCGCAAGGACCGCACCGGCTCCAACGCTATGTGCAGCTGCTGCGCCACTTTCCCACCGTGGCCATTGGCGGCATCGATGCCACCCACCTGCCCGAAGTGCTGGCCAGCGGGGTCGGTTCGGTGGCCGTGGTGCGGGCGCTGGTGGCAGCTGAACAGCCTGAAATGGCCGTCACCGCGCTGCAACACTGCCTGGCAACCACGCTCAACCACCTGTCACAACCTTGACACACCGTTTTTCTACAGTCAAACCTTTTGTTTGATTTGGAGAACTTATGTTTCTGAAAACCATTGCCACGCTGGTGGCCACCTGTGGTTTGATGGCCTGTGCCGGGCCCACGCCGTCTGTGGGTGGCGTGGACAATGCGCAAAAATTCTCTTTTGGTTTATGGGGCGACATGCCTTACCAAAAAGCTGGCGACGCGCCGAAACTACCTGCGGTGTTGCGCAGCATCAACCAGTCTGACATTGCATTCTCACTCTACGACGGCGACATCAAGGACGGCAGTTCAGCCTGCACCGACGAGGTCTATACCCAGGCGCTGAACATGTTCAACAGCATGAAACAGCCGGTGGTTTATGT
>JAVHPS010000177.1:0-1892 GCA_036170715.1 Rhodoferax sp. | reverse complement strand
GCGGATTCAACGGTTTCGCACGAGCGGTCAAACACGCGCATGTAGCTGACCGGGCCGCTGGCCGAGCTTTGGGTGCTTCCGACCCAGGCTCCGCGCGGGCGAATGCGTGAGAAGTCATACCCCACACCGCCGCCGCGGCGCATGGTTTCAGCAGCTTCGGTCAGCGCGGTGTAGATGCCGGGGTGGCCGTCTTCGATGTGCGCAATGGAGTCGCCCACGGGTTGGACAAAACAGTTGATGAGGGTGGCGGCCAGGTCGGTGCCGGCTGCTGACTGGATGCGGCCGGCGGGTAAAAAACCGGCCTTCAAAGCAGCCAGAAATTTGGCTTCCCACTGGGCTTGTTGTTCTGGGGCTTCCACTTTGGCCAGGGCGCTGGCGACGCGCTGGTTCACGTCGGCAATGGTTTTTTCGGTACCTTTGCTGTACTTTTCAATCAGCACTTCTTCGCTGATGGGCTGGGGGGCAAGCGCTGCGGACGTGGGTAAAAGAGTTTGCTGTGACATGTGTGCTTTCTGAAAAATCGAGTTGCGATGCTAGGTCGCAGAACTGCTATTTTCATTGATTTGGCACAAAAAGAAACAGCAAAATAAATAAATAAACGCTAGATGTAGTGCTATTTGTGGTGTATGGCTACTAGCCGTAGTGTTTTAACCCAATTGACAAATTGCGTTGGAATGGCTAGCAGTGTGTTGCTGCTGCACCGCTTCAATGCGAGCCGTAGTTGGCCAGTTGGCGCACGTCAGGAATGCGCACGTCGCGCTTGTCAACCGTGATCAGGCCATGGGCTTCAAGTTCGTGCAGCACCCGGGAAAAATATTCAGGTGTCAGGGACAGGCGCGAAGCGATGATGGCTTTGCTCACAGGCAAGGCGACGGTGATCGCTTCGGGGTGGCTGGTTTGGGTGTCTTCGACATCGCGCAGCAGGTAACCGATCAGCCGCTGTACACCGCTGTGCAGGGCATAGCTCTCCACGTCCTGCACCAGCCCATGCAGGCGGCGGGAAATGCCAGCCAGCATGCGCAATGCAAAACGCGAATCGTTGTTGATTTCATCAAACACGGTTTTCTTGCTGATGCACAGCAGCAGGGTATCTGTCAGCGTCTGGACATTCAGGATGTAAGGCACTTCCAGAAACATCATGGCTTCAGCAAAACTGTGGCCTGGTCCAACGATTTCGATGACTTTTTCCTGGCCGTTCGGGGTACTGACGTACAGCTTGACCTGTCCCAGAATGACCACATAAAACGCATCACAGGTTTCACCCGTGCGGAACACCATGTCGCCGCGCGCAAGTCGCTTGAGCTGGCAACCCTTGGCCAGTCGGTGGCGTTCCTCGTCAGACAAACTGCTAAACAGCGGCATCACCGACAGGTAGCGCAGCATGTCAAAAGATTCGGTGCTTGCTTTCATGGCGTCATTTTTGATGAAACTATAAAAAAAATAGCGCCTAGCCCTTCATATATAAGGGCTAGAGGCGCATTTTATATGAAAGTGGAGTGCTTACAGGTTGTCGGTAAAACTGCGCAGCTTGTCCGAGCGGCTGGGGTGCTTGAGCTTGCGCAGCGCCTTGGCTTCGATCTGGCGGATGCGCTCACGGGTCACGTCAAACTGCTTGCCCACTTCTTCCAGGGTGTGGTCGTTGGTCATTTCAATGCCAAAGCGCATGCGCAACACTTTGGCCTCGCGCGGTGTCAGGCTGTCGAGGATGTCTTTGACCACGTCACGCAGACCGGCCTGCATGGCGGCTTCCATGGGGGCGGTGTTGGCCCCGTCTTCAATGAAATCGCCCAAGTGGCTGTCGTCGTCGTCGCCAATCGGGGTTTCCATCGAAATGGGCTCCTTGGCGATCTTCATGATCTTGCGGATTTTGTCCTCTGGGATTTCCATGCGCT
>JAVHPS010000176.1:0-9446 GCA_036170715.1 Rhodoferax sp. | reverse complement strand
AAGTTGAACACCATGTCCTGCCCAGCATCAGGCTGACCAAACAGCGCACCGTTCAGGTGAACGGTCAAGGGGCGATGCACCCGGCTGTCCGCCCATTCGGCACCCAGCTCGTCAGGTGTGACCGCCACCGGGCTGAAGGCGCTGGCGGGTTTGGACTGGAAGAAGCCAAAACCCTTGGCCAACTCGGCGGGGATCAGGTTGCGCAGCGACACGTCGTTGACCAGCATCAGCAGGCGCACCGATTTGGCGGCATCTGCCACGCTGCAACCCATCTTGACATCACCGGTGACCACCGCCACTTCAGCTTCCATGTCAATGCCCCAGTCAACTGAGAGGGCGCGCACCGGGTCACGCGGGCCAACAAACGAGTCCGAGCCACCCTGGTACATCAACGGGTCGGTCCAGAACGAGGGTGGCAGCTCAGCGCCACGGGCGCGGCGCACCAGCTCCACATGGTTGACATAGGCCGAGCCATCGGCCCATTGGTAGGCGCGTGGCAATGGCGAATGGCAGGCGGCCTGGTCAAACACTTCCGGGTTGCTGAAAGCACCGCTGTTCAAGGCCTCATACACCTGGCGCAACTGGGGCTCACACACCTCCCAGTCGTCCAGCGCCGCTTGCAAGGTGCGGGCAATCGCCGGCACGGCGCGGCAATGGGTCAAAGCGCGGTTGACGACCACCAAGGTGCCGTCGCGTCCGCCTTGTTTCAGGGTGGCAAGTTTCATGTGTGTTTACTCCCCGGCGTGAGCGTCGTTGTAAGTGCCGTCGTGCATCCATCGCGCGTGCTGTGGCGCTTTTTTGGTCACAGCCCATTCGTTGAGCATGTCCCACTTGGCGTCGTCAAGCAGCTTGGCCATCTTGGGGGTGCCGGTGTTGGCGGCCAGTTCCAGCCGGTGGCCGCTCGGGTCAAAGAAGTAGATCGATTTGAAGATGGTGTGGTCGGTGGGGCCGACCACTTCAATGCCATCGGCTTCCAGCTTGGTCTTGGTTTCCAGCAACTCATCGACCGTGGCCACTTGCATGGCCAGGTGCTGCGTCCAGGTGGGGGTGTTGAGGTCGCGGCCCATCTCGGGCTGGGTGGGCAGCTCAAAAAACGCCAGCACATTGCCGCCGCCCGCGTCCAGAAAGACGTGCATGTAGGGGTCGGGCTCGTGGGTGGACGGCACTTCGTTCTCGGCAATCGCCAGGATGAAAGCCATGTTGAGGTACTTGCCGTACCACTCCACGGTTTGTTTGGCATCTTTACAGCGGTAGGCCACATGGTGAATTTTCTGGATGTGCATGGGGGAAACCTTTTTATTTGTGGGACAGACCGCAGCTACGCTTGGCGAGCCAGCTCTGTCCTCAACTGATTAAGAGTCGTTGCGGGCGATTTGCATGGCTTCGCGCAGCACGCTGATGTCGCCTACGTGGTTGGCCAGCAGCAGCACCAGCTTGGCGTTGACCATGGCGCTTTGTTCGTCGCTGAGGTCGCGGTGGGTGTCGATCAGCGCTTCGTAAAAATCATCGCCCGGAGTGAAGGCGCGAAAGTAGCGCTTGCCGGGCTCAAAAAAATGGGCTTGCAGGTTCAGGGACATGGCGGGTTCCTCAGTGTTGGTTGCAGGTGGCGCGGGCCAGCGCGGCTTGCACTTGCGCCGCATCAAACACACGCCAGCGAGCGGCTACATGCTGGTCCGGGCGGATCAGGTAGACCGTGCCATCTTGTGCATCAAAGCGCTCGGCAAAACGGTCGGTGTGGTCTTGCAGCACGGGCAAGCCAGCGGCTACCGTTTTGGCCGGCGACACCAGCACCACGTCAACGGCCACCGCAGCGCCCGCGTCAGAACGCGAAACGTGATCTGATCCTGCGCCAGAACCAGCCGCTGTGCTTCTCAGCGCCTGAAGCTGAGCCAGGGTCGCAACGCTCAGGCTAGCCGGGTTGTTCACATAAAGCAGCAGGCAAAAGCGTTGACGCACTTGGTTCAGCAACCAGACGTCTTGGCCAGCCTGGCGCATCGGCGCATCGTCCATCGGCGCGCCGGGCACCATGTCCCCGGCAAAAGGGGCATCGTCAGGTGTGTTCAGGCGTGATTCGGTCAAATAACTCGGCACCGACAAACGCCCCGAGTTGACCAACGCGCGGGCAAACGCATGCTCGCGCGCCAGGCTCAGCACCGCGTTGCGAAACATCAGCGAGGTCTTGCTTTTGGGCGTGATGAAGTCGGTGGAGCGGGTGGAGTTCAGCAGGTTTTCATCTGCGGCAAACACCCGTTCTTCCGAATAGGTGGCCAGCAGCTCAGGCGGTGCTTTGCCTTCAATCACCAATTTAAGCTTCCAGCACAGGTTGTCGGTGTCCTGAATGCCAGAGTTGGCACCGCGCGCGCCAAACGGCGACACCTGGTGCGCGGCATCGCCCACAAACAACACATGGCCGTGCGTGAAGGCGTTCATGCGGCGGCACTGAAAGGTGTAGACGCTGACCCATTCCAGCTCAAACTCGCGCTCATCACCGAGCATGGCCTTGATGCGCGGAATCACCTTTTCGGGCTTCTTCTCTTCTTCCGGGTCGGCATCCCAGCCGAGTTGAAAGTCGATGCGGTACACGTTGTCGGCCTGGCGGTGCAGCAGCACCGATTGCCCGGGGTGAAACGGCGGGTCAAACCAGAACCAGCGCTCGTGTGGAAAGTCGGCCTTCATGACCACATCGGCAATCAAGAAGCGGTCCTTGAAAATCTTGCCTTCAATGTCCAGCGCCATCATGCGGCGAATGTTGGAACGCGCCCCATCGGCCACCACCAGCCAGTCGGTCTCCAGCGAATAAATACCGTCAGGCGTTTCCACTTGCAGCGTGGCGCCGTCACCCTGCGGTGCTACCGACAGCACCTTGTTTTTAAAGCGCAAGTCCAGCTTGGGCAGCTCCTGGGCGCGTTTTACCTCAAACGCTTCCAGGTAATACTGCTGCAGGTTGATCATGCCGGGGCGTTTGTGGTCGGGCTGCGGCAACAGGTTGAAGTTGTACACCTCTTGCTCGCGGAAAAAGGTGCGCCCCACGTTCCAGCTCACGCCCTTGTCCATGCAGGTGTCACCCAGCCCCAGCCGGTCCAGCACCTCCAGCGTGCGCTTGGCGTAACAAACGCCACGCGAACCCACCGACACGGTGTCGTCATCGTCGAGCAGCACCACCGGCACGCCGGACTGCGCCAAGTCAATGGCTGCTGCCAGCCCTACCGGGCCCGCACCCACCACCACTACGGGGTAGCGCTTTTTCTTTTCCCCGCTTTGTTCGGGCGGGCGAATGTAGTCAAATTTTGGATACTGGTAAGTGCTCAACATGGCTTGTCTCTGGTGTTAATTTTTTTGTGCCAATGTGGGTGAGACTTAGTCTGCCGCTTGCAAGCCGTGCCACATTTCCTTGTCGCGCTCGGCCGTCCAGATGCGTGGGTGTTTGATGCCGCTGGCCTCGTCCACGGCGCGGGTCACGTCAAACGGCAGGCAGTGCTCATAAATGAAGACCTGGCCAAATTTGGGGTCCATCGCTTTGCGGCAATGCGCCATGGCCTGCTTCAGGTTCATGCCCTGTGCCACGGCTTCTTTGGCGGAACCCAGCAAGGTGCTGACGAAGTCGCGGGTGTAAGCCAGACCGGCGGCCACCCGCTCAGGGGTGTCGAGCGCCGGGCCACGGCCGGGCACGATTTTTTCTGGCTTGAGGGCAGCCAGCGCATCCAGCGTGGCGGGCCATTCTTCCAGCTGCGCGTCGCCGGTGTAACACGCTGCATCGGCTTCCAGCAGGTCGCCCGAGAACAGCACCTTTTCGCTGGGCACCCAGACAATGGTGTCGCCCTTGGTGTGGCCTGGACCGATATGCATGATTTTGACCTCTAGCCCGCTAAGATAAAGCGTGAGATGCTCCTGAAAAACGAGCGTTGGCCAGGTCAGGCCGGGGATCGAATCAAAAGCATCAAACAGGCGCGGAAAGCGTTCGTACTCAGACTGCATGTCTTGTGCGCCACGCTCCTTGATCAGATCAAGCGTGCCCTGGCTGGCAATGATCTCCTGCATGCCGTGCGCCTGGTAGCCCGACGCCCCCAGCACCCGCACCGCGTGGTAGTGCGACAGCACCACGTATTTGATCGGTTTGTCGGTGATTTTGCGAATTTCAGCCACCAGGTTTTGCGCCATCACCGGCGTGGCAAGCGCGTCACAAATCAGCACCGCCTCGTCGGTGATGATGACGCCGGTGTTGGGGTCGCCCTCTGCGGTGTAGGCCCAGCAATGCTCGGAGAGTCGGGCAAAGGTGGTCTTTTTGACTTCGAGGTCGGCCTGCGATGCAAATTTTTTGGTCATGGTGTTTCCTTAAGGTTTGATTTACATGCCCAGGTACGCAGCGCGCACCTGTTCGTTGTTGATGAGCTCCTGGCCGGTACCGGTCAAGGTGACGGTGCCGGTTTCCAGCACATAACCGCGGTCAGCAATGGCCAACGCGGCAAAGGCGTTTTGTTCGACCAGCAAAATCGTCATGCCCTTGCTTTTGAGCATCTTGATGACGTTGAAGACTTCCTCCACCAGCAGCGGGGCCAAACCCATGCTGGGCTCGTCGAGCAACAGCAGGCTAGGGCGACCCATCAGGGCGCGGCCAATGGCCAGCATTTGCTGCTGTCCGCCTGACAAAGTGCCCGCAGGCAGGGCGCGTTTTTCTTTCAGTATGGGGAACATGGTGAAGATTTTTTCCATGTCGCCCTCGACCTGGTCGCGCGGCTGGGTGTAGGCGCCCAGTCGCAGGTTGTCTTCAATCGACAGCGGTCCAAACACCTGGCGGCCTTCCGGGCTTTGGCAAATGCCACGGCGCATGCGTTTGTCCGAGCGCAGTTTGCTGATGTCTTCCCCCTTGAAATGAATGCTGCCCGCGCTCATGGGCTGCACACCCGAGAGCGTACGTAAAAACGTGGTCTTGCCGGCACCATTGGCGCCCACCAGCGCCACGGTTTCGCCCCGGCGCACCTCGATGCTGATGCCCTTGAGCGCCTTGATGCGGCCATAGCAGCTTTCCATGCCTTGCACACGCAGTTGCACCTCGTTTTTGGTGCGCTCCGGCAGCGGCTGCAATTTGCCATCTTGGTGGCCACCCAGACCTACGGATTCGGGCGCAAGGCTGACCACTCGGTGGTAAAGCTGGCGAAACTCTTCACGCGCCTTGTCACCAAATACCGGGTCGGTGTTGTCCAGGAATGCAGCGTTGATCTCAGCCCAGTCGGCGGGCAACAAGGCGCTGCGGGCCAGCGGCAAGACACTTTTTTCTTCGGTGCGAATGTGGGTTTTCAGACCCGTGGTGAAGTCGCGCAAGGCTGTGGCCAACTGGCTGCCTGGCAGTTGACCCTGCGCCGCTGCAGCCACTTGGGCGCGCAAAGAAGTCAATTTGGCCGGGCCTTCACGGTGTTCCAATTGCAGTGAGTCAAGCACGGCGGCGGCTTCAGCACTGCGCAGGCGCAGCAGGCGAAACAGGTAGGCGTCTTCTTTGGGGTGGTGTGAGCGATCTACAAACTGCGCGATGTAGTCAAACACCGCGTTGAAAAACGGTTGCTCTACCGGTGCACCAGCCTCAATTTCAGAGGCTACCTGGTCAACGGTGGTGGCCAGGCGCCACAGGTTGCTGTGTTCTTGGCTGATGAGGTTGAGTGCGTCCATGATGTCTCTTGGGTGTTCAGGCGTGGGCGCCCAGGTAGGCGGCAATCACATCGGGGTTGCGGCGCACTTCGGCGCCGGTGCCTTCGGTCAATTTCTTGCCGTAGTCGAGCACCAAAATGCGGTCTGACAGGTTCATCACCATCTTCATGTCGTGCTCCACAAGTACCACGGTGACGCCCGAGTCGGCCACCTTGCGCACCAGCTGGTCGACTTCAATGGTTTCCTTGGGGTTCAGGCCAGCGGCGGGCTCGTCTAGAAAAATCAGGCGCGGTTTCATGGCCAGGGCGCGCGCAATCTCCAGCCGCTTCAAGGCGCCATAAGGCATGGCATCGGCGCGTGCGTTGACGTAGCTTGCCAGCCCGACAAAAGCCATCAGCTCGGCGGCTTCGGTGTGCAACTCGCGGTCGCGCTGTTTGATCGAGGGCCAGCGCAGCGCGGCCTTGAACAGGTTGCGGTCGAGCCGCAGGTGGGCGCCCACCATGACGTTCTCGATGGCACTCATGTTCATGCAGATTTGCAGGTTTTGAAAGGTGCGTGCCACGCCGCGGCGGGCCAACTCATCGGGCGACTTGCCGCCGATGGCTTCACCATCCAGAAAAATCTCGCCAGACGTGGGGGTGTACACCCCGGTGATCAGGTTGAACAGCGTGGTTTTGCCCGCGCCGTTGGGACCAATCACTGCGTACACAATGCCGGCATCAATGCTGAAAGTGACGTTTTGCACCGCCTTGACACCACCGAAATGGATAGAGAGGTCTTTGACTTCAAGCAAGGCCATGGTCAGTCTCCCCGTCCGAATTTGGCTGCGAGGGTGGGCACCAGACCCTTGGGCATGAAGATCATGCTGAGCATCAAAATCGTGCCAAAGGCCACGGTTTCCCAGCCTTCAAACGAGGTCAGGGCTTGCGGCAGCGCAGTGAGCAGCACGGCACCCAGCACCGAGCCATAAACCGAGGCCATGCCGCCAATCACCACCATGGTGACCAGCTCAATGGAGTGAAAGAAGTCGGCCAGATTCGGCGTGACAAACCCCACGTAATGTGCCGTGACACTGCCCATGAAGCTGGCAAACACGGCTGAGAGCACAAAAATGGCCACCTTGTAACGCACCACATCTACCCCCACCACCTTGGAGGCCACCTCACTGCCGTGCAAGGCGCGCAAGGCTCGGCCAAAGGGAGAGTTGATCATGTTGAGCGATGCCCAGACACTCACCGACAACAGGATGGCGACGATCCAGTACCAGTGTTTGTCACCCGAGATTTCAAACCCGGCCAGGCTCATGGCTGGCACTGGCATGCCATCCGGGCCGCCAGTCCACTGGGCTTCGGTGCGCACCACGATGTTGATGATGATGCCCAGGCCCAGTGTGGCCATGGCCAGGTAATGTCCTTTGAGTTTGAAAATAGGCCGCGCCACAATGGCGGCCAGCACACCCGCTGCGGCAGCGCCAGCTGCCATGGCCAGCAGCGGATGCCAGCCAAAATGGGTCGGTAACGCGGCGCTGGCATAGGCGCCAATGCCCAGAAAACCCGCATGCCCCAAACTAATCTGCCCGGCAAAACCAATCAGCAGGTTCAGGCCCAGCACAATCACGGCGTTGATCGCCATGCGAATCGCCAAGTCCACATAAAAGCTGTTGGGCAGCACAAATGGCAGCACCAGCAACACCGCCATGATGAGGTACAGGCCGAGATAAGGATTTTTTGTCATGCTCAGACCCGGTCGGTGGATTTGCCGCCAAACAGGCCACGCGGCATAAAAAACAAAATCAGCAAAATCAGCACAAACGGCATGGCATCTTTGTAGGCGGACGAGATGTAACCCGCGCCCATGGCTTCCAAAATGCCCACCAGCAAGCCGCCCAGCACAGCGCCCAGCCCGTTGCCCAAGCCGCCTACCACAGCCGCCACAAAGCCTTTGAGCCCGAGCATGATGCCCACGTCATAAGAGGTCAGCGTGAGGGGTGTCACCAAAATGCCGCCCAAAGCGCCCAAAGCAGCTGACATGGCAAAGCTCAAAAACAGCACCCAGTTGGTGTTGATGCCCACCAGCTCCGCTGCTACTCTGTTGAACGAGGTGGCCAGCATCGCCTTGCCGTGCAGCGTGCGGTTAAAAAAGTACCACAGCGCCAGCACCACGATGGCGGTTACGCCCAACACCCACAGGCTTTGCGGCATGAGCGTGGCACCCAGAATTTGCAGCGGCACATCGCCAGAGAAGGCGGGTAGGCTGAAGGTGTTTTTGCCCAGCCAGACCTGAATCAGGCCGCGAATTACCAGCGACGCACCAATGGTGATGATGATCAGCGTGACCGGTTCGGCCCCCTTGACCGGCTCAATCGCCAGCTTCTCAAGCACCACACCCACAATGGCTGGCACCAGAATCGCCAGCACCAGAGCCAGCGGCAAGGGCAGACCAGCTTGCGAAAAATACACCGCCAGCATGCCACCGAGCATGATGAATTCACCCTGGGCAAAGTTGATGACGTTGCTGGCGTTGTAGATCAGCGTGAAGCCCAACGCGGCCAGCGCGTAAGTGGCACCCACGGTGATGCCGGAAAACAAAAACTGCAGGAATTCGGCCAGCATCAAAGGCTCCCGTCATTCATTTGCAAACTCAGACCTGATTTTTGACGCATCAACATGGCTTGTCTCCTGTTGTGAGGTGGTTTGTGTGGAAAGTATAGCCCTGATTTTGTTTCAAATTCTGAAATATGGAATTGATTCTGAAAAATTTATAAAGAAAAAAGAATGCCAAGAGGCATCCATGCGGTTGTTAAAAAATGGGGTGCATCAGTGAATGCATCACGATGCCAAGACAAGCAGCAGCATCAGCGGCCACCCATTGGGTGAACCAGGCTGCTAGGCCAGGAGTGAGTTAGGGCTGGGAATGGGCTTTGAAAGAACCGCCACTGACATGCCCCAAACGCTCAGACAAGCCTGCAGCGCAGCGTTTCAAGGCAGTGACAACCTTGCCTTCGGGAGCCAAATCAATCATGCCTTTGACCCCAATGGCCAACACAGAAAGTGTGAGCTCATGCTTGAAGTTGAACACCGGAGCAGCAGCAGCGGCCACACCTGGCACCAAGTGGTAATCGTTCACAATTGAAACGCCGTCACGACGCACTTGATCAAGCATGGCATCGATGCCAGATTGGGTTTGCAACTCTTGCGAAAGTGAAAGCGTGGCGCGTTCACGCCCGATCAAGGCATCGGTGATGTTGCTTGGCAAACCAGCGGCAAACACCCGGCCACTGGCTGAGGTGAGCAACTGCAAGGCGGTACCTGTGACCACATTCACGGTGATGGGGCGATAAGGCCGCAGTGATCGAATGATGACGGGCCCGTTGTCACTCCAAACTGCCAGCGCAGTGGTTTGGTTGATGTCATCACGCAAATCTGCAATGGCCAGCAAGCCCAATTGCACGCGGTCTAGCCGGTCTACCGCCACCAGCCCCAAACTCAAGGCAAAGGGCCCCAGGTCATAGCGTGAAGTCATGGGGTCTTGTTCAACCAGACCTGAGCGCACCAAGCTGACAATGTAGCGGTGCACTTTAGAGGCTGGCATGTCAGCGGCGGCGGCAATGTCTTTGAGCATCATGGCACGGTGTCCGGTGCTGATGGCGCGCAAGATGGTCATGCCAATCTCTAACGATTGAACGCCGTTTTTGCCTTCGGCATCTCGGGCACTGGTTGTGGCGTTTTGCAGCGGCATGGTACGGATTTAGAACTGAATGCCAGCCGGGTTGTTGGGGTTACGGGGGGCTACCGGCGCGGGTTTGG
>JAVHPS010000175.1:0-1912 GCA_036170715.1 Rhodoferax sp. | reverse complement strand
TGACCGAAATCAAATTTCGCGTCTTGGGGTCCAGGTGCTTGCCGGTTTCTTTGAGGAAGGCAAAGTAATGACTCACCGTTTCGGGGCGAGTCTTGATCAGGTAAGTAAGCGCATCACTCATAAATATTCACTCGAAAGTTAAGTGGGTTAAGTTGAAAAAGTCGTTATTTCTCGACACACAACGACGCCTGAAGGGATGGATAAAAACGGCTATCACCAATGGATTGGGCCAGTCCCGTGCGACGCGCGACATCCATGAAGTGCTGCTTTGCATCGACAAACACCAGTTCGATGCCGTTTTCTTTCAGGTGCACAACCAGCTCTTTGAGCATGTCGACGGCCGAAGCATCCAGCAGATTGATCCCGGTAGCCAACACAATGAGTCGTTGCAACATGGGATGCTCTCGTTCAATTTGTCTAACCGCATCCTCAAAAAAAGAAGCGTTGGCAAAAATCAGAGCAGCATCAAACCGCAACACCATCACCTTGCTGTCGTCATGGGCTGGCGATGCAGCCGTCTTCTCGATCAAGTCATCAGACTCGCCGAGTCTGAAAATGGATATTTTCGGAAACATTCGGCGGTAAATAAACGCAGCAAGGGAAAAACTGATGCCAATCAAAATGCCTAACTGAATGTTTGGTGCCAATAACAACGTTGCACCAAACGTGACCAGAGCAGCTAGTCCGTCATCTCGACTCGCCGCCCAAGCACGCTTCAGAGACGAGAAGTCAATCAAATTCACGACCGCCATGACAATCATGGCGGCTAGAGCTGGCTTGGGAAGGTGGTACAGCAAAGGCGTGAAGAAGAGGAGCACCAACAAAATACAGACACCGCCAAAAACCGAGGAATACCCAGTGCGGGCACCTGATGCCAAGTTGAGGGCTGACCTTGAAAATGAACCACTGACAGGCATCGAATGACAAAATGAAGCCACAATTTTGGCTAACCCTTGCCCAATCAGCTCCTGATTCTCATCCCAACCGGTGCGGGTTTTGATGGCCATGACCTTGCAACTGGACATGGCCTCCATGAAGCTAACCAAGGCAATCACGAAAGCCGCCGGAACTAAAGTGAGCGCGATATGCCAATCTACAACGGGCCAGATCAGATCAGGTAACCCCTTGGGAATATCCCCAACAATTTGGCCACCGATCTGACCAAATTGAAGCTGTGCACTGACCACAGTCATGATCACCACCATCACCAAGACACCAGGCACTTTAGGTACAAAACGTTTCAGAACCAATAGGATACCCAGGCTTAACAGGCCAAGCAAAGTAGATGCGGGGTGCAGCGTTGGCACATTCAAGATCAAGAAAAAAGTGTCCTTGACGATGCTGCCGGTCTGTACCGGATGAATGCCCAGCAGCGTTGGCAACTGTGACAGTGTGATGACAACAGCCGCAGCATTGATGAAACCCGACAACACGGGTCGCGAAAGCAGATTGAGCAAAACGCCAGCCTTGAAAACGCCCATCAAAACTTGAAAAATGCCCGATAGCAACGCTAACAACGTCACACTGGCAAAAAATTGTTCTGTGCCTGGATGCGCCAATTGCACGACGCTAGCTGCCGTTAACAACGACGTGAGCGCTACCGGACCCGTAGAGAGCCAGACCGAAGAACCAAACAGCGCCCCCACCACCGATGGAATAAACGCCGCATAGAGCCCATATACAGCGGGCACCCCTGCGAGTTGTGCATATGCCAAAGACTGGGGTACAACCAACAAAACAACCGTCAAACCCGCCACAAGGTCGGCCGTCAAAGTGGCGCGAGTGGGAGCTGGCCACTTCAAAAATGGCAGCAGACGGAAAAGTAAAGAGCCCATTGACACTGGAAATAACATTCAGGAAATGGTTTGGTAGTAAAGGTTTTGCGGGTGATTGGCCTGCGCAAAAAAGAACC
>JAVHPS010000174.1:0-1912 GCA_036170715.1 Rhodoferax sp. | reverse complement strand
GAGCTCAGCAGCCTGCGCGCCGAGCAGCAAAAGCTGGAAGAAATTCTGGCCAGCCCGGCAGCCCTGCGGCGCTTGATGGTGAAAGAAATTGAGCTTGATGCCAAGACCTTTGCCGACCCACGCCGCACGCTGATCCAGGCCGAGAAAAAAGTGGTGTTGGAAGTGAAAGTGGTGGACGAACCGGTCACCGTGGTGGTGAGTCAAAAAGGCTGGGTGCGCACGCAAAAGGGCTGGGCGCGTGACCGCCTCAGCGGGGCGGATGCGCCGCAATACAACTTCAAGGCGGGGGACGCGCTGTTTGATACTTTTGAGTGCCGCAGCGTGGACACCTTGCTGGCTTTTGGCTCCAACGGACGCGTCTATTCGGTGGTGGTGTCGCTGCTGCCCGGTGGCCGGGGCGACGGCCAGCCCATCACCAGCCTGATTGAACTGGAGCCGGGCACGCAACTGCTGTCGTACTTTGCCGGCCCGGTAGAAGCCAGCTTGCTGCTGTCAAGTTCCGCTGGCTACGGCTTTACGGCGACGGTCGCGAACATGATTTCACGCCAAAAAGCCGGTAAAGCCTTTGTGACGGTGAATGACGGTGAAGCGCTGTGCCTGCCCTCGTTGATTGCCAACGCGGCCACCGGTGTGCCAGCGGCCACGCACGTGGCGTGCGCTTCTACAGGGGGGCGCATCTTGACGTTTGAGCTGGCAGAACTGCGAGCCATGCCCGGCGGTGGGCGTGGCCTGATGCTGATTGACCTGGAAGCCAAGGACACTCTGGCCGGGGCGGCGGCCTACACCCGCAGCGTGCGCATTGACGGCATCGGGCGTGGAGGCAAAGCGCGCGACGAAACGCTCGAAATTCGCAGCCTGAACAACGCCCGGGCAGTGCGGGCGCGCAAAGGCAAGGTGGCTGACCTGGGCTTTAAGCCGAACAGAATCACAAGGCTGGAATAGGCGGATCGTTCCTGCTGATGGCATCGCATGAGGTGCTTGCTTCGGTCTAAACTGAAGCCATGAACACAGCCTCATTTGACAGCGTGACAGTACCCGTGCCAGCCGTGCGCGAGCGTTTGCCCAGTCGCACCCACCTCAAAGGCCGCCAGCCTGACGCACAGGCGCTGGCTGACGTGCGCGCCCTGATTGGCGCTGCACCGCACCCGCGTGACGTGCTGATTGAACATTTGCACCGCTTGAACGACCACTACCGTGCCCTGTTCGAGCGCCATTTGGTGGCGCTGGCGCACGAGATGCGGCTGTCCATGGCCGAGGTGTTTGAAGTGGCCAGCTTCTACCACCACTTTCAGGTGTTGCCTGACAGCGCCACTGCGCCGACGTTAACGGTACGGGTGTGCAACGGGTTGAGCTGCCAGCTGGCGGGCGCGAATGACTTGCATAAGCATCTCAATGCCCACTTCAGCGCACCAGCCGGGGGAACTTGCGTCGGGGTCGATGTGCATTTGCTGGCCACGCCCTGCGTGGGGCGCTGCGAACAAGCTCCGGTGGCGGTGGTGCGCCAGTGTCTTGTACCGCAAGCCAACCCTGCTGCTGTGATTTATGAGATAAATAAGGCTCTAGACGTTATAAAACAAGGACGCAATGCTATTGATAATATAGTGTCTGAGTTGTCTATGCCCAATCAGCCTGGAGCCCAGCATCCGCCTGCGCAAGCAGCTATTGACGCTATAGCATTCACGCAGCAGCCAGGTGTCATCACCGGCGCGGCGCAGGCCAGTTCCATCGCCCCCGATTTTGTCGATTTGGCGCACTACCGCCAAGCCGGTGGCTACGCGCTGGCGGCTGCGCTGGCGGTGGGACACCAATCGCCTGAGTCGGTGCTGCTGGCGCTGGAGCATGCCGGTTTGCGCGGCTTGGGCGGTGCCGGTTTTCCGGCCGGGCGCAAGTGGCGCATCGTGCGCGAGCAGCC
>JAVHPS010000173.1:0-1918 GCA_036170715.1 Rhodoferax sp. | reverse complement strand
AAAATCTGCGCCAACATGGCCGTGGGCTACAACAACTTTGACCTGGCCGCCATGAGCGCTGCCGGTGTCAAGGCCACCAATACGCCCGATGTGCTGACCGAGACCACGGCCGATTTTGGTTTTGCGCTGCTCATGGCCACGGCCCGGCGCATGGCCGAAAGCGAACACTTTTTACGCGCCGGGTTGTGGAAGAGCTGGCGCTATGACATGTTTGCCGGTTCTGACGTGCACGGCAGCACGCTGGGCATTCTGGGCATGGGCCGCATTGGTCAGGGCATTGCCAAACGCGGCGCGCATGGTTTTGGCATGAAGGTGATTTACCACAACCGCTCAAGGCTGGATGCGGCCACAGAGGCGGTTTGCGCTGCTAGCTATGTCAGCAAAGCCGATTTGCTGCAACAGGCCGACCATCTGATTCTGGTGTTGCCGTATTCGCCCGAAGCGCACCACGCCATCGGCGCGCCTGAGTTGGCGCAGATGAAGCCCACCGCCACCCTGGTCAACATTGCGCGTGGTGGCATCGTGGATGACGCGGCGCTGGCACAGGCGCTGAAAAACCATGTCATTGCCGCCGCCGGGCTGGACGTGTTTGAGGGTGAGCCGACGCTGCATCCGGATTTACTCACCGTGCCCAACGTGGTGCTGACCCCGCACATTGCCAGCGCCACGCTGCCCACCCGCCTGGCGATGGCGCAGCTGGCAGCTGACAACCTGGTCGAATTCCTGCTGCACGGCAAGGCTTTGACGGCGCTTAATTAACTATTATTTTGATAGCTACTTACCCTTTGTATATAAGGGCCATATCGCATATTTTCATGTAAAAAAGTTTTACTGCGTGGGCGCAGGCTAGGGGCATGGTTTTGAACCACAATACAGCCCAAGGAGACCTGACAACGTGAACGATTTTGTGCTGTGGCTGGTGTTGGTGGTGGGGGGGGTGAACGCGCTGTTGCTGCTGAGTTTGTGGTGGCGTGGTCGCGGCGATGGCCATGGAGGAGCCGGCGATCTGGCGCAGCAGGCGCAAACAGCGCAATTTCAGTCGGGTGTGTTGGCCAACCAGCAAGCGCTGGTGCAATTGGTCAACGCCAGCGCTGAACGACTCGAGCGTGAATTGCGCCGTGAAGTGTTGGAGTCCTCACGCGACAGCCGCCAAGAGCTGTCACACAACCTGGTCACGTTTCAGCAAACCCTGGTGCAGCAAGGCGCTGAGACCACCCGGACACAAAACGCGCAAATGGACGCGTTTGGTCAGCAGCTGGCCCTGCTGCAAAAGACCTTGCACGACACCCTGGCCAGCCAGCTCTCGGGCGTGAGCGAGTCCAACGCCCGTCGCATGGGTGAAATCCGTGAAACGCTTGAAAAACAGCTTGCGCAGCTGCAAACCAGCAATGCCACCAAGCTCGACGAAATGCGCGCTACGGTGGATGAAAAATTGCAGTCCACCTTGCAACAGCGCTTGGGTGAAAGCTTCAAACAAGTGGCCGACCGGCTGGAGCAGGTGCACAAGGGACTAGGCGAAATGCAGACCCTGGCACAAGGGGTGGGTGACCTCAAGCATTTGCTCTCCAACGTCAAAACCCGCGGCATTTTTGGCGAGGCGCAACTCGCCACGTTGCTGGAGCAAGTGTTTGTGCCCGACCAATATGCAGCGCAAATCGCCACCCGCCCGGGCAGCAAAAACGTGGTGGACTTTGCCATTAAACTGCCCGGCAAGTCCGATACCGGTGCGCCCTTGTGGCTGCCCATTGATGCCAAGTTTCCGAATGAAGATTACGAGCGGCTGCTCGATGCCCAGGGCCGCGCCGATGCCGTGCAGGCCGAAGCGGCCGCCAAGGCGCTGGAGCAGCGCATTCGCCTGGAAGCCAAGTCGATTGCCGACAAATACATTGAGCCGCCGTACACCACCGACTTTGCCATT
>JAVHPS010000172.1:0-1920 GCA_036170715.1 Rhodoferax sp. | reverse complement strand
CGCTGCTGGCCAAACTGGAGCCTAAAGGCATCAAGGGTCTGGCTTATTGGGACAACGGTTTCAAGTCGTTCTCGGCCAACACACCATTGAAAACACCGGCTGACTTCAAGGGTAAGAAGTTCCGCATCCAGTCGTCCAAGGTGCTTGAAGAGGAAATCCGCTCGGTCGGCGGCATTCCGCAGGTGATGGCTTTCTCTGAGGTCTATCAAGCGCTGCAAACTGGTGTGGTGGATGGCACTGAAAACCCGATTAGCAACTTCTACACCCAGAAAATGCACGAAGTGCAAAAACACATGACCCTGACCGACCACGGTTACCTGGGTTACGCGGTGATCACCAACAAGAAGTTCTGGGACGGTCTGCCCGCCGACGTGCGTGGCCAACTTGAACAGGCCATGAAAGAGGCCACCGTTTACGCCAACCAGATTGCCAAGGAAGAAAATGACAAGTCACTGGAAGGTGTGAAGAAGAGCGGCAAGACCACCGTCTACACCCCTACTGCCGAGGAACGCCTGGCTCTGAAAAAAGCCATGGCTCCCGTGCACCTGAAAATGGCAGACCGCATTGGCAAGGGCACGCTGCAGCAGTTCTACAAGGCCACCGGCTTCGATCCGGCCAAGCTGTAATCCCCCGCGCACCCACCCCGGTCGAACTTGTATCGACTGGGGTTTTTGTTGTGCAGCCCTTATTCCCATAAGCACTTTTTAATCTGATTTTTGAGGCACGTCCCCATGAAAATTCTTGATCACCTGGAAGAATGGCTGATCACCTTCCTGATGGGAGGTGCCACACTCATCATCTTTGTTGCGGTGGTGCACCGTTACGCCGCCGGGTTAGCCATCCCGGGCGTACAAGACTGGCTGCTGGCTCTTAACCTGGGCTGGGCGCAAGAGCTGTGCATCATCATGTTTGTATGGATGTGCAAATTCGGCGCAGCCTACGGGGTGCGCACTGGCATTCACGTCGGGGTGGACGTGATGATCAACCGCCTAGACGACAAAATGCGCAGCAAATTCGTCATCATCGGCCTGGCCGCTGGTGCCCTGTTTACCGGCATAGTGGCCACCCTGGCCGCAGGTTTTGTTTGGGAGAACGGCGCTCACCACTGGTGGTTGAGCCTGCTGGGCATGGACGTGGGCGACCTGCCTGAAGGCCCCACCACCCCTGACCTGGAGTGGCCCACCTGGATGGTCTACAGCGCCGTGCCGCTGGGCTCCACGCTGATGTGCTTTCGCTTTCTGCAAGTGTTGGTGACCTTCATCAAAACCGGCACCCTGCCACACCATGACCACGGCCATGTGGATGGTCTGGAAGAAGAGGTTGCCAAATGAACGCCGCAATTATTTTTATCCTGTTGCTGGTGCTCATGCTCACCGGCATGCCGGTGTCGATCTCGCTCGGCCTGACAGTGCTGACCTTTCTGTTTGGTTTTACCCAGGTGCCGCTGGAGTCGGTGGCTTTGAAGCTGTTCACCGGCATTGAGAAGTTTGAGATCATGGCGATCCCGTTCTTCATTCTGGCGGGTAACTTTTTAACCCACGGCGGTGTGGCGCGGCGAATGATCAACTTTGCCTCCAGCATGGTCGGTCACTGGTATGGCGGCTTGGGTCTGTCTGGGGTGCTGGGTTGCGCTTTGTTTGCGGCAGTGTCTGGCTCCAGTCCGGCCACGGTGGTGGCGATTGGCTCGATTTTGTTGCCAGCCATGACCAAGGCGGGTTTTCCCAAGAGCTTCGGCGCTGGTGTCATCACCACCTCGGGTGCGCTGGGCATTTTGATTCCGCCCTCGATTGTGATGGTGATGTATTCGGTGGCCACCAACACAAGCGTGGGTGCGCTGTTCATGGCTGGGGTCATTCCCGGCCTGGTGCTGGCCGGCGTGCTGGGCGGTGTCACGTTTTACCGTGCCCGCAAGTTCAACTA
>JAVHPS010000171.1:0-1921 GCA_036170715.1 Rhodoferax sp. | reverse complement strand
TTGACGCTGTGATCCGGGCAGGCCGGGTAGCCGGGGGCGGGGCGGATGCCCTGGTATTGCTCGGCAATCAGCTCGGGCGGGCTCAGGGTCTCGGTGGGTGCGTAACCCCACAGGTCGGTGCGCACCTTGTAGTGCAGGCATTCGGCAAAGGCTTCGGCCAGGCGGTCGGCCAGGGCTTTGAGCAGGATGGCGCTGTAGTCGTCGTGCGCGGCCAGAAACTGGGCTTCTTTTTTCTCCAGGTTCAAGCCAGTGGTAACGGCAAACAGACCGACGTAATCCTTTAAGGATTTTTGGCTTGTGGCCCTTGTATCTTCTCGGTCATTTGCTATTAATTTTGATTCATCTGGGTGTGGGGCCACAAAGTCGGCCAGGCAGCGGTTGGGGTGAAAACTGCCGTCGTCTTCGGCTTCACGCGCGGCTTGCTGGCGCAGACCGTACCAGGTCAGCGCCACGCTGCTGCGGTGCTCGTCGGTGTAGAGCGCGATGTCGTCCTCGCCCACGCGGTTGGCCGGGTACAGGCCCAGCACCGCGTTGGCGCTGAGCCAGCGCCCGGTGATGATTTTTTTCAGCATGGCCTGGCCATCGGCAAACACCTTTTTGGCCTCCACGCCTACCACGGCATCGTCCAGAATCGCCGGGTAAGGCCCGGCCAGGTCCCAGGTCTGAAAGAACGGGCCCCAGTCGATGAATTTCGCAATCTCGGCCAGGTCAAAGTTCTTGAAGACGCGTCGGCCAATGAACTTGGGCCGGGTCGGCTGGTAGTTGACCCAGTCGATCGGGGTTTTGTTGGCGCGCGCCTTGGCCAGCGGCCACAGTGGTGTGACTTTTTTGTTGGCGTGTTGCGTGCGTACACGTTCGTAATCGGCACTGGTTTCCAGCGCAAACGTGTCTTTGGCATCGCCCAACAGGTTCTGCGCCACGCCCACGCTGCGGCTGGCATCGGGCACGTAGACCACCGGGCCGTCGTAATGCGGCGAGATTTTGACGGCGGTGTGCACCCGGCTGGTGGTGGCTCCGCCAATCAGCAGCGGGATTTTTTTGATGCGGAAGTAGTCGTCTTTTTGCATTTCGCCGGCCACGTACTGCATTTCTTCCAGGCTCGGCGTAATCAGGCCCGACAGGCCAATGATGTCAGCCCCCTCGGCCTTGGCGCGCGCCAGAATCTCGTGGCAGGGCACCATCACGCCCAGGTTGACCACGTCAAAGTTGTTGCACTGCAAGACCACGGTGACGATGTTTTTGCCGATGTCGTGCACGTCGCCTTTGACGGTGGCCATGATGATCTTGCCCTTGGTCGCCACGTCGCGCCCTGCCGCCTCGTCGCGCAGTTTTTCTTCTTCGATGTAGGGAATCAAGTGCGCCACCGCCTGCTTCATGACGCGCGCGCTTTTCACCACCTGCGGCAAGAACATCTTGCCCTGACCAAACAGGTCACCCACGATGCTCATGCCGGCCATCAGCGGGCCTTCAATCACGTGCAGCGGACGACCGCCTTTGGCCACGATGGCCTGGTAGGCTTCTTCGGTGTCTGACACGATGAAGTCGGTGATGCCGTGCACCATGGCGTGGCTCAAACGCGCTTCAACGCTGGCCGGGTGCTCGGGCGTGCCGCGCCACTCCAACTTCTTGCTCTCGTCCTTGGCCCCGCTCTTGGCGGTTTCGGCAATCTCGACCAGGCGCTCACCGGCATCCGGGCGGCGGTTCAGCACCACGTCTTCAACGCGATCGCGTAAAGTTGGCTCCAAATCGTCATAGACCCCGACCATGCCGGCGTTGACAATGCCCATGTCCATGCCGGCTTTGATGGCGTGGTACAGAAACACGGTGTGGATGGCTTCGCGCACCGGGTCGTTGCCCCGGAACGAGAAGCTCACGTTGCTGACACCGCCCGACACCTTGGCCCCGGGCAGGTTGGCCTTGA
>JAVHPS010000170.1:0-9575 GCA_036170715.1 Rhodoferax sp. | reverse complement strand
TCGATAAACGGCTCAACAATTTCAAACCGGCTGAAATCCGATATGTTCGAACCGGCGACATCCGATACCCCGCAGCTTGCTGCGGAGATTTTCATCGCTATTCAACTGAAACAATTTTCAGGCTGTTACGCTCAGGTTTTGACCAATCAAATGCCCAAGATTGTTGGTTGTGGGACGTGCTGCATTGGTCGCTGCTTGGGCAGCATCGTCTGTATCACCGTCGTTTTTGACATCCATACCGCCACTGCGAGTGGCTTCAGTGGACTCTATCGGCTTGGCCGAGGTCACGTTTGATGTCAAGCTGCTGCCGGGTATTGCGCTAATGGCCATAAGTGCCTTCAAAAATAGGGGGCTTGCAGGGAGCGTGTGTATTGCACAGGCAAGGCGGCAATCAAGTCCAAAAAACCGCTTACCAGTATTTCGGCAATTCCATCAAAAACTTTAGCACTGATGCGCTATCAGCGTTGATGCTGCTTGATTTGAGGCCTGCACTTGGTTCAGCAGCCGTAGAACTTGGTCGCATTGGCACTCAACGTGACCTCGATATCGCGCAGAGATTCTCGCCAGGTCAATTGCGCATAGGCCATGATTCGGAAATGCTCAGTGCTGGTGTTACGTCCCGCGCAAATCCAGACTCATTGACCCACGCTATGCGAGTTTAATTTTCTCGATTTGACCCACGTCCTGTTGGGAAGTGCAACCCCCGCTTGATAAGTGGGACAGCGCCGCTCAACGCCGGGTGGTAGCAAAAAAAACAACGCCGCCAGGACTGACCCTGGAGGCGTTGCGCGGTTGGACTGGCGTGCTGCTAAAGCGGCCAGTCGATGCCTACATCCAAAGCATCGTCATTTGAATCCTCATACAGCGCCTCATAAAAGCGATCAAGCAAATGATGGATAAAGTCATGCAGCGCAATCACAGCCTCATCACTGAGCCTGGGCAAGTTGACACGGGCGTGCTCCTCATGACCCTCATCTATCGGGGGCATGATCAGCCAAGTATGCAGGCTCTTCCGTGTGAAAAAACAATGAAAAGACCGGCGTACTTTCTACTCAGACATAACGTAACCCTTCTGGCACTGAACGCTTTACCAGTTCCTGAGTCAGCTGCTGTGTCAGCGTGGCAGGGCGCAATGCGCTGGTGGCCAGAGCGACTTTGGCACGCAATTCCGGCTCGATGATGGTTCGCAGCACGTAGCTGTCCGGGCGGGGCGCGTTGCGCACAGCATTGCGCGACAACACGGCGCAGCCCACGCCTTCTGCCACCAAATCCAGAATAGCCGATACCCCGTCAATCTCCAGCGAAATGTTCAGTCTTTTCCCGATATTGGCTGCTTCATTTTCTAGCTGCATACGAAACGCATTGGGTCGACTGGGGATCACCAGTGGCAGCTTAGTGACTTCAGCCAGGGTGATTGAACCAGTGGGTGGGTCTTGCGTGGCCAACACCGGCCGGTGCTGAACCAGTACCAGGTCTTCTTCGTGCAACACACTGATGTCCAGCTCTGAGCTGGGCTGAGCGTTGTACAGCAGTGCAATATCCAGCCGACCGGCCAGCAGCGCATCTTGCAGAGCAGCCGACAAGCCTTCGGTGATGGAGATGGTGGCATCGGGCAATTCGGCTCGGAAGGTGCGCGTCAATGGCACAGTCAACATCCGCGCCAGGCTAGTGGGTAAGCCCACTGCCACGCGACCGGCCAGTGAGCCCCGCACACGCCCAAGTTCCTCACGCGCACGCTCCACTTGGTGCAAGATGCCGCGCCCATGAGCCAGCAAAAGCTTGCCGGCCTCGGTGGGCACTGCTCCACGGCCATTGCGCGTCAGGAGCGTTTGGTGCAATTCCACTTCCAGCAGTCGCACCTGGCGGCTCAGAGCGGGTTGGGCTATGTCCAGCGCTACCGCAGCACGGGTAAAGCTGCCCAGTTCGGCCACGCGCACAAAGTATTCCAGTTGTTTTAAATCCATGGTGGCTTTCGTAGACGGGGAATCAAATTTATGTGGGCGTTGAATAGGGTTTTTGACTATAGCTCATGACTAATTATGCCTAATCGCTATAACAGCTAAAGAGGTACTCACTTGGGGGTCAAGGTTGTAATCAAGTCAGAATAGTGCTCATGAAACATGATGACTTGGTTCATCCAAAATTTCTGCCATGGGGCTAGGCTAATAACCATCAGCCAGAGTTATAGCGGGCAGATTGGCAAATCGCTGCTCATGATTGGCCAGGTACAGCGCTGACAGTATTGCCAGTGACTTGAAGTGAAATTTGGCTTAAACCCTCTCGCAGCCAGCGATGAGAAGGATCATCTTGATAGCGTTTGTGCCACACCATGTACATGGGCATCTTGGGACATGGCATGGGGGTGTTGGCCTGGCTCAAGTCTTTGAAGAGGTGCTGATGCAGCAAACTGGGCGCAGTGGCCAGCAGCTGAGTGCCGCGCACAAAAGCAGGCAGTGCCGCCAGGCCTGGTACCAGCACCTGGAAGTTACGCGCTATGCCCTGGCTGCTGAGCCACTGATCCAGATCCAGCGGGCGGCGCGGCTCATACAGCACAGTGATGTGCTGGGCTGCAAGATACTCTGCCAATGAACGTGGCGCGTCGCGCTGGCTGGCATCAAAGTACACGCAGTAATCATCTTCAAACAGACGCTTTTGCATCACATCGCCGCCGTCTGGTGGCCGCGGGCTGATGACCAGTTGGCAGTGCTCCTGGCGCAGCATGTCCAGGCTGGGAATGTTGGACGCAATGACCCGCAGCACCACCCCGGGCGCCTGCCTGCGCAGCCAGGCCATGAGTGGGGGCAACAGCACCTCGCGTTGAAAGTCGTTGGCTGCGATGGTGAAGGTGCAGCGCCAGCGGGCCGGGTCAAACTCGCCACAGGTGGCAAACCCTTCCAGCGCAGCCAGCAGTTCGCGGGCTTTGTGCGCCAATTGTTCGGCGTGTGCAGTGGCCACGATGCCCCGCCCCGACTTCACAAACAGCGGGTTGCCAGTGATCACACGCAGCTTGTCCAGTACATGACTCACCGCGGATTGCGTCACACCCATGCGTTGCGCTGCGCTGGTGATAGTGCCTTCTTCGATCACCGCCACCAGGAGTTGCAGCAGATGGCCGTCCAGATCGGCATAGTTCCAATCGCGTTTGGTGAGGGCGGGAGATTGATCAATTTTGCTCATGTGTCATATGTAAATATATCTATTTATTTTATGAACGATGCTCGCCATACTTCGCCCCGTTCATGTCTACACCAGGAGATATTTCGTGGCAACCCATACACCATCACACCCCATACCGGGCACTCATCCGTTCAATGGCGAACTGGCTCGACGCGGTTATGCACTCAACAAAATGTGTTTTTCATTCAATTCAGCAGACCACCGTGCTGAATTCCAGAAAGACGAAGATGCCTACATGCGCAAATTCAACCTGACTGAAGTGCAGGCCGCAGCCATTCGCGCCAAAAACGTGCTGCAACTGCTTGATGCCGGGGGCAACGCCTATTACCTGGCCAAGTTCGCCGGTATTTTTGGGTTGGATATGCAAGACATTGGTGCCCAGCAAACCGGCATGACCAAAGACGAGTTCAAAGCCATGCTGATCGCAGCGGGCCAATAAAGGAGACACACATGGCAAGATTGATCGGTGGTTTGGGCACTTCACATGTGCCCGCAATAGGTGGCGCTATTCACAAGGGGCTTCAGCAAGAACCCTACTGGAAGCCTTTTTTTGACGGCTATCCACCCGTGCAAACTTGGCTGCAAGGGCAAAAACCCGACGTGGTGGTGATGTTTTACAACGACCACGGACTGAATTTTTTTCTGGACAAGATGCCCACGTTTGCGGTGGGTGCGGCTGCGCAATACAACAACGCTGACGAAGGCTGGGGTATACCCACACTGCCACCGTTCCAGGGTGAGGTAGATTTGTCGTGGCACCTCATCAACCACCTGGTTCAGCAAAACTTTGACATCACCACCTGTCAGGAAATGCTGGTCGACCACGCCTGCACCCTGCCGCTCAAACTGTTCTGGCCACAGGGCGATTGCCCGGTGACGGTGGTGCCAATCTGCATCAACACCGTACAGTTTCCGCTACCCCACGCACGTCGTGTGTACGCCCTGGGTCGCGCGGTGGGTGAGGCCATCGCCAGCTGGGGTAGCAACAAAAAGGTGGCAGTGATTGCGTCGGGTGGCCTCAGCCACCAGCTTGAAGGCGAGCGCGCCGGGTTTCTGAACAAGGCTTTTGACCTCCAATTCATGGAAAGCTTGGTCAGCAACCCTGAGTGGGCCACGCAGTACACCAACCACGAGCTGGTGGCCAAAGCCGGCAGCCAGGGCATTGAGCTGCTGATGTGGCTGGCTATGCGCGCCAGCTTGGTCGCGGGCGACGGGTTCGGTGTGCGCAAGGTGCACAGCCACTATCACATTCCCATCTCTAACACGGCTGCAGGTTTGATTGCGCTTGAAAAAGTATTTTGACTCGTTCAAGCGCAGCCACGCACACGCAGAGACAAGAGGTGTGCGTTGGATGCTCTCTGCGCGCAGCCGGTAAAAACCCATAGTTAGGGTTAACCATAGCTCGCTCTAATCTATGCTGATTTGCTATAACTGCTAGTGGTGCTACTGGCTTTTGCCAGGTTCAAGATCAGGCCAGAATCTGCCCCATGCAAACAGCCATTCCCTGTTATTTCATGCGCGGCGGCACCTCTCGCGGCCCCTTTTTTCTGGCCGCTGACCTGCCTGCCGATGTGGCCACCCGTGACCGCGTGTTGCTGGCCGTGATGGGCTCGCCGGATCGTCGCCAGATTGACGGCTTGGGGGGGGCGCACCCACTGACCAGCAAGGTTGGCATTGTCAGCACCAGCCAGACACCCGGCGTGGCGCTGGATTTTTTGTTTGCCCAGCTCCAGCCGGAAAAAGACACGGTAGACACCACGCCCAATTGCGGCAACATGCTGGCTGCCGTGCTACCCTTTGCCATCGAACGCGGCTTGGTGGCGGTGCAGGGCGACACCACCACAGCGCGGGTGCTCACCCGCAACACCGACATGCAGTGCGACATCACGTTGGTGACGCGTGGGGGACAGGTGAATTACACCGGCGATGCGCGCATTGATGGCGTGCCTGGCACGGCCGCACCTGTCACCATCAATTTTCTTGACACAGCAGGCTCGGTCTGTGCGAGCCTGTTGCCTACGGGTCAGGTGCGTGACCGCATCACCGTGACTGGTGACGGTTTTGAAGCCTTCACGCTGGATGTGACGTGCATTGACAACGGCATGCCGCTGGTCATGTTCGAGGCCAGTGATGTGGGGCGAACAGGTTATGAAAGCGTGGCCGAACTCAATGCAGACGATGATCTGAAACACCGCCTGGAGGCTCTGCGCTTGCAGATTTCCCTCAAGATGGGACTGGGCGATGTCAGCCAGAAGAACTACCCCAAGATGACCTTGATTGCGCCACCGCGTGCGGGCGGCAGCCTGTGCACGCGCAGTTTTATTCCCCATGTCTGCCATGACGCCATTGGTGTGCTGGCCGCAGTTACCGTCGGCACGGCATGTGTGTTGAAAGGCTCGGTCTGCGACGGTGTGGCGGCCATGCCGTCCGGTAGTGATCCCACGGTATCGGTTGAGCACCCCACCGGCGAATTCAGTGTGGCTCTGGGCCTGGACGCACAGGATTCGCAAAAAGTGACCAAAGCGGCTTTGCTGCGCACGGCCCGGTTGATCATGCGCGGCGAGGTCATGGTGCCTACCACCATTTGGTCCGGCCCGTCTTCCGTGCTTTGAAACAAGCCGCGACCATCCCGTTTGAACCCCATGAAGCCTATTTTTACAACAGGAGACACCATGAAAATTTCCCTGAAATCCATCGCTGCCCTCTCGGTGTTGGCCGGTGCTGCGCTGGCTGCATCCGCGCAAACCGTCACCCTCAAGGTGCATCACTTTTTGCCTGCTGGCTCGGCCGCGCAAAAGATGTTCATCCAGCCCTGGTGCGACAAGATCGCGCTGGAATCCGGCGACAAGATGAAATGCCAGATTTACCCGTCCATGCAACTCGGTGGCACACCGCCCCAGCTGTTTGACCAGGTGAAAGACGGTGTGGTGGACGTGACCTGGGTGTTGCCGGGCTACATGGCAGGACGTTTCCCCTTGTCTGAAGTGTTCGAGCTGCCCTTCATGATGCAAAGCCCCGAAGGCACCAGCAAAGCGCTGTGGGATTTTGTCCAGACCCATCCGAACGTCGCCGCCGAGTTCAAAGATGTCAAGCTGCTGGCACTGCATGTGCATGGCGACGGTGTGTTCCACATGACCAAGCAGCCCATCAAAACCATGGCTGACCTCAAGGGTTTGAAAGTGCGTGCCCCCACACGCCAGACCAACAAGTTGCTGGCCGCCCTGGGCGCCACACCTGTGGCCATGCCCGTGCCAGCGGTGAGCGAGGCTCTGGCCAAGTCGGTGATTGACGGCGCCCTGGTGCCCTACGAAGTGGTGCCCTCGGTCAAGATTCAGGAGTTGGTCAAGTTCCATTCAGAAACCGACCCCACAGAACCCGCCATTTACACCTCGACCTTCATGTTTGCCATGAACAAGGCCAAATACGAGAGTTTGCCGCCTGACCTGAAAAAGGTCATCGACAACAACAGCGGGCTGGCCTTGTCGGGCCAGATTGGCAAGACGTTTCTGGCGGCTGATGGCATTGGCAAAAAGCTGACCGAGAAAAACACCCACAACGTGATTCCTGCCGCAGAACTGCAAAGCTGGAAGAAGGCCGGCGAGCAAGTCTCCGCAGACTGGGTGGCTGCGGTCACTGCCAAAGGCGCCAACGGCCAGGCGTTGCTGGAAAACGCACGCGCCCTGATCGCCAAATACGCGGTCAAGTAAGAAGCGATGCCGTCCGACCTGTGTGGCATGTGTCACACAGGTACCCTCCAAAAAAATCAATGATTTGATCCGCCCCATGCGGACGGCGTCAGAGGAGAAGTGTTGATGCAAGAGCCCATTCCCGTTGCCCCGCCAGGCGCCACATCGCTCGCATTTGGTCGCATGGGGCAGCTGTTGTTTCGTGCCTCCAAGGTGTCAGCCATCGGTGGCGGCGTGACGTTTGTGGCCATCGTGCTCATGAGCATCGTCAGCATTGTGGGGCGCAAGCTCTTTTCAGCGCCGGTGCCGGGTGACGTGGAGGTATTGCAAATGGCGGCGGCCTTTGCCTCGGCCAGTTTTTTTGCCTATTGCCACCTCAATGGCGGCGATGTCAAGGTGGACTTCTTCACAGCAAAGGCCAGCCCGGCCACGGTGCACCGTCTAGACGCTTTTGGCTCCCTGTTGGTGGGCTTGTTTGGCGCGGTGATCACCTGGCGTGCCGCCGTGGGCGCGTTGGCGATCAAAGAGGCCGGTGAAACCAGCATGATTCTGGGTTGGCCGGTGTGGGTTGCCCAGATGCTCATGGTGCCCGGCTTTTTGCTGCTGGCATTGGCCGGGTTTTACATGGTGGGTTTGCACTGGCGTCTGAGCCATAGCGCCGATGCCAGCCACAACGGAGTGGCTGCATGAGTGGCATTGCAATTGGTGGCATTATTTTTGCCTGCCTGATGGTGTTGCTGGTGGTGCGGGTTCCCATTGGCATTGCCATGTTCACCATGGGGGCTGCAGGTTATTTTTACCTGACCGGAGCCGAGGCGCTGCCGATTCTCAACTTCCTGAAAAACCTGGCCTACGCCCGCCTGTCGAACTACGACATTGTGGTGATTCCGCTGTTTTTGCTGATGGGGCAGTTTGCCACCCACGGCGGTTTGAGTTCGGCGCTGTTCAAATTTGTGGAAGCGTTCATGGGCCACATGAAAGGCGGTGTGGCCATGGCCTCCATTGGCGCTTGCGCCGGTTTTGGTGCGATTTGTGGCTCGTCGCTGGCCACGGCCGCCACCATGGGCCAGGTGGCTTTGCCTGAACTCAAGCGTTTTGGTTACTCAGGCTCACTGGCCACGGGCGCACTGGCGGCGGGTGGCACGCTGGGCATCATGATTCCGCCCTCCGTCCCACTGGTGATTTATGCCATCCTGACGCAGGAGTCGATTGGCAAGCTCTTTATGGCGGCGGTGCTACCGGGCGTGATTGCCATGCTGGGCTACATGCTGGTCATCAAGATCATCGTGACGCTGAACCCGAATGCCGGTCCGGCGGGCCCACGTGCCAGCTGGGCCAAGCGCCTGAAAGCCCTGCTGCAAGTGGCACCGGTGTTGCTGGTATTCGTGGTGGTGATTGTGGGTATTTACGGCGGCTGGGCCAACCCCACTGAGGCGGCTGCCATTGGTGCGGCGGCATGCGGCGTGTTGGCGGTGGTGTCGGGCGGCATGCGCACCCGGGGTTTGATTGACAGCGCACTGGGCACGGCGCAGGCCACCGCCATGATCTTTCTGGTGCTGCTGGGCGCTGACATGCTCAACACCGCGCTGGCTTTGTCGCAAATGCCGGTGGAGCTGGCCACCTGGGTGCAGGCCAACCACTTGAGCCCGCTGCTGGTGATGGTGGCCATTTTGCTGATCTACATCTTTCTGGGCTGCGTCATGGACAGCCTGGCGATGATTTTGCTGACCATCCCGATTTTTTACCCGGTCATCATGGGGCTGGATTTTTACGGCCTGGCCGATCAGGACAAAAGCATCTGGTTTGGCATTCTGGCGCTGATGGTGGTCGAAATCGGTCTGGTGCACCCGCCCGTGGGCATGAACGTGTTCATCATCAACCGCCTCGCGCGCGACGTACCGCTGGTGGAAACCTTCAAGGGCGTGATGCCGTTCTTGCTGTCGGACTTCATCCGCATTGCGGCGCTGCTGTTTTTCCCCTCCATCGCACTGGTTTTGGTGCATACCTTTCACGGGTGATTTTCATGACAACTTCCATTCGTACCCAAGTGGCCATCATTGGCGCCGGGCCCAGCGGTTTGCTGCTGGGTCAGTTGCTGCACAAGGCCGGCATAGACGCGGTGATCGTCGAGCGTGTCTCGGGCGACTATGTGCTCAGCCGCATCCGCGCCGGTGTGCTGGAGCAGGTCTGTGTGGATTTGCTGGATGAAGCTGGGGTGGGCGCGCGGATGCACCGCGAAGGTCTGGTGCACGGCGGCTTTGACATGCTTTACGCTGGCCGCCGCCACCGGGTTGATATGAACACGCTCACGGGTGGCAAAAACGTCATGGTGTATGGCCAGACCGAAGTCACCCATGACCTGATGGACGCCCGCAGCGCCGCCGGCTTGCCCACCTACTATGAGGCCAGCGACGTGCAGGTACAAGACTTTGACACCGCCCGGCCACGGGTGACCTTCACGCACGCAGGACAGGCTTATGAATTGCAGTGCGACTTTATTGCTGGATGCGACGGCTTTCACGGCGTGTGCCGCGCCAGCGTGCCGCGCAAGTCGATTCAGGAATTCGAGAAGGTCTACCCCTTTGGCTGGCTTGGCTTGTTGTCCGACACGCCGCCGGTGCACGACGAGCTGATCTATGTGAGCCACCCGCGTGGTTTTGCCCTGTGCAGCCAGCGCAGCAAAACCCGCAGCCGCTACTACCTGCAAGTGCC
>JAVHPS010000169.1:0-1935 GCA_036170715.1 Rhodoferax sp. | reverse complement strand
GCAGCACGGTGATTGCGTTTGTGACCGACCCCGACGGCTACAAGATCGAGCTGATTGAGCGTCTGTCTACCGCCTGAAAGGTTATCGGCGGCAACGTATCGGGGTCTTTTTTGCTATTTTATATATAGCATAAAGTCCATTAATAATATGGGCTAGAGCTGTATTTTATTTAAATTTTCGGTCTCACTGGCGAGCCGTGTAACACGACCCCAGTCGCCTTCTTCAGCGCTGTGTGCGGGCACCAGCCAACTGCCGCCGACGCACACCACGTTGGGCAGGGCCAAAAAATCGGGCGCATTTTGCAGCGTGATGCCACCGGTGGGACAAAACTTCACGTCAAAAAATGGCCCGGCCCAGGCTTTGAGCATGGCGACACCACCGGCTTGCACCGCCGGGAAAAACTTCAATTCAGTGAAACCGTCCTCACACGCGGCCATGATCTCGCCGCCCGTGGCCACACCCGGCAACAGCGCCAGCCCCACGTCGCGACAAGCCTGGCCCACGGCACTGGTGTAGCCAGGGCTCACCGCAAAACGCGCCCCGGCATTGGCGGCAGCCTGTGCATCGGCACGACTGCGCACCGTACCCGCGCCGACCACCGCCTCGGGCACTTCACGCGCAATGGCTTCAATGCAGGCCAACGCGCACGGTGTGCGCAAGGTCACTTCGAGCATGCGGATGCCGCCGGCCAGCAGCGCGCGCGCCATGGGTACGGCATGTGCCACGTCGTTCAAAACAATCACCGGAATCACCGGGGCATCTTGCATCACTTGCAGGGCAGTTAGGGAAGTTGGAACGTTCATAGGAATCTTCAAAAGGATTGTGGGTTGAGCCGTGTGGCGAGACGATAGAAGGGTTCGGTGCGGATGGGCGGGACACTGACTCACAGCCAGGTGCAAGCGCCCTCTTCGGCGCACAGGGCGTTGCGGCGCAGGTTGGCAAACAGCTCGCGCCCCTGCCCCACACCGTTGGCCGCACGCAATGCATCGGGCAGCGGCAACACTTCTCGAATGGCCCATTCAAACTCGGACACCAGCACCTGCAGCGTGCCGCTGTTGGCATCCAGCCGGATCACGTCACCGTCACGCACTTTGGCCAGTGCGCCGCCGGCCGCGGCTTCGGGCGACACGTGGATGGCGGCCGGCACTTTGCCAGACGCACCACTCATACGCCCGTCGGTCACCAGCGCCACCCGGTAGCCCTTGCCCTGCAGCACCGCCAGCGGCGGCGTCAGCTTGTGCAGCTCGGGCATGCCGTTGGCTTGTGGGCCCTGCCAGCGCACGACGCAAATCAGGTCGCGGTTGAGCTCATCGGCGGCAAATGCCCGGTGCAAGGCCTCTTGCGAGTCAAACACCCGGCACGGCGCTTCGATCACGTGGCGGTCATCGGGCACGGCCGAGATTTTGATCACGCTGCGCCCGAGGTTGCCGGTCAACAACTTGAGGCCACCGCTGGCGCTGAACGGCGCGCTGGCCGAGCGCACCACCGCTTCATCTTTGCTAGCACCTACCGCTTTCCATACAAGGGCTAGAGGCTTATTTTGATTATTTTTTTCAGCCACATCAGAGTCCTCTGAAGCCAGCGTTGGCACGGCGGTGTAGTCGCGCAGGCCCCCCTTGCGCACCGTCAGCACATCGGCGTGCATGAAGCCTGCGTCGAGCAACTCGCGGATCACAAAACCGGGTCCTCCGGCGGCCTGAAACTGGTTCACGTCGGCGTTGCCGTTGGGATAGACGCGGCTCAGCAGTGGCACCACATCCGACAGGGCAGAAAAATCATCCCAGTCGATGACAATGCCCGCCGCGCGCGCCACCGCCACCCAATGAATCAGGTGGTTGGTGGAACCGCCAGTGGCCAGCAGCGCCACCATGGCGTTGACAATGCAGCGCTCGTCCACCAACTGGCCGATGGGTGGGCATTTGTAATCCGCGCTGC
>JAVHPS010000168.1:0-1937 GCA_036170715.1 Rhodoferax sp. | reverse complement strand
ATACCCGCAAACCCTTTGACGTGCGCGAAATCATTGCCCGCATCGTCGATGACTCTGACTTTGACGAGTTCAAGTCGCGCTTTGGCACCACCTTGATTTGCGGCTTTGCGCGCATCGAGGGCATGGCGGTGGGCATCATTGCCAACAACGGCATTCTGTTCAGCGAGTCGGCCTTGAAGGGTACCCATTTCATCGAGCTGTGCTGCCAGCGCAAGATTCCGCTGGTGTTTTTGCAGAACATCACCGGCTTCATGGTGGGGCGCAAGTACGAGAACGAAGGCATTGCCCGCAACGGTGCCAAGATGGTCACCGCAGTGGCCACCGCTGCTGTGCCCAAATTCACCGTCATCATCGGCGGCAGCTTTGGCGCGGGCAACTACGGCATGTGCGGCCGCGCTTTTGGGCCACGGTTTTTGTGGATGTGGCCCAACGCGCGCATCAGCGTCATGGGTGGCGAACAGGCCGCCAGCGTGCTGGCCACCGTGCGCCGGGATGGTATCGAGCTCAAAGGCGGCAGCTGGAGCACGGATGAAGAAACCGCTTTCAAAGCCCCCATCAAGCAGCAGTACGAGGTGCAAGGCCACCCCTATTACGCCACCGCGCGCTTGTGGGACGACGGCATCATCGACCCCGCCGACACCCGCCGCGTGCTGGCACTGGGCCTGGCCGCCAGCCGCAACGCACCCATTGAAGACACCCGGTTTGGACTTTTTCGCATGTAATGTGTATGATTTGTGAAATTCATACACATCAAAGGAGTTAACCATGCGAACCAACATCGAAATTGACGACAAGCTCATGGATTACGTCATGGCCACGGGCGAGTTCAAAACCAAGCGCGAGGCGGTTGAGGCGGGTTTGAAGCTCATCAAGCGGCGCAAAGCCTATGACGCATTGTTGGCAGCGCGTGGCACGTTGCACTGGGATGACTCAGAAGCCCATTGGGTCAAAGTGCGCGCTGAACAGGCGGCAGAGTTGGCCGCCCAACATGTCCGTACCGTTGCCGATGCGCAAGCAGACACGGCCGAACTGGCGGTGCATGAACCCGCTGCCGCTTACGAGGTCACCAAGGCCAATCAACCCAAGTCAGTGCGCAAACCTGGCGCTGGCACAGCCGCATCCAAGCGTGTTGGCACAAGGGCCGCAGCATGATTTTGGTCGACTCCAGCGTTTGGATCGATTTTTTTCGGAGAACGTCGAATGCTGCAACGGCGCATTTGGTCGAGCTGCTCCAAGGCGGTCAGGGTGAGGTCGAAGTGGGTGTGGCTGACTTGGTGATTTACGAGGTGATGCGTGGTTTTGACAAACCCAAAGACCGCCTGCGTGCCAAGGCCCTGTTGCTGGACATTTCAATGGTGGAAATCGGTGGTCTGGACAACGCCTTGCTGGCTGCCGAACACTACAACGCGCTGCGCCAAAAGGGCTTCACCATCCGTAGCCCCATCGACGTGCTGCTGGCCAGCTACTGCATCACCCACGGCCACGCGCTGCTGCACCGTGATGCAGACTTTGACGTGATGGAAACCCTGCGAGGCTTGAAAACATGGCCACACTGAACATTCAAACGGGTGCGGTTGCCACCGTCACCCTGAACCGCCCCGACGTGCGCAACGCCTTCAATGATGCGGTGATTGCAGAACTCACCGCGGCCTTCACCCAGATGGGTCAAGACCCGCAGGTGCGCGCCATTGTGCTGGCGGCCAATGGCCCGGCGTTTTGCGCCGGAGCCGACCTGAACTGGATGCGGCGCATGGCCGACTACACGCAGGCCGAAAACCTGGCTGACGCAGCGCAATTGGCCGAGATGCTGCGCGTGATCTACACCTGCCCCAAGCCCACCGTGGCGCGCATTCAGGGTGATGTGTATGCCGGTGGCATGGGTCTGGTGGCCGCGTGTGACATGGCGGTCAGCGTTGATACCGCCAACTATTGTTTAA
>JAVHPS010000167.1:0-1945 GCA_036170715.1 Rhodoferax sp. | reverse complement strand
CCAATCACCAGGCAAAAGTCGGCGTGCGCCACGTCGTTGATCTGGTTGCTGACCGCGCCCGAGCCCAAGCCTTCAAGCAAGGCGGCCACGCTGCTGGCATGGCACAGGCGGGTGCAGTGGTCGACGTTGTTAGAGCCAAAACCGGTGCGCACCAGTTTTTGAAACAGGTAGGCTTCTTCGTTGCTGCCTTTGGCGCTGCCAAAACCAGCCAGAGTTTTGGGGCCACGGGTATCGCGCAGGGTTTTCAAACCACCTGCGGCAAAGGCCAGCGCCTCGTCCCAAGTGGCCGGACGAAACACCTGCGCCCAGTCGTCGGGGTTGCGTGACACGTTCACGTCTTTGGGCACATCGCTGCGGCGAATCAGCGGCTGGGTCAAGCGATGGGGGTGGTGGATGTAATCAAAACCATAGCGCCCTTTGACGCACAGACGGCCATGATTGGCCGGGCCATCGCGTCCGTCTACGCGCACGATGTGGTTGGCTTTGACGTGGTAGGTGAGCAGGCAACCCACGCCGCAGTAAGGGCAAACCGAGTCCACTGTTGTTTCAGCGGCTGGGGGCGCATCGACTGCAAAAGTGGCCAGCGGCCGGGCGCTGATGGCTCCGGTGGGGCAGGCCTGCACGCATTCACCGCAGGCTACGCAGCTGCTGGCGCCCATGGGGTCGGCCAGGTCAAACACAATGCGCGTGTCAGCGCCACGCCCAGCCAGACCAATGACCCCGTTGACCTGAGCCTCACGACAGGCGCGCACACAGCGGGTGCATTGAATGCAGGCATCCAGGTTGACCAGCATGGCGGGGTGCGAGGCGTCATGCGCCAGCCCCCACCCCAACCCTCCCCCAGAGGGGGAGGGAGCCACAACCCCATCACGGTCAGATCGCCCTGCTTTACCAGCTGGGGAAGGTGCCACAGCAGAATGGCTTTGCTGGATTGCCCCCTCCCCCGCTGGGGGAGGGTTGGGGTGGGGGCTGATTTGGCGCAACGCTGGCCGCACTGTGACACCTGCCTGCATGGCCGCTGCGCTGAGCTCGCCATAGTCACCGCCTTCGGGCAGGTCTGAGAGCATCAGCTCCAGCACCAGCGCACGGTTTTTGACAGCACGTGGGCTGTTGACCTGCACCACCATGCCGGGCTTGACGCTGCGGCTGCAACTGGGCACCAGGTTGCGTTCGCCCTGCACTTCCACCAGACAACTGCGGCAATTGCCCTCGGTGCGCAAGCCGTCGCAGGTGCACAGGTGGGGAATGTCCACGCCGCAGTTGGCAGCTGCTTGCAAAATGCTCAAGCCCGGCTGCACCTGGACTTTGCGACCATCCAGCTCAATCGTCACGCCGCTCATAGAGCACCTCCAATTTCATGTGAAAAGTAACGCTGCACACAGCGAATCGGGTGTGGCGCGGCCTGCCCTAGCCCGCAGATTGAGCCCTCGGCCAGCACCTCGGTCAAGTCATCGAGCGCGGCGTTGTCCCACACTGGCGCTTGCATCAACGCTGCTGCGCGCACCGTGCCCACGCGACAAGGCGTGCACTGACCACAGCTCTCATGGGCAAAAAATTCAAGCGCATTGAGTGCCGCGTCACGGGCGCGGTCGTGCTGGCTGAGCACGATCACCGCGGCAGAACCCATGAAGCAGCCATAGGCTTGCAGCGAGTCAAAGTCCATCGGCAAGTGCGCCAGGCTGGCCGGCAAAATGCCACCGGACGCGCCACCGGGCAAATAGGCGTAAAGCTCATGCCCGTCTGCCATGCCGCCGCAATGCTGGTCAATGAGTTCGCGCACGCTGATGCCCGCTGGTGCCAGCTTCATGCCAGGCAGGCGCACCCGACCGCTCACGCTGTAGCTGTGCAAGCCACCATAGCCATGCACGCCCAGGTGCTCAAACCAGTCGGCACCTTTGTCCAGAATGTCGCGAATCCAGTACAGCGTCTCGAAGTTTTGCACCAG
>JAVHPS010000166.1:0-1952 GCA_036170715.1 Rhodoferax sp. | reverse complement strand
TTGCGCCGCACGCCGGTCGCCCAAACTGGCCACCGCAAACAGCAGCAGCAAATACGCAAACGACGCACCAATCACCCACACCGGCGACAGCATGGCTTAGGCTTCCTCATCGGACGGAGGCTGGCGCTCCATCAACCAGGCCAACGCGCCAATCAACAGCGCCCAAACGGTGAACAACGCCGTGGGGAACAAGGGCAAACCCAGCACCTGCACCGCCACATCCCACAAACCCAGCAACGGAAAGTTAAGCAACAACCAGCCGCAGCCAAACAAGGCCACCAGGCGCTGGGTTGTCAGGCTGTGGCGCATGCGCGTTAAGCCCGGCTTTTGCCCCACTTGGCATGGGCTTGGCGGCTGAGCGCAAAACTGGCAAAAAATTTGCACCAGATGGTGCTGCCAGCCACCGCACTCCACACGTCATATTCCCAATACCCCAGCAGTACCGCGCCAATCACACACACCAGCACCACGCCCGCCACCAGGTTGATGGCCATTTCATAGGGGGCATATTTTTCTGGCTGAGGTGGGCCGTCGCCGCGCTTGATGGCCACCTCAGAAAAATCGCGGTTCATCACAATGCGCCAAGCCCGGCGCAGCCAGACAAAGCTGATGGGAAACAAGGCCAAAAACAAAATCCAGGTCATTGCGACGCTGATATCAAACACCATACCAAACTCCAATTCAAATTCAAAGGCTTACGCCAAACTGCGGGCACATAGCCAAACCGTTTGGACTAAGTCTTAACACAAAAGCCCTGCCAGCGTGACACTGTCAGGGCTTTGCTCATGAACCCAACCCATTTGAGAGGGGTTGGGTATCAACACAGGGGTTAAAAGCGCGTTTTAGTGGGCGCCGTTGACCAGCTTGGAACCGCGCGGCACGCGCACAGCTTCAACCATGTGCTGAATATGCTCTGGAGGTTCAGGGGTGACTTTGTCAACCAGGAACGCCACCAAGAAGTTCACCAGGGCGCCAATGGCACCAAAGGCTTCAGGTGTGATGCCAAAGAACGGGTTAGGTCCACCAATCAAAGGCAAGAAGTCTGTACCCTTGATGAAGAAGATACCCTTGTGTGCAAACACATAGAACAAGGTAATGAACAAGCCTGCCAACATACCGGCCATGGCGCCTTCTTTGTTCATCTTCTTGCTGAAAATACCCATCATGATGGCCGGGAACAGGGACGAGGCGGCAATACCAAAGGCCAGCGCCACCGTACCCGCTGCGAACCCGGGCGGGTTCAAGCCCAGATAACCAGAGATCACAATCGCGACCGCCATGGCAATCTTGCCTGCCAGCAACTCACCTTTTTCCGAGATATCGGGCATGAACATGTTTTTAATCAGGTCATGCGACACAGCAGCAGAAATAGCCATCAGCAAACCAGCAGCAGTGGACAGCGCAGCAGCCAAGCCACCGGCAGCCACCAAGCCAATCACCCAGTTCGGCAGCAAGGCGATTTCAGGGTTGGCCAACACAATGATGTCGGCGTTCACTGTCAGTTCGTTACCCTTCCAGCCTGCAGCGGCGGCTTTGGCCACAGCTTCAGGGTTTTTGGATTTGTCGTTGTAGTACTGGATGCGACCGTCGCCGTTCTTGTCCTGGAACTTCAACAGACCGGTTTTTTCCCAGCGTTTCATCCAGTCCGGGCGGGTTTCAGCCAAGATGGAAGCTTCTGGGGCATACAAGTCACCACCTTTGACCACCGCAGTGTTCACTGTGGCGTGCAGGTTCAACTTGGCCATGGCCGCCACTGCAGGTGCGGTGGTGTACAAAAGCGCAATGAACACCAGAGCCCAACCCGCGCTGGAACGTGCGTCTTTCACGGTAGGCACAGTGAAGAATCGCATGATCACGTGGGGCAAGCCAGCAGTACCAATCATCAACGACATGGTGTACACAAACATGTTGAGTGTGCTGCCCGCCGTGGTGGTGGTGTATTTGCCAAAGCC
>JAVHPS010000165.1:0-1955 GCA_036170715.1 Rhodoferax sp. | reverse complement strand
CGAGCTGGGCGAGCTGGGCAAGGGTATCAGCAAAATGGCCTGGCTGACATAACTTTGCGGCAAGCTATAGCCCACGCCCAGGGCAAGCAACCCAGCCAGCAATGGCCCCCAAATAAGCAGCCGAATGTTTTCAGCCACCACCAGCAGCAGATCCAGCAGACTGACTTCGGCTTCCTGTTCTTCAACTTCCATTTTTCATCAACTCCCGTAAAACGGGCATTCTAGCCAAGGAGGTTGTTCGCAAATCGCGAGAGTCATCCGCCTTACGGGAGCAAATTGTCATGGCGGGTCACTACGTCGGCGGGTCGGCTGCATAGGGTTGACGCAAAAAGTCAACCACAAACTGGTCTTTGTTGGCGACCAGCAAGGCGGTGATCTGCGTCGCGTCAATGTTCATATAGTCATGTACCAGCCGATTGCGCAGGCCAATCACTGCATTCCATGCGGGCAGTTCTTGCGCTTGAATCAGGCCGCGATTGGCCAAGGCGCGAAACGCATCGTAGCCAGACACGGGAACCGGCTGAGCACCCGCTTTGAGCCATTGCTTGGCTTTGCCGATGGCGTTTTCGATGAGGATTTGCAAAGCATGCAGCACACCACCCTGTTCCAGCGGCGTGAGCTCACGCCCTTGGCAAAGAATGGCCTTGGCCTGCGCCAACAAGGCACTTTGCTCGGCCGCAATGCGGGCTGTTTCAGCCTGATACAAATCAAGCCGCACGGCGCTGGTCCCAATAAAAGTCTTCCATATCACGCCAAGTGCGCTGCAAAAAATGCGCCCATGCCAAGGATTCCTGCCCTGTCAAAGGCATCCCTTCTTCAGCCACGCTGGCGCGCATGGCCAGATTGGCGCGGCGCAGTTCAATCAAGTCCACCGCATCTGGTGTTACCTGCAATACACCAGCCAGATCGCGTCGCAGCGTTTCGGTCAACCCCAGCACGGTCAACCAGTCCAGCTGGGGTTGCCACTGCAAAGCAAAATCCCAGTCGCTGTCAATTCGGGCTTGGTTTGTGACACGGCTGCCCACCAGCACCGCAAATTCAAGCTGCGGCTGCGCACGCAAGGTTTGCAGTAAACAGCCTGCTACAGCAGGGGCAAGAGTTGAAAACGACATGGGCAAGCCACCAGACTTTTGTGGTTTGGAACATCAACAAACAAGAATCAGCTTGCATTCTACTGAGCACCCACCTCAGAAATGAATTCCCCGCATCATTTGCTGCAGCGCCACAGCCTCGGCGGACAACTGTTGTTTGGGCGCTTTGTCTCCCGGCTTGGAGCCCTTGGCCGCGGTGGAGTCCGGGAACATTCTGAAGCTGGTGTTCATGGCAATTTGCGCCACACGCGGCAGCACGGCATGCAAAATCTGTCCGGTAATGCCCAGGCGCGTGGCAATGCGCACTGGCTTGAAGATGCAGGCTTGAGCGATCATGTCGGCAGCTTCTTCGGGGGCCAGCGTGGGCACGTTGTTATAAAGGTTGGTGGGGGCAATCATCGGCGTGCGCACCAGCGGCATGTTGATGGTGGTGAAGCTGATGCCCTGGTCGGCAAACTCGCTTGACGCACAACGGGTCCAGGCATCCAGCGCCGCCTTGCTGGCCACATAGGCGCTAAAGCGTGGCGCATTGGTCAGCACGCCAATGCTGCTGATGTTGACCACATGACCGTTGTGTTTGGCGACCATGCCAGGCAAGAAACCGGTGGTCACGCGCAAGCTGCCAAAGTAGTTGAGCTGCATGGTGCGCTCGTAATCATGAAAGCGGTCGTAGCTCGATTCGATGGCACGGCGAATGGATCGCCCCGCGTTGTTGATCAAAAAGTCCACGCCACCATGCTCCTGCATAACCTGTTTGACAAAGTTGGCGCAGGCCTCGGCTTCTGCAATGTCCACCGCATAAGCGATGAATTGGTAGCCCTTGGCTTGCGCTTCAGCACAGGCTTCAGCAAGCTTGGCCTGATC
>JAVHPS010000164.1:0-1958 GCA_036170715.1 Rhodoferax sp. | reverse complement strand
CGGTGACGCAAGCCGTCAGCAAGCAGCTGATGCCGATCTACGACAAGCCAATGATCTATTACCCGCTAAGCACGCTGATGCTGGCCGGTATCCGTGAGGTGCTGGTGATCTCCACCCCGCAAGACACGCCGCGCTTTACCGAGCTGCTGGGCGACGGCAGCCAGTGGGGCATGGCTATTAAATATGCTGTGCAGCCCAGCCCGGACGGACTGGCACAGGCGTTCATCATCGGGCGTGAGTTTGTTGGCAACCAGCCCAGCGCACTGGTGTTGGGCGACAACATTTTTTACGGCCACGACCTGGTCAAACTGCTGGCCAACGCCAATGCACAAACCCGTGGGGCCAGCGTGTTTGCCTACCATGTGACAGACCCCGAGCGCTACGGCGTAGTGGCGTTTGACGAGCAAAAGCGTGCCATCAGCATCGAAGAAAAACCCAAGCAACCCAAGAGCAATTACGCCGTCACGGGCTTGTATTTTTACGACAGCCAGGTGTGCGACATTGCGGCAAACATCAAGCCCTCCGCACGTGGCGAACTGGAAATTACCGATGTCAACCGCGTCTACCTGGAACAAGGCCAGCTCAATGTCGAGATGATGGGCCGCGGCTACGCCTGGCTCGACACCGGCACGCACGACAGCCTGCTCGAAGCCGCCAGCTTCATCGCCACGCTGCAAAAACGCCAGGGTCTGCAAGTGGCTTGCCCGGAAGAAATCGCCTTTGCACAACAATGGATTGATGCGGCGCAGATTCAAAAACTGGCCGCCCCCTTGGCCAAGAACGGCTACGGGCAGTATTTGCTGAGCTTGCTGAAATAAGCACAGCTTGCCTCCGTAGGGTCGACTTCAGTCGACCATGGCGGACTGAAGTCCGCCCTACACCGAAAAAATCAAGCTACCACCATGCCTTACACCGTCATCCCCACATCCCTGCCTGAAGTCCTGATTCTTGAACCCAAGGTCTTTGGCGACGCACGCGGCTTTTTCTTTGAGAGCTTCAACGCGCGCGACTTTGCCAAAGCCACCGGTCTGGACGTGCCCTTTGTGCAAGACAACCACAGCCGCAGTGCCAAAGGCGTGCTGCGCGGCCTGCATTACCAGATTCAGCATCCGCAGGGGAAACTGGTGCGTGTCACCCACGGTGAGGTGTTTGACGTGGCAGTGGACTTGCGCAAAGGCTCCCCCACCTTCGGCCAATGGGAGGGCGTGCTGCTGTCCGCCGACAACAAGCGCCAGTTGTGGGTTCCGCCAGGCTTTGCGCACGGCTTTCTGGTGACCAGCGACAGCGCCGAGTTTTTGTACAAAACCACCGACTATTACCACCCAGAGTTTGAACGCAGCTTGCTGTGGAGCGACCCCGCCGTCGCCATACAGTGGCCACTTGAACTTGATACCGTGCCGCTGCTGGCTGCCAAAGACCAGGCAGCTCTGAGCCTGGAAGATGCTGAAGTTTTTGCCTGATACACACCTTTGAGTCATGGTGTGAAACGTTCACTTGAACAGCCATGGTAAAAAAAAACCCGCACAAGGCGGGTTTAAATCAGTGATTTTTTCGTCACTTTCAACCCATGTGCAGCCCGCCGTTGACCGAAAATTCGGCTCCGGTGGCGTAACCGCCTTCGTCTGAGGCCAGCCAGGCGATGATGGAGGCGATTTCACTCGGCTCGCCCAAGCGCTTGACTGGCACGGTGCCAATGATCTTGTCAAGCACTTCCTGGCGGATGGCTTTGACCATGTCGGTGCCAATGTAGCCAGGGCTGACGGTGTTGACGGTGACCCCTTTGGTAGCCAACTCTTGCGCCAACGCCATGCTAAAACCGTGCATACCGGCCTTGGCGGCCGAGTAATTGGTTTGCCCGGCCTGACCCTTGACACCGTTGACACTGCTGATGTTGATGATGCGGCCCCAGCCTTTTTCAACCATGTCGCCCACCACCTGTTTGGTGACGTTGAACATGG
>JAVHPS010000163.1:0-1961 GCA_036170715.1 Rhodoferax sp. | reverse complement strand
TGGCCTCGCGTTTTGCCTATGGCACCCGCTACATTGATCGGCCTGATGCCATTGAAATCGACCCGGTCAGCCTGAGCCTGGCAGACAAGCCGCGCGTGCGCGGTGCCGAGCTGTTCCCAGCCAACCAGCTCACCCAATTTGGCGGCATTCGCGATGCCGCCCCTGATGCCTGGGGCCGCCGCGTCATCGAAGCGCAGCGTCAGGTTCCTGCCAACAGCCTGACTGAGGTCGACTACCTGCTCGGCGCGGGCAGCGACCGCGTGGGTGCGCTAGACATGCGCGAATCTTTAAGCAGCCCGGTGCAAGCCGGTGCCACACCCATTCAGTCCCTGCCCTACATGCTTTATGCCGCAGAGCGCATCGAGCAAGGGCTACCGATCCCCACCACATTGATCGATTTTTTTGGCTCAGCGCCCGGTGCAGGTGGTGCGCGACCCAAGGCTTCCGTGCGGGATGACACCGGTTTGCTCTGGCTGGCCAAGTTCCCTGCGGTTGGCGACAGCTTTGATGTGGCTTGGGCCGAGTGCTGCACTTTAAGACTTGCCCAGCGCTGCGGCTTGTGTGTGCCTCAGGTGAAAGTGCAAGACATCGGTGGCAAATCGGTGCTGCTGATTCGCCGGTTCGATCGTTACTGGCATACACCCGGTACCCACATCAGTCCTGACACGCCACTGCATGACACACTGCCTGCAACTGGGCTGACCGAGCAACGCTTGCCCTTTGTCAGCGGACTGACGCTGGTGGCCTGTGATGAGTTCGAATCGCGCCTCAAAAGCTACGCCGACCTGGCACTTGCCGTGCGTGAGCACGCTCACCCCGGCGTGATCCGCAGCAACACCGAAGAGCTGTTTGCCCGCATGGTGTTCAACATCTTCGTCAGCAATGACGACGACCACCTGCGCAACCACGGTTTTGTGCGCGACCCGTGCCTGCCCGGCTGGCGCCTGAGCCCGCTGTATGACGTGGTGCCGCGCCCCAGCGTCGCCTTTGAGCGCCAGCTTCACCTGCAAGTGGGAAGCTTTGGCAAACTGGCCACGCTGGACAACGCCATGTCGGCCTACAGCGCTTTTACACCGCAGCGCACCACAGCCATCGCCATCATTCGCCGTATCTGGAGCGAGTTGCGCCAATGGCGCACCGCCTTTGAAGACATGGGGGCCAGCCCGCGCCTGATCGACCAACTGGGCCCCGCCATGCGCGACCTGGCCGATATTGCCTCGCCCGTGCTGCAAGCAGACATCCGAAAATCAACACCTGCTTGACACTGACACCAAACGCCGCATTGACGATAGCGATGAACCAGACAACAAAAAGCCCGAAGCGGTCAAGATTCGGGCTTTGATTTGGATCTGTGGTCTAGCGTTACTTGCGCGCCGGCGGCACGTCCGTGCAGCTGCCATGCGCAATCTCTGCTGCCATGCCAATGCTTTCGCCCAGCGTGGGGTGCGGGTGGATGGTTTTGCCGATGTCGATGGCGTCGGCGCCCATCTCAATGGCCAAGGCTACCTCACCAATCATGTCACCGGCGTGGGTGCCGACCATGCCGCCGCCCAGAATCTTGCCGTGGCCATGCGCTTCGGGGCTGTCGTCGAATAGCAGCTTGGTGACACCTTCGTCGCGGCCGTTGGCAATGGCGCGACCTGACGCGTTCCAGGGGAACAAACCCTTTTTGACCTTGATGCCTTGCGCTTTGGCCTGGTCTTCGGTCAGGCCGACCCAGGCCACTTCGGGGTCGGTGTAGGCCACGCTGGGGATGACGCGGGCGTTGAAGGCTGCTGCGGCCAATTCCTTGTGGCCTTGCAGTTCGCCGGCAATCACTTCTGCGGCTACATGCGCTTCATGCACCGCCTTGTGCGCCAGCATGGGTTGGCCGACGATGTCGCCAATCGCGAAGATGTGGGGCACGTTGGTGCGCATCTGGATGTCGACGTTGATGAAGCCGCGGTCTGTCACGGCCACGC
>JAVHPS010000162.1:0-9784 GCA_036170715.1 Rhodoferax sp. | reverse complement strand
GGCCTGCTGGACAGCCCCGGAGCCAACTTGGGCACCGACCTGCTGGATCAACAAATGGCGGTACAAATGTCAGGCCAACCCGGTGGGTTGTCAGATTTGATTGCGGCCCAGTTGGCGCGTCAAATGGGCGTGCCCGACCCAAATGCCAAGGCCAGCACCAGCCTGCCCACTGCCGCCACCAGTGCGCTGCAACGTGCCGCCTCGCTGGCCGCGTACAGCAAGCACACCGCACCGGCCACGTTGAGCCAAAGCGGTTTTGTTGAAAAACACACGCAAGCCGCCGCGCGCATTGAAAAAGAAACCGGCATCCCGGCCAGCTACATGGTCGGCCAAGCTGGCCACGAAACCGGTTGGGGCCAGCATGAAATCAGGCTGCGCGGCGGCAAGCCGTCGTACAACCTGTTTGGCATCAAGGCCGACAAAAGTTGGACCGGCAAGGTGGCCGAGGTCACCACCACTGAATATGTCAACGGTGTGGCACAGCGCAAGGTGGCCAAATTTCGCGCTTATGACTCGTATGATGCCTCGTTTCGCGACTACGCCCGGCTGATCACCCAGTCCCCGCGCTACGCCCAGGCCAGCCAGCAAACCGGCTCTGCATTTGCCTTTGCCAGCGGACTGCAAAAGGCCGGCTATGCCACCGACCCCCATTACGCAGCCAAGTTGAGCCGCGCCATTGAAACCACTCAACGCCTGCAAGCACGCACGCAAGTGGTGGCGCAAAGCTTATGAGCGTCCTGAACATCGGCACCCGGGCCCTGATGGCCAACCAGGTGGTATTGCAAACCGCGGGCAACAACATTGCCAACGTGAATACACCCGGCTATTCACGGCAAACCGCGGTGCTGCAAACCGTGCAAGGCCAGTTCACCGGCGGTGGCTACGTTGGCAAGGGGGTGGAGGTTTCCACCATCCAGCGCACCTACAGCGAGTTTCTGACCCGGCAAGCGGCACTGGCGGGAGCCATCAGCACGGGCGATGCCACCCGCGCCGACAAACTCAAACAGCTCGAAAACATTTTCCCCGGCGGCGCTACCGGCCTGGGTGCGGCCATCAACGACATGCTCAATGCGTTCTCGGACGTGGCCAGTGCCCCGACCGACTTAACGGCACGCACGGTAGCACTGACGCGCGTCAGTGAAACCGCCGCCCGCATGCGCAGCACCTCCACCAATCTGGACGATTTGCAGGCCGGTGTAGCACAGGAAATTGAACAAAAAATCAGTGCCATCAACAACCTGGCCAGCAACATCGCCGCCGTCAACGACAAAATTGCCCGCGCCCAAGGCAATGGGCAGACTCCCAACGATTTGCTCGACCAGCGCGACCAACTGGTGCGCGACCTGAACCGCTACGTGCAAACCAGCTCGATTGCCGCCAACGATGGCACGGTGGGTATTTTCATTGGCGGCAGCCAGGCTCTGGTGCTGGGCAGCACGGCGGCCGCGTTGTCGGTGGTCAGCGACAACTTCAACGACCCACTTAAAACCAAGATTGCCATCAACCGCAGCGGCCTGAGTGTGACCATGGACGAGGCCATGCTCGGTGGCGGTGAAGTCTCGGGCCTGTTGCGCTTTCAGAACACCGATTTGGCCGAAGGCCGGAACCTGTTGGGTCGCCTGACCTTGGCCGTCAGCACCAGCATGAATAACCAGCACCAGCTGGGGTTGGATCTGGATGGCAATGTGGGTGGCAATTTGTTCACCCCCATCAGCTTTGGGGCTGGCAACATTTTGCAGCCGGCAGCACCGGCCACGCTCAATACTGGCACGGCGACCCTGGGCTTGAGCATCAGCGACGTGACCCAATTTGCAGCCTCCGACTACGAGGTCAACTTCACCGCTGCAACCAGCGGCAACATCACCCGCAAATCCGACGGTGTGGTCACCGCCTTTGCCGCCGTGCCCATCACCCTGGACGGTTTGACCTTTAACGTAACGGCAGGCACAGCCGCCGCCGGTGACCGTTTTTTAATCAAGCCTTACACCACTTCGGCCAGCAACATCAGCGCCGAGTTTTCCTCGCCACGGGCACTGGCCGTGGCCAGCCCGGTTGCGGGCCAGATGGGTACCAGCAACACCGGCAGCCTGCAACTGGCCAGCCTGGCCGCACGCACCAACCCGCCGACCAACGTGCCGGTCACCCTGACCTTCACGGGCAGCAACAGCTACACCCGCAGCGACACCGGGGCCACGGTGTACACCTACACCTCGGGGCAACCGATAGAGGGTACGGTGCCAGCCACCACGCCCTTGAGCCAGTGGTCACTGAGCTTGCAAGGCACGCCCAAAGCTGGCGATACCTTCACCGTAGCCGCACAGCCCGCGGCCTTTCGCAACCTCAATGCCGGCAATGCCAGTGCCATGATGGCGCTGCGCGACGCGGCCATGTTTGACGGCTCGGCTCTCACCGACGGTTATGCCAGCCTGATCGCACAAGTTGGCATCCGCGCCCAAAGCGCCAACTACGCCGCCAATGTCTCCAGCGCCATTGCCGCCAATCTGGAAAAAGACCGCACCGGTGTCGCAGGCGTGAACCTGGACGAAGAAGCCTCCAAGCTGATCCAGTACCAGCAGGCCTACCAGGCCTCGGCCAAAATGATCCAGATTGCGAACAGCATTTTTGACACCCTGATGCAAAGCATGAGCCGATAAAACCCCTGCAGCAGGAGCCCACACCATGAGCAACTCATTCACCCGCATTGGCAGCGCCAACACGTACGACAGCGCCATTCGGAACATCTCGATGCGCCAGTCGGCCCTGTCTTCGCTGCAAGAAAATTTAACCTCGGGCAAACGTGTGGTGCGCGCCAGCGACGACCCCACCAGTGCCGCCAACGCCGAACGGGCGCTGAACCGCATCAGCCGCATCAGCACCGACCAGCGGGCGCTGGAAGCGCAGCGCAATGCCATTGCCATGGCCGAGAGCACGCTGGGCGATGTCAACGACAACCTGCAACGCTTTCGCGAACTGGTGGTCAGCGCTGGCAATGGCGTGCACAGTGCCGCCGAGCGCAAATCCATTGCCATCGAACTGCAAGGTCTGCGTGACCAGATTTTTGCCGCCGCCAACCAGAAAGACACCAACGGCCTGCCACTGTTCAGCGCCCTGGGCAGCGCCCTGGCTCCGTTTGTTGGCCCCCAGGCTACGCCCCCCGACTACGCCTTCAATGGCCTGCCTGGTCAAAGCGCCAGCAGCGACGTGGCCATTCCGTTCACGCTCGATGGTGACGCAGCCTTCATGCACCAACCCGCGCGCGACGGAGTGTTCAACACCACCCTGAGCACCATTCCAACCAGCCGCACGTTAACCACCAGTGGGGTGACCGTGAACAACGCCAGCGTCGTGACCGGGGCCAGCTACCTGATTGCCATCACCAACGTGGACACCACAACCACCCCCGGCACCACCGTGGTGTCGTATGACGTAACCACCACACCGCCAGGCAGCACCGCCTCGCAAGTGGCCCCCGGCTACCCCTCCACACAAAGTGCCAGCATCGCCGTGGCCGGCATGGCCGGCCTGTCGCTGACCCTGCGCGGCACACCGGCCGCCGGTGACACGGTCAACGTGGCTCCCAGCCCCAGCCTGTTCAGTATCTTGGACAACGCCATCAAGGACCTAGGCGCTGCCGTCAACAACAACGCTGCCACCCAGGCCGTCGGCCAGGCGCTGCACAACATTGACATTGGCATGGGGCGGATTTCCGCCGTGCGCGGTCAGGCCGGTGATTTGCTCAACCGCGCCGACCGCATCTCGGGCAACCAGGACAAGCGCAGCATCCAGCTCGAAGCCGATCGCTCCCGCGCTGAAGACCTGGACATGGTCAAAGGTATTTCAGATTTCAACAACCAGCAAACCGGCTACTCCGCCGCCTTACAAACCTACGCCCAGGTACAAAAGCTCTCCTTGTTCAACTTCATAGGCTAGTGCCACGCCCGCTCGATAGCGCTCAAGTCACGCCACAATTTGCCGATGAAGTAGGCATGTGTGTCCCAATCGCGTCATCTTCAGGGTGCGCGAGCCACCCGTTGCGTGTTGGTACAGCCAGATGTGGTCTACATCAACCGCCTCAAGGAGTAGATCATGAACCTGGCTTCCATTTCACTGCCAACCGTGGGCAAAACTGCAGCGATCACACCGACCGCCCACGCCAGGGCGGCTGGCCAACCGGCATCAGCTGCAACACCTTTGCCCACCACGGCGCATCAAGCGCCCAAACCCACCCTGGCCGAGTTGCAACAAGCCGTGGCGGCCTCTAACACGGTGCTTGCGGTTAAAACCTCCAACGAGTTGCACTTTGCCCTGGAAAAAGGCACCGGCATGACGGTGGTGAAGCTGGTCAACCGCCAGTCTGGCGAGACGGTGCTGCAATTTCCGTCCGAAGCCATGCTGCAAATTGCCAGAAGCATTGATCAGGTCACCGGGGCCATCATTCAGCGCAAAGCCTGAGCCAGGCGGGCAATTTGATCCAGCGCCAGCATGGCATCGGCCACAGCCTGCTCAACCGGCTGGCCTGCAGCGCTTGACTCCGTGACCAAACGGGCACCGCTGCACAGCCGCAATGCACTGACGGGCTGCCCTTGTTGCAGCCCGCAGCGCACCGGCTGCCCGAGCTGAAAACGATTGCAGGGCACGCCCCTGGCAGACTGTGGGCTGCGCAACTGCTGAAACAACAATGCCATCTCTTGCAGGCTCAGGGCTTGCCGCGCGGCACCTGGTGCGGTCTTGAAAACCTTGAACGGAAAAATGGTTTGCACATTGTCCCAAGTGGGCGTTGCACCGGTCTCACGCTGCAACGCCGCCACGGGTAAAACTTCAAACGCATCGTCTTGCGCCAGACGGGTGCTCACGGCACGTTGCCAGGTCTTTAAAAAATCATGCACAACCTGATCTGGCAAGACCCGCAACCGCTGCAACTCGGTCAGGGCGGCTTCCCAGCGCAGCAGCAACCCCAGGTTGGCAGACTCGGGCAGTGCCCGTGCCGGCCACCAGCCCGGTGGCCAATCGGAGCGGGCCGAGTATTCGGCCAAGGTCTTCAGTGACACGCTGCGACTGCGCTGCACCAGTCCAGGCGGCAACAGCAGTGCACCACAAAATGCCGGCCCCCCCACAAATTTGGATCCGGTGATGGCAACCATGAAGTCGTGCTTCAAATAATCCAGCAGGGTCGCAGGCGACAGGCGGAACTGACAAGCATCCACCAATACGCTTAAGCGCGTTCCATACTGCATCCGCAACTGCGCCGCGCAGTCCGGTGAAGGGGCCAGCAAACCGGTTTTAGATACATCGGTGAGCACCAGCATGCAGTGCCCATGCGTTTGTACCAAGCGTGCCGCCTGGGCGGCGAATTCTGCGTCCACGTCACCGGCGCTGCGCAGACTACCGTCCTCGTGGCGCAGGGGCACACCCACCGGGGTGGGGAAAGCGTTGGCATCAATCGGTGCACCCCGTGTGACACTTTGACCCTGTGCGGTTTGCGCAGCAAAGTGCCGGGCGGCAAGCGCCTCGGGCACCCCACTGCCGGTCTCACCGGGCTCAACCATCAGGGTTTGAAAATGAGCGGCCTGGCCTTGCGCCGCCAAATGCGCAGCAAACAGATGAATGTCGGTTCCAGAAGCCGCAAACACCAGCTCGCTGCCAGGCAAACTGGCGGCTCCTGTCAATCGGCTTAATTCACACCGTTGGCGCTCAACTTCATGGTGGTAACTGCCCAGCGGGCCATACAAGCGCCGCAACAACGCTACCGCTGCCTGAAAACCTGCAGCTGAAACCACCGACCCGGTGCAAGAGCCAAACTGCACCAGCCCAGGGTCGGGTTGTGGCCCACAGCCATAGCTGTTGCAGCCCTGCGCGTTGAGTGCAATGCGCGAGTCCCCACCCTGCGTCAACAAGCGCTGCGTGACCGACTCAAAATCGCGCGGTACGGACAAGCGTACCCGTGCCCGGGCACGCCACGCCAGGGCAGATGCCGCAGGTGCTACACCACTGAGGCGCAACGCGGCGGGCATCATCGGTGCACGCCTGCTGCAGCCCGGCTTTTGAGCAAGGCATGAAACGCCGTAAATATTTTTTGCATGGCCGGCACTTTGTAGTCAAACATGTCCGGCGGATCCATGGCATGCACCACCGCACCGGCATCAACCTCAAACACCAGTAAATCCCCGGCCGCAGTCTCGGCACAGTCGATCACCAGGTATTCCAGCCCAAAGCGTGCCTGCACCGCTTGCAAGCCAACGCGCTGGCGCTGGGCAAAACCGGTGTCAAAGTCGCGCATGAAGGCGGCTTCTTCAGCACGTTTTTCAGCACTTTCAACCATGCCAGCATTCAGGTAGTGGATCATCCAGTGACTGGATACGCCCATGTGAGCGGCAAAGGGCACGCCTTCGATCAACACCACACGGTATTTGCGGTACAGCCCGTCTGGGCCGCGGTAATCTACAAACGAGGCCACAAAGAAGTCAGACTCGGCACTGGCCGCAAGGTACTGCGCCAGTGCCGCCACGTCATCAACCTTGGCCAGCCCATGCCCGGCATGCGAATCCAGGGGACGGATGATGAGCGGAAAGCTGCCACCAGGCAACACCTGATGCAGCACACTTTGACCGCCGCAAAAGGCTTGCAGCGCATAGCGTGTGGTTTGTGCGGTGGGTGGTACAGCCACACCGGGTGCGTCTTTCAGCAGGATATAAGCCTGCTCGCGCGAGGTGCGCAAAATACCCTCGGGGTGCACCAGTACCGGTTGGGGCCAGGAAGACAGCGCTGCGCTCAGCTGCAACAGCATGTCGTGGTTTAGGCTGTTTTCTGACATGGCAACCAACACCACATCGTGCCGGGGCAATGGCACGGGCAAAGGTTCGCCGGGCAGCACGTACAGCAGGGTGAGTGAAATATCAGCGTCTTCAAGCAAAAACTCCAACGGGGCATTGGCCATCAAGTCGCCAGGCCCCATCAGGGCCAGCAAACGCAAGGCTTCGGGCTGCTGTGCCGGCCGTTCATACGTGCGACAACTGGCCAAAGCCAGCTCCAACACCGCCAGACCTTCGTCGCGCAGGCCATGCAACTGCAAGGCAATGGACAAGTCCATCAAGGCATTGGCATCAGTTGGGTCACGCTGGGCACGCGCCCTGAAAGTTTCGGCCAGCGGCATCAAACTTTGGCCATTGAAGGCCATGCGCATCAGCCGGGCCAAACCCATCAAAGGGGGTTGTAAAGCATTCATGTGTGGTTTCCAGAGGTGGGCTGCAAGGCCGGAGCAGTGCTGGTTAAACGCCGTCCAAATTCCAGCGTAGCCGTCAACAAGGTGTCAATGTCTGCGCGCTGGGTGCGGTGGTTAACCAGTGCAGCACGAATCACGGTGTGGCCGTTTAGGGTGCTGACCGACGGTACGGCCAGGCCAGATTCATGCAACAAAACAACGATTTCATCGTTTATTTCATTGGCTTTTATGCTTCGAAATCTATAGCAAACAATATTTAACTCCACAGCCGCCATCAGCTCCAGTTCGGGGGTGGATTGAATGCGCTTGGCCAGGTACTGCGCCAGTGCACAGCTGTGCGAGATCATGGCACCGAGTTGCTCTGTGCCGTAGCAAACCAGCGTAAACCAGGTCTTGAGGGCCCGAAAACCGCGTGACAAATCAGGCCCCAGGTCGCAGGGCCAGGGCGAGCCCGCCGCCAGCCCCCGTGAATGGCGCGCCAAATACGCCGCTGGTGCGGCAAAGGTGGCTTGTTGATCTGCACCGTCGCGGGCCAAAAAATAGCCCGCGTCATAGGGCACCTGACCCCATTTGTGAAAGTCCAGCGCAATTGAATCTGCCCGCTCAATGCCCTTGAGTTTGGGGGCGACCGTGGGTGACATCATGCCCAAGCCGCCCAGCGCACCGTCAACGTGAAACCACAGCTGCTGTTGCGCGGCAATGTCCGCCACCTGCGCCAGCGGGTCTATGGCTCCCACATTCACTGTGCCCGCCGTGGCCACCACCAAAAACGGCTGACAGCCCGCGGCTCGGTCAGCAGCAATCAGGGCTGAGAGTGCCGCTACATCCATTTGACCCTGCGCATTGACCGCCACCAGGCGCAGCGCCTGTGTACCCAGCCCACACATCTCCATGGCCTTGGCAATACAACCGTGCGCGCTGCTGGCGGCATAAGCGGTCAACCGCGAAGCCCCGGCAGTGACCCCCTGCAGACGCGACTCTGCGCCCAGCGCGCGGGTGCGCGCCAGCAACACACCCATGAAATTGGCGCTGGAAGAGCCGGTGACAAACAAGCCAGACGACGTGTCCGGAAAAGCAAACAAGGTGCGCATCCACAGACCTATTTGCCGCTCCAGTTCCAGCGGCATCTGGTCACGTCCGCCCAAGTTGGCGTTCAGGCCTGCAGCCAGCATCTCGGCCAGCATGCCCACGGGTGTGCCGCCGCCCTGCACCCAGCCCATAAAACCGGGATGGCTGTTGCCCGCCGCATAGGGCAGCACATGGGTCATGAATTGTTGGTGCGCCTGGGCCAGACTGGTCGGCTGCCTGGGCAGGGGTTGGCGAAAAAACACGCGCACCTCGTTGGCCATCGGCTGCCACACCGGCCGCTCACGGATGTGTTCGATGTAATCAAACATGTCATCGAGCATGCGATGGCCCTGCTGGCGCAACGTGGGCCAATCTTGCGGGTCAAGGCTGGGGCCTGAAAAATCAGTGGGCTGGGACATGGTGGCAATAGGTCAAGACGGCTTTCGCCGGTATGCGGCGGTAAGGCTCAGAATAGCGCCTTTGCCCTGTGCAATTGAGTCAAATTGCACCGTGAACGCCCCGCATTTATGCCCCTTGCCCAGGGGTTCACGTGACGGCGCGCACTTGGCTAAACACCTGCCAGAACGCCGCCTCTTGCCTGGTGTAAAAGTTGATGCGCATCAGCGTGCCAGCACACAACTCGTCAATGTGCCAACTTGCCGTCCTGCCCCAACAAAGCCTCTTTGAGTTTGTAGTCGGCCGGCGAGCTGCCCACCCAGATGTTGAGCACCATGCGGAAAAACTCGGCATCGCCCACCGGTGCACCCTGGGGTTTGCCGGCAATGTAAAACGTGGTGCCCTTGCCCGGAACAAAATCCATGGCAAAGGTGTCACCCGGCATCAGCCGGGACTGACCAGAAAAAATTTCGATCAAACGCGTCGACGATCCCACATGTTTTTGCACCGCTTCTCTGGTCGCATTGGCCTGCAAACCTTTGATGAAGGCCATGCCAATGTCAGTGCCCGATATCTCACGCAGCGCCACAAAACTCAGCCGCTTCGGGCCAGGTTGTGCCAGCAGTTCCTCTGGGGTGCTGACTTTTTTGACGGTGTACAGCGCCATGTCGTAGACCTTGAACACAAACTTGAACCGCGTGCCGGCTCCGTTGAGTTTCAACCGGGTATCTTCAAGCTGAACACTGGGCTCAAACGTGCTGCTGGTGGTTGCCATGGTCATGCTGGAAGCCGCCAGCAGCAAAGCCGCCACGATGACGGCACGGCATGGTTTTGCCAAAACTTGGGGTTGCATGCGTAAACCTCTCCTCTTGTTATTGATCGGCCTAGTTTGTAGCAGCTTGCTGACGCAAAACTTTTGAGTACACGGGCACACCTGCAAAATCAGTCCAATATGCACAAAAATGACCGCTTTGCGCGCCACCCGCACCAAGCTCACAGCGCCGCACGCACCTGACCAAACACCTGCCAGAACACCGCGTCTTGTGTGGTGCAGAAGTTGATGCGCATCAGCGTGCTGGGGGCGTGGTTGGCGTGAAACAG
>JAVHPS010000161.1:0-1974 GCA_036170715.1 Rhodoferax sp. | reverse complement strand
GTGAAACCTGGTCTGGCCGGGGCTTGATGCCGCGCTGGCTGGCGGCGCAGGTGGCGCAAGGGTCAAGCAAAGACGCGTTCGCTGTGTAGTTTCCAGCGCATCTTTTAACGCATAACAAAAGCCGCATTCAAGCGGCCATGTGTAATTCCAGGGATCTTTCATGCAAACCAATGTTTTGGGGTGGCCGAGGTCTGTCAAGCAGGCTGCGGTGGTGTTACTGGACATTTGTCTGGCCTTGTTGGCCACCTGGATTGCCTTCACCTTGCGGCTTGATGCATTGCATCGCCCCGAGGGTGCGCAGTGGTGGGTTTATGCGCTGACCCCTGTGCTGATGCTGCCGGTGTTTGCCCGGTTTGGCTTATACCGTGCCATCTTCAGGTTTTCTGGGCAAGCAGCCTTGTTTGCCACCACCAGGGCGGTCATGGTGTACGCCGGTGCACTGTTGGTTGTATTGTTTTGGATGCATTGGCCCGGTGTGCCGCGCAGTCTGGGTGTGCTGCAGCCGCTGGTTTTTTTGTTTTTGGTCGGTTCCAGCCGTGCCTTGGCACGCACCTGGTTGGCTGAAGAGGGGCACTCCAGCGCCATGCAGTCAGGCCGGCTGCTGATTTACGGTGCTGGCACGTCAGGGGCGCAAACCGCCGTGGCGTTGCGTGTGTCGCGCCAATACGTGTTGCTTGGTTTTGTGGATGATGATGCGAGCAAAGTAGGGCGCAGCGTCAACGGCATGTTGGTTTACGCACCGGGCGACATTACTCGGCTGATCGCCGCGCAGGGCGTGACCGACATCTTGCTGGCCATGCCCAGCGCCAGCCGCGAGCGGCGCAACGCCGTGCTGGCAAGCCTGCAACACCTGCCGGTGCACGTGCGTACCTTGCCGGGCATGTCAGACCTGGTCAGCGGGCGCGTCAGCGTGCAGGATTTTCATGAATTGGACATTGAAGACCTGCTGGGGCGCGACCCGGTGCCGCCCCGTGCCGACTTGCTTTCGCGTGACCTGGCGGGCCAAGTGGTGCTGGTCAGCGGTGCGGGCGGCAGCATTGGCAGTGAGCTGACACGCCAGATCGTGCAGCAGCGTCCGCGCCAGTTGCTGTTGCTCGACCACAGTGAATATGGTCTTTACACCGTTCACCAAGAGCTGCAGGTGCTGTGTGCCGCGCGCAGCCCCGGCACGGCGCTGATTCCCTTGCTTGGCAGTGTCACCAACCCGACGCGGTTGCAGGCCATCTTTGCGCACTACCGCCCGGCCACCGTCTACCACGCCGCAGCTTACAAACACGTGCCCATGGTCGAAGACAACCCTGGTGAAGGCGTGCTGAACAACGTGTTTGGCACACTGAACCTGGCCCAGGCCGCGCTGCAACATGCGGTTAAAAATTTCGTGCTGATCAGCACCGACAAGGCAGTGCGCCCAACCAATGTGATGGGGGCCACCAAACGCATGGCCGAACTGGTGTTGCAGGCGCTGGCGGCGCAGCATCCATCCACCTGTTTTTCCATGGTGCGCTTTGGCAATGTGCTGGGCTCCAGTGGCAGCGTCGTCCCCCTGTTTCGCCGCCAGTTGGCCGGGGGCGGCCCGCTGACGGTGACGCATGCTGAAGTTACCCGCTATTTCATGACCATCCCAGAGGCCGCACAACTGGTGTTGCAAGCCGGTGCCATGGGTTGTGGTGGCGATGTGTTTTTGCTGGACATGGGGCAGCCGGTCAAAATCATCGACCTGGCGCGGCGCATGGTCGAGCTTTCTGGCCTGCGCGTGCGCGATGCCACGCACCCGGGCGGTGATATTGACATTGTGGTGACGGGTCTGCGCCCAGGTGAAAAACTGTATGAAGAGTTGTTGATTGGCGACCACCCCGAGCCCACCAACCACCCGCGCATCATGAAAGCGCACGAAGATTTTCTGCCGTGGCCAGTGCTGGAGCCGCAGTTGCACACCTTGCAACATGCTGCCAACAGCAACAACCTGACGGCCAT
>JAVHPS010000160.1:0-9794 GCA_036170715.1 Rhodoferax sp. | reverse complement strand
GCCTGCCTCTGCATCCCAGGCCAGCATGGCCTTGAAGGCGCGCCGCGTGCGCATGCTGACAAACTTGTCCAGCAAGTCGGTTTTGCCAGTGGCCAACAGCTTGACCATTTGCGCGCGCTCAATCGGTTGCTGCAAGATGATCTGACCGGTCTTGAAGTCACAGCTGGGTGTGGGCTGTGCGTCGGTCGGCACTGATTTTTCGCACACGTAGTTCTTGCCGTGCTCAAAGACCCTGCCACCTGTGGCAGCTCCCGTGACAGCGCCACATTTGGGGCAGGCTCCCAGCGGCTCCTGGGCTGAAAAGTCGATCAGCTCGCCGCTTTCCTCGCCTTTTTTGTCGTCGCCAAAGTCAAATTCCAGCTTGTAGTTTTTGGCTTCTTCGTCGAACTTGATGACCATTTCGGCACTGAACGGCCAGCCCGCTTTGGAGCGGAATCCGTCCAGCGGGCCGATGTGTTTGTCACGCAAAAACTGCTCCACTTCGGTCAGCTCAAAGGTGCGCCCGGCCGGGGTTTTGCCAAACGAGAAGCCGCAGCCCTCGCTGTCACCACCCGCTGCAGGCGCGGGGTCGGCGGGTCGGCCGACGCACGCATACCTGCGGTAGTTCTCTTTCACCACGCCGCCACAGTTCGGGCACGGTGCGGTCAGCGTGGCGTAGTTGCCGGGCACGGTGTCGTGGTCGTATTCCTTGGCTTTTTTGACCATGCGCTCGGTCATGGCGGCAATCTCGGCCATGAAGCTGGCGCGGCTGAGCTTGCCGTGCTCCATCTGGTTGAGCTTGTATTCCCACTCGCCGGTCAGGTCGGCGCGTGACAGCTCTTGCACGTCCAGCCCGCGCAGCAGCGTCATGAGCTGGAACGCCTTGGCGGTGGGGATCAGTTCGCGGCCTTCGCGCAGCATGTATTTTTCGGCAATCAAGCCTTCAATGATGCTGGCGCGGGTGGCGGGCGTGCCCAAGCCTTTTTCTTGCATGGCCTCGCGCAGTTCGTCGTCTTCCACGGTTTTGCCGGCGCCTTCCATGGCACCGAGCAGGGTGGCTTCTGAGTAGCGTGCCGGGGGGCGGGTCTTGAGGCCACGCGCTTCGGTGCTGTCTGCCTCAGGGTGTTCACCCGGCTGCACCGGCACCAGGTTCTGACCCTTGTCGCCGTCTTTGGCGTCCGCCACCTCGTCAGCCGCTTCTTTGCCATAAATGGCCAGCCAGCCCGGCTTGACCAGCACCTTGCCTTCGGTTTTAAAACTGTGCTGCTGCACCTTGCTGATGCGCGTCGTCACTTGGTATTCGGCGCTGGGGAAAAACACCGCCATGAAGCGCCGCACCACCAAGTCGTACAGCTTCTGCTCTGCTTCTGAGAGCCCGCTGGGCGCTTGCAGCGTGGGGATGATGGCAAAGTGATCGCTGATTTTGCTGTTGTCAAAGATGCGCTTGCTGAAGCGGATGTAGCTTTGATTCAAGGCGGTCAGGGCGTGCGGTGCCAGGTGCTTCATGCCGGAGTCGGCCAGCATCTCAAAGGTCTGCTTGACCACCGGCAGGTAGTCTTCAGGCAGGGCGCGCGCGTCGGTACGCGGGTAGGTCAGCGCCTTGTGGCGCTCATACAAGCTTTGCGCGATTTGCAAGGTGGCCTTGGCACTGAAACCAAATTTGCCGTTGGCCTCGCGCTGCAAACTGGTCAGGTCAAACAGCAGCGGGCTGGCTTGTGTGGTGGGTTTGCTTTCTTCCGTAACCGTGGCCCGCTGGCCACGCACCGCGTCGGCAATCGTCTGCGCTTGCGCGGCAGACCAGACGCGGTCGGCTTTTTTCTCGGCATCGTCAGCGTCTTTTTTCCAGGCCGGATCGAACCATTTACCGGGATATTGGCCGGCCTGCGCGGCAAAGCTGGCGTGGATCTCCCAGTAGTCGCGTGACACGAAAGCGCGAATCTGTTCCTCGCGCTCCACCACCACGGAAAGCGTAGGGGTTTGCACCCGACCTACCGTGGTCAAAAAGAAGCCGCCGTCACGCGAGTTGAAGGCGGTCATGGCGCGCGTGCCGTTGATGCCCACCAGCCAATCGGCCTCTGAGCGGCAGCGCGCGGCATCGGCCAGCGGCTGCATTTGGGCATCGCTGCGCAAGTGTTGAAAGCCGTCGCGGATGGCTTGCGGGGTCATGCTTTGAAGCCACAGACGTTGCACCGGTTTGCCCAAAGGCTTGACACCGCCCGCGTATTGCTCGATCAGGCGAAAAATCAGCTCGCCCTCGCGCCCGGCATCACAGGCGTTGATGAGCAGGCCCACGTCCTTGCGCTTGGCCAGTCGCACCACAGCATTCAGGCGCGTCTTGGTCTTGTCCACGGGTTTCAGGTCAAAGTGTGGCGGAATCACGGGCAGGTGGGCAAAGCTCCACTTGCCGCGTTTCACGTCGTATTGCTCCGGCGCTTCAATTTCCAGCAGGTGACCCACGGCGCTGGTCACCACGTGGGTGTCGTTCTCAAAATGCTCGTCGTGTTTCTCAAACTTGCCCGACACCGGTGTCAAGGCACGCACGATGTCCTGCGCCACGGACGGCTTTTCAGCAATCACCAAGGTCTTGGTCAAAACCGCGTTTTTTGTCGCATCTGCTTTATTCATCTGACTACAATCCCGGTTCTCGCGCCCGCACACGGGCGCATACACACGTGAGCACGCACACGCGCACCCATACGAGTTCACGATACCAAATTTTTCACCGTGACCCATTCCATGCCTGCCAAAACTGCCAAATCGCCTTCCACCCGACGCATCCAGGTGCGCCAATCAGGCATCCACGGCAAGGGGGTCTTTGCAGTGCAGGACATTGCGGCCGGTGAGACCATCATTGAGTATGTGGGCGAGGTCATCAGCTGGGAAGAAGCCCAGGCACGGCATCCGCATGACCTGCACAACCCCAACCACACGTTTTACTTTCACATTGATGAAACCCGTGTGATTGATGCTTTGTTTGGTGGCAATTCGTCACGCTGGATCAACCATTCGTGTGACGGCAATTGCGAGGCCGAAGAAAACGCCGGCCGGGTGTTCATCAAGGCCCGGCGCAATATTGCTGCCGGGGAAGAGCTGCACTACGACTACGGCCTGATGCTCGATGAACGTTACACCCCCAAGCTCAAGGCCGAGTACCCCTGCTGGTGCGGTGCAACAACCTGCCGTGGCACTTTGTTGGCCCCCAAGCGTAAAAGCCGCTGACCATGGCCACGCCTGCACGCTGGCACGCTGAGGCGATTTGGCAAGCGCTGGAGCCCATGCTGCCCGGCTTCACGGTTGAAGTGCTGCCCGCGATTGACTCCACCAACTCCGAGCTGATGCGCCGTGCCCATGCCGGACAGCGTGACCCGGTGCTGCTGGTGGCTGAGTGCCAAACTGCTGGGCGCGGGCGCATGGGCAAGCAGTGGGTCAGTGGTACCGTTGGCAAAGCCAGCAACGGGAACTTGGCTTCACTGACGTGCTCGCTCGGCCTCAACCTGGCCCCGGCAGCGTGGTCCGGCCTGTCACTGGCGGTGGGGTTGAGCGTGGCGCAAAGCCTGCACCCGGACATTGTGCTGAAGTGGCCCAACGACCTGTGGTGGCGTGACCGCAAGCTGGCTGGCATCCTGATCGAAACCGCCAACCTGGGCCAAGCCAGCACCAGCCGCTACGTGGTCATCGGCATCGGCATCAACTTGCGGGCCCCGGCGGCGGGTGGTTTGGCCACCGCGCCGGCCGGGCTGTCGGAGTTGCTGCCGGATATCCATGCTGCACAAGCGCTGGCACACATCGCCGCACCTTTGGTGCACACCGTGCAGCGCTTTGAGGCCCAAGGGTTTGCCCCTTTTCAAGCCGCCTTCAATGCCCGCGATGCCCTGGCAGGCTTGTCCGTCACGCTCAGCGATGGGGTGCAAGGTGTAGCGCAGGGCGTGGATGCCAGCGGCGCGCTGCGGGTGGCCACCCCCGACGGTGTGCAACGCATCACCAGTGCTGAAGTCAGTGTGCGCCTGCAATCGGAACCGCGCTATGACGCTCTTTAGGTGGGTTGGGTGATGTTGCGGCTGCTGGCGCTGGTGTTGTTGCTGCTCAATGGCGCTTACTTTGCCTGGGGGCAAGGGTGGCTGCTGGTGTATGGCCTGGGCCCCACGCCGCAGCGCGAACCGCAGCGGCTGGCGCGTCAAATGCACCCTGAGGCGGTGAGCATTTTGAACGAACAGGAAGCCAGCAAAACCCAGCAAACCGAGCCAGCCAAAGCAGCACCCAAAAAAATGCTGTGCCTGCTGTCGCCCGTGCTCACTGAGCCGCAGGTGCAGGCGCTACGCGCCGTGTTGCAGCCACCCGCATGGCCGGAACCTTCATGGGCACTGGAAGCCGCAACCCAAAACGAACGCTGGTTGATTTACATGGGCAAGTACACCAACCCGGGCGACCTTGAAAAAAAACGCGCCCAACTGACCGACATGAAAGTGGCCTTTGAGCCCTTGAGCAACACCGCCTTGGCACCGGGTTTGTCACTGGGCGTTTTTGACACCCAGGCCAAAGCCAGCACCGCCCTGGCGGCTTTGGTTCAGCGTGGCGTGCGCAGCGCCCGGGTGCTGCAGCAAAACCCTACCCTGCAAGGCCTGCGTTTACGCTTGCCTGCGGTCGATGATGCCTTGCTGGTGCAGTTGCCCGCCGTGCGCGCAACCTGGGGTGGGCAAGCACTGACCCCCTGCAGCGCCGAGTGACGCTTATCCGAACGGCTCCGTCTGCACGGCATCCAGGGCCGTGAAACGCACCACAAAGCGAGCTCCCGGCGGCATGTGCCCAGGGCGGCTGTCTTCCAGGCTCACCTGGGCCTGGTGTTGCTGGGCAATTTCCATCACGATCGGCAAACCCAGTCCCGAGCCATCGGCTTCGGTGCCCAGGGCACGGTAAAACGGCTGAAAGATCAGCTCGCGTTCGTGTTCGGGCACACCCGGGCCCGAGTCTTCGACCTGCAACACCAGGGTGCGGCCAAAGGGGTCTGTCAATACCCGCGCGGTGATGATGCCCGGCAGCTCCAGACTCGACGGGGTGTAGTTGATGGCGTTGTCCACCAGGTTGCGCACCATGTCCTTGAGCAAAGTGGCATTGCCCAGCACGGTACAACCTGGGGTGCCCGGCTGGGTGCCCTCGTAACCCAGATCGATGTGTTTTTCCAGCGCCCGCGGCACCGAGTCGCGCACCACCGACATGGTGAGATCGGCCAGGTCACACGGCGCGCGTGGCATGGCCGCACCACTGCTCTCGGCCCGCGCCAGCGCCAGCAACTGGTTCACGCTGTGGGTGGCGCGGATGCTGGCGCGACCAATCTGGCGCAGTGACTGTTTCAGGTCTTCAGCACTGGCCCCTTCGCGCTGCGCCAAGTCCGCTTGCATGCGCAAGCCGGCCAGGGGCGTTTTCAACTGGTGCGCGGCATCGGCCAAAAAGCGTTTTTGGGTGGCAATGGAGTCCATCAGCCGCAGCAGCAGATCGTTAACCGACTCCACCAGTGGGGCCACTTCAGTGGGCACGGCGTGCGCATCAATCGGGCTCAGATCGTCGGGCTTGCGGGCGCGAATGCGTTCTTCCAATTGGTTCAGCGGCTTGATGGCCTGCACCAGGGCCAGCCACACCAGCAGCACCGCCAACGGCAAAATCACAAACTGCGGCAGCATCACGCCTTTGACAATTTCAGTCGCCAGCACCGAGCGTTTTTCCAGCGTTTCTGCCACTTGCACCAGTGCCGGAGCAGCGCCAAGCTCTGGCATGCTGACCCACATGTAGGCCACTTTGACATCAAAGCCTTTGATCACATCATCGCGAATGCGTACTTCGTCAAGCACCAGTTTTTCGTCCGTGGGAGGCGCAGGCAAGGCCCGTTCTCCGCTCAAAAATTCGCCTTTCGGGCCGCTCACCTGGTAGTACACCGAGTCTGAATCATCGGCACGCAACAGCTCGCGGGCTGGTCGTGGCAAGGAAAAAGTGGCGTGACTTTGGCGCACCGTGATGAGCTGCGCCATGGCGCGCACGTTGTACTCCAGGGCGCGGTCAAACGGCTTGCCGGCAATGCCTTGCGCCACCAGCCAGGTCAGCACCAGGCTCACCGGCCACAGCAACAGCAGCGGTGTCAGCATCCAGTCCAGAATTTCGCCAAACAGCGAGCGCTGCTCGCGGTTGAAAACATTCACCATGCCAAGTGCAGCGCAGGGTTCCAAGCAGCAAGCGAGGGGGTCATCGGGTTACCCAGGAATTTTCTCCAGGCAATAACCCAGGCCACGCACGGTGGCAATGCGGATCGGGCCTTTTTCAATTTTCTTGCGCAGGCGGTGGATGTAGACCTCAATGGCGTTGTTGCTGACCTCTTCGCCCCACTCGCACAAGCGCTCCACCAGTTGGTCTTTGCTGACCAGTCGGCCAGCGCGTTGCAGCAGCACTTCGAGCAAGCCCAGTTCGCGCGCCGACAGCTCAACCATGGCCCCGTCGATGGTGGCCACGCGCCCGCCCTGGTCGTAAATCAGCGGGCCGTGTTTGATGGTGCTGCTGGCGGCACCCATGCCCCGGCGGCTGAGGGCGCGCACGCGGGCTTCAAGCTCTTGCAGGCTGAAGGGTTTGGCCATGTAGTCGTCGGCACCGTAGTCCAGCCCCTTGACGCGTTCTTCAACGCTGTCGGCCGCTGTCAGAATCATCACCGGCAACGAGGAGCCCCGGGCGCGCAGGCGTTTGAGCACTTCCAGCCCATGCATTTTGGGCAAGCCCAAATCCAGAATCAGCAAGTCGAATTCGCTGTTGGTCATCAAGGCCGCATCGGCTTCTGTGCCACTGGCGACGTGGTCAACCGCCGCCCCCGAACTGCGCAGGGTACGCAGCAAACCGTCGGCCAGCACCTGGTCGTCTTCGGCTATCAAAATCCGCATGTTTGTCTCCTCAATGGGGTCGGTCAGATGGGGTGTCACGCCGTATGCATTTGTTTTCATCATTCTAGGCGGCATACGCCTCCAGCCCGAGGGCCATCACGGTGGCCACCTCGGGCCCCACCGCCACTTGCACTTCAAGCTGCGCCTGGGTCACCGCCTCTTGGTACGCCTGCAGCCAGCTCAAACCCGCCGCGGTGAAGCACACCCGGCAAGCGCGTGCGTCACGCGGGTCGTTTTGCCGTTGCACCAAATCCCAGGCTGCGCATTGATCCACCAGTTTGCCCATGGCTTGTTTGCTGACCCCGGCCTGCGTTGCCAACTCGGTCAGGCGTGAGCCTTCTAACGCCAGATGCCGGGTGATGTGAATGTGCGAAGCGGTTAACTTGCCGCGCCCGGCCAGGTTGGCCAGCGCCAGCGGCATACGGTCGTTGGCCGCCATCAGGGCCAGCACACGGGCATCAAAACGACGACCAGCCAGTGCCAGCCAGTGGCCCAAATGCGATTGCCGCCAAGCACTGGCCAAGTCAGGTGTGGTCATCTGGTAAATAGTAAACCAAATTGACTATAAATTCTTATTCATTGTTTTAGGATTGTGACTAAACTACTGTTCAAGCATCCAGCCTGTTGTTAAAAACAGAGGGTGCGCCAATTGAATCCACTGCCCCCACCTCAGGAGAACCCTCATGGACGCACCCGTTAAAGCACTCACCCCGATCAACGCCGAAAAAGCCAAAGCCCTGCAAGTGGCGCTGGCACAAATTGAAAAACAATTTGGCAAAGGCACCATCATGCGCCTGGGTGAAGGTGAAGTCATTGAGGACATTCAAGTGGTGTCCACCGGCTCGCTTGGGCTGGACATTGCCCTGGGTGTCGGCGGCCTGCCGCGCGGTCGGGTGGTGGAAATTTATGGCCCGGAATCATCTGGCAAAACCACGCTGACACTGCAGGTGATTGCCGAGATGCAGAAAACCGGTGGCCAGTGCGCGTTTGTCGATGCCGAGCACGCGCTGGACATTCAATACGCGCAGAACCTGGGCGTGAACCTGCAAGACCTGCTGATCAGCCAGCCCGACACCGGCGAGCAGGCGCTGGAGATTGTGGACAGCCTGGTGCGCTCCGGTGCGGTGGATTTGATCGTGGTCGACTCGGTGGCCGCCTTGACCCCCAAGGCCGAGCTGGAAGGCGAAATGGGTGACAGCTTGCCCGGCTTGCAAGCGCGGCTGATGAGCCAGGCGCTGCGCAAGCTCACCGCGCACATCAAAAAAACCAACTGCATGGTGATCTTCATCAATCAGATCCGCATGAAGATTGGCGTGATGTTTGGCAGTCCAGAAACAACCACCGGTGGCAATGCGCTGAAGTTTTATGCCAGCGTGCGGCTGGACATTCGCCGCACCGGCACCATCAAAAAGGGCGACGAGTCCATCGGCAACGAAACCAAGGTCAAAGTGGTCAAAAACAAGGTGGCACCGCCGTTCAAAACGGCCGAGTTCGACATCATGTTTGGCCAGGGCATCAGCCGCGAGGGCGAGATCATCGACATGGGGGTCAATGCCAACATTCTGGACAAATCCGGGGCCTGGTACGCCTACAACGGCGAAAAAATTGGCCAAGGCCGCGACAACGCCCGTGAATTCCTGAAGGAAAACCCGGAACTGGCACGCGAGATTGAAAACAAGGTGCGTGCATCACTCGGGATTGCCCTGATGGACGGCGGCCAAGCGCCCGAGGCAGCGCCAAAAGTTGCAAGTAAAAAATCCTTGTAGACCTTGTATAACAAGCTTATTAAGCTATGTAATTAATAGTATATCGGGTCTGATCCGGATGGCTTTTGCTCAACCCTCACTCAAAGGCCGGGCGTTACGGCTGCTGAGCAGCCGTGAACACTCGCGCGCCGAGCTGGAGCGCAAGCTGCAACGTTTTGAGGACGAGCCCGGCACACTGGCCGTGGCGCTGGATGAACTGCAAACCAAGGGCTTCATCAGTGAACAGCGGGTGGTGGCATCGGTGCTGAACCAGCGCGCTGCCAAGTTGGGTGCGCAGCGCATCCGCCAAGAGCTGCAGGCCAAGGGGCTGGATGCCCAGCTGGTGTCAGCAACAGTAGCGGCATTGCGCAGCACCGAGCTGACCCGTGCGCAGGTGGTGTGGCGCAAAAAATTTGGCAACGTGCCGCAAGATGACATCGCAACTGCGCGTCAGGCCCGGTTTCTGGCAGCGCGTGGCTTTGGCGGCGAGGTGATCCGGCGGGTGCTCAAAGGTAGCGCCGACGACTTGCCTGACAGCGATTGACGTGAAAATCCGTGGGCATCTGCCGGGCCGCTTGGTGGCCGTCAAAGCGGCTCATGATGGCGGTCATTGGCCATGAAAGAAATGGCCATCTAGCCCAATAAAAACAAGGGCTAAAAGCTATCAATATAGGTTCATATTGGGCATCAAAGCCCCAGCATCAATTTCAGGTTCTGCACCGCTGCGCCGCTGGCACCTTTGCCCAGGTTGTCCAGGCGCGCCACCAGCACGGCGTGCCGAAAGCCGTCGCGGGCATCCTGGTTACCAAATACGCGCAGTTCCATGCTGTCACCGCCGGCCAGTGCCACCGCATCGAGCTTGTTGTCGGGGCTGGCATCCAGTACTTTCACCCACTCGCTGGCGGCGTAGTGTTTGGCCAGGGCAGCGTGCAAGTCGGCCACCGTGGGCTGGCCCGGCAGCAAGTCCAGATGCAAGGGCACCTGCACTAGCATCCCTTGCGCGAAGTTGCCGACTGCGGGCACAAACAACGGTCGCCGGGTCAAACCGGTGCAGGCCATGATTTCGGGAATGTGCTTGTGTTTAAGCCCCAGCGCATACAGCTCAAAAGCCGGGGCCTGACCCTGCTCATAGGCTTGCATCATGCTGCGCCCGCCG
>JAVHPS010000159.1:0-9832 GCA_036170715.1 Rhodoferax sp. | reverse complement strand
TTTCCAGATTGGTCAGCAGCGCGGCCAGGTCTTTGGGCTTTTCCAGCACCGGGCCACTGGTCTGGCGCAGGTTCACGCCCAGCTCATGCGCAATGATGTGGCTGAGCGTGGTTTTGCCCAGTCCCGGCGGGCCAAACAGCAGCACGTGGTCGAGCGCCTCGTCGCGTTTTTTGGCCGCGCCAATGAAAATCTCAAGTTGCTCACGCGCTTTGGTCTGGCCCACATACTCGTCGAGCAGCTTGGGGCGCAGGGCGCGCTCAACCGCCTCCTCATTGGGCGAGGCGGGGGCGTTGGAGACCACCCGTTTGGCGGGCGCAGGGGCAAAGTCGTCGGTTTGGATACTCAAGGCAGACCTGGTTTGAAAAACAAAATGGCACTATAGCGCCCCAAACTGTGCCCGGCGCATTCAAGCCCAGGCCCAGAGCTGCCGATAAGAAGCTGTAGAAAACCAACTGTGGGTCACTGGATGACCCTGGCCATGCCATGAACACCTTGCCCAACTCCTTTAAATCGCCCGGTTTTGCCTGGGTCAACTGGCTCCGGCGGCACGGGCTGCCGCTGATGCTATGGGCTGGGCTGGTACTGGGCCTGGGCCTGGACAGCCAGGCTGCCACACCGGTTGCGGTTGAGCATGGCCGTGCAGATGCCGCAGCCACGCACCCTGTGGCGGCCAAAAAACCCGCAGAAACGGCCTCTGCGGCGCAAGAAAAACCGGCCGGGGTGGACATCAAGGCGGCCATACGTGAACAAATGCTGGGCAAAAATAACCTGATGCTGGTGGTGCGCGGCAAGTCGGCCGCCAAGGCCGAAGCGGCCTCTGAGCCCGCAGCAGCTTCAGCCCAAGCGACACCGGCTGTGGCGCACGCGCCCGCCGTAGCCCACGCACCGGCTGCCACGCACGCGCCAGCGGCCAAGTCAACCACCGCAGCAACGCCATCCCCTGCGCCCGCGCGTGTGCCCGTGTTGACACTGCATGTGGGGTCTGCGCGCGCCGCTAGTGCCCACGCACCAGCCGTCAACCCGCGCACCAGTCGGGATTACATCCGGGCCAAGGCCGCCGCCCTGACCGGGCACGAATCGCCTGCGGCGCAGGACAGCCACACCCAGGCGCATGGCGGTGAGGCCCATGGTGGCGAACCGCATTGGGCTTATGAAGGCGACAACGGCCCGCAAGCCTGGGGCCAGCTCAAGCCCGAATTCAGCACCTGTGCTGCGGGCAAGCGCCAGTCGCCCATCAACATTGAGGAATCCATGACGCTGCAAGGCCCGGCCGAACCGCTGGGCTTTAACTACACGGTTTCAACTGGCAGCGTGGTCAACAACGGCCACACCATTCAGGTGGAAGTGGTGGGCGACAACACGCTGACGGTGCGCGGCTCGGTCTACAAGCTGGTGCAGATGCACTTTCATACGCCTTCAGAGGAGCAGGTGAATTACCGCAGCTTTGCCATGGTGGCGCATTTGGTGCATAAAAACCAGGAAGGCCAGTTGGCAGTGGTGGCGGTGCTGCTGGAAGCCGGCGTGGCCAACCCGTTGATCAACACGGTGTGGACTTACATGCCGCTGGACTTGAACGACCGGGTGCGCCTGCCCGCCGCTATGCTGGACTTGAACCAACTGCTGCCCAAAGACCAGCGTTACTACCAGTTCATGGGCTCGCTCACCACCCCCCCGTGCACCGAGGGGGTGTTGTGGATGGTGCTGAAGACACCAACCCCGCTCAGTGCGGCGCAAATCCGCCTGTTTCAGCAGCTGTTTCCCAACAACGCCCGCCCGGTGCAGCCGGTGAATGGGCGCGCGGTGCGCGACGCACAGTAGGCCGGGTTCGGCCGGTTTAACATTGGCCCATGCACACTTCAGCTCTTGTTTTATTTTCTGGTGGCCAGGACTCCACCACCTGCCTGGCGCAGGCATTGTCCACATACCAGCGCGTTGAAACCATTGGTTTTGATTACCGCCAACGCCACCGCGTAGAGCTGGATGCGCGCTTGCAGGTGCTGGCCGAAATACGCCGCCAATTTCCTCAATGGGGTGACAAATTGGGGCAAGACCATGTGCTGGACTTGGCCGTGCTGGGGGAGGTGAGCGACACCTCGCTGACGCGTGACACTGCCTTCAAAATGGAGCAAAGCGGCTTGCCCAACACCTTTGTGCCGGGGCGCAACCTGCTGTTTTTGACCCTGGCTGCAGCGGTGGCCTACCGGCGTGACCTGCAAGTGATGGTCACTGGGGTCTGCGAGACCGATTTTTCAGGCTACCCCGACTGCCGTGACGACACCATGAAAGCCATGCAACTGGCCTTGTCACTTGGCATGGACAAGCGGTTTCTGGTTGAAACCCCGCTGATGTGGATTGACAAATCAGCCACTTGGACCCTCGCGCACGAGTTGGGCGAAAAATCAGGTGTTGCGGCCGGGGGTGAGGCACTGGTGCAATTGATCATTGAACACACTCACACCTGCTATTTGGGTGACCGTGCCCACCGCCACGCCTGGGGTTATGGCTGCGGCAACTGTCCGGCGTGCCAGTTGCGCGCACGCGGCTATGGAGCTTTTGTGCGCGGTGCTGGGTGTGCTGCGTGACGCAATTTTTCAAGCAGTCAGACGGCGCTGCTATTGTGTCCATCTGTCCTGCCAGGCGTGAAACTCGCTCGGGCGCAGGCGGTAGCGCGCAATGTTGCCCTCGTGCAGATTGAGCAACTGGGTCTCAACTACTTCGATGAAGCGTTCGCGATCCTGGGGCTCGATCTGCGTTTGTGCAAATTGCTGAATAAAACTGACAGCTTGCACTTTAAGCATTTCTTTTCGAACCACATCGGTGACAGCCTGGGTGATTTGCTGGCGATGCTGCAAACGGAAAGGGTCGGGCTCACCGAGCGGCTGACGCACGGCAGAGTAGCGCGCACACGACCGCTTGTAAGCCCAGACAAACACGTCGCGCAGCAGTTCAATTCGGTTGAGCTCGTAGATGCCCAGCATGGCACTGATGTACGTGGCTTTGGAGACATCGACAAACGACAACGGGCACAGGTTGTGCTGGATCAGCGCAATATTGGCCGTCAGCCGTGAGACGCGTTTGTTTACATCCTCAAAGGGTTGCAGATAAGGCAAATGCACCATGGCAAAAAAAGCCTGTTCGAACGGGTCGCGAATGGCCGCTGCCGTATCGAGCACTTGATCGAAGCACGCTGCGATCTGCTGTGGCCCCTCCAAAGGCAGAAAGGTCGTCTGCCCGATGCCGACGGCAATCGAGCGCAATCGACCACTGGCGGTCGGGTCGTCCAGTAAGTTGTCCGACAGCAGCGCATGCAGGTTGAGGACGGTGTAGCGGTTGAAACCAATCTCGCTGGCGGAATCGATCAGAAACTCAATGGCCTCTTTGTGGTTCAGGATCATTTGCGCATCAAGCGCATTCTTGCCGGTGGCTGCCGCACCGGCGCAAAGCAGCCGCTCCGTTTCGAGCAGCGAATACGTGTTGCCCTCCAGACGACTGGAGTTCCAAGACAGGTCGATCAGCAGCCGATTGGCCAGCTGACGTGCATAAGTGCCGGCTGGCTCATGGTTGCTGACGACCTTTCCTTGCTTGAACAATGCATCGCGAATGTCTTGCGCGAGGTAGCAGGTTTCATTGGGGCGGTAGCCATCCAGAAACGCCTGGTTGTAGCCGACCGGTTTACGCAGCATCAAGGGCCGCCGAACCAGCACCTCCACCTCTTTGGCGGCGGGTGACAAAGGAATCAGAATTTCAGCATGCGCAGTCGCTTTTGCGGTGCCGGTGATGTGTGCTGCGGCGTTGACCATCTCGCCAAGTCGATATTTGGCGGCGCGCCCTTGGCCTTGTCGGTGCACGCGCGCTTGAGCCATCAAATCATTGAGCCAGCGCTGTAGCGTGCGCCGGTTCGGCGGCGCAGTGAGATGGGCTTCAATCTGCTCCGCGCTGATGCCGTCAGGAAACCGGACAAGGATGCCAAGTACTGTTTGCTGGGCTTGTGTGGGTATCGGTCGAGCCATGATTCCTTCTGTCGTGTATTTCAAAAATCACGACAACCGAGCTACAAAAGTGTCGCGAAAATATAATCACGACATTTTAATGTCGCGTAATGGTTATGCAATTTTTATTGGCTTAATTTGTCAAGCAGCCACTGGCACAAGCGGCTGTGGGCGTGTTCAAAGCCGTGCAAGCCGATAAAGTGGTCGGCATCGGGCAAGGCGCTTAACTCGCCGGTGTTGCCGGCCAGCAGCCAGGCGGCATGAAAACTGGCCGCTTGGCGGGCAAATTCAGGCGTTTCTTCAGACCCCCAGTTGACCCAGATCGGGGTGCTGCACCGGCGCACCGCAAACAGCGGCGACTGGCGGCGAATCACGCCCTCGTCAAGCTGAATCATGGGTTGCAAATAGCTGTAGCGCAGCGGTGCAATGTCATACACGCCACTGACCAGCAGCGCGGCAGCAAACGGGTTGGGTGGCAAGCCGTAATCGGCCTCCCAGGGCGTTTGCAGGCACATGGCTGTGAGGTGTGCGCCCGCGGAATGACCACCCACGGCCATGCGCGCTGGGTTGCCACCATGCGCTGCAATGTGGTGGTGCGTCCAGGCCACGGCAGCGCGCACCTGGCGCGTGATCTCGTCAAGGGTCACGCGCGGGCACAGGGCATAGTTAACCACCACCGTGGTGATGCCGCAGGCTTGCAGGCCGAGTGCCACACAGCTGAAGTCTTTGCTGGACAAGGCGCGCCAGTAGCCGCCGTGGATGAATACAAACACTGGCGCGTTGGGCACTGCAGCCGGAAAAATGTCCAGCGTTTCGGACCGGGTGGGGCCGTAAGGCACGTCCAGCGTGCAGCGCAAGGTGGCGCGGGCACGGGCCGACTGCGCGGCGTAATGTTGGCCCGGCGCGGCAGGGTTAGCCAGCTTCAGCGACGGGTTGTATTGGGCATCAATCTGTGCCTGGGTTTCAAAGTTACGGTAGAGCGCGGTCATGGTGTGGCCTTTGCAGAGGGGTGCGTTTTTGTAGTGAAGGACTATACTTTGCAAGACATTTCAACCCTACAGGCACAAACCATGACTGCATCTACCGTACCGATGTCCATACGGCTTGAACCGGGTGCGAAACAAAAACTCAAAGAAATTGCGGCACGGCAAAAGCGCACCGCGCATGCACTTGCCACGGAGGCTATTACCGCTCTGATTGAACAAAAAGAGCGCGAGTACGCTTTCAGTCAGAGCTGCATTGCGTCATACAACCAGTACAAAGAAACAGGTTTGCACGTCACGCATGACGAAGTTGTTCCTTGGTTCGATTCGTTGTGCACCGGTGATGAGTTACCACCACCGGTATGCCACGCATAATTTATACGCCTGCGGCCGTCGCCGACCTGGTTCGGCTTGCCAGGTTTCTTAGCAGCAAGGACAAGATGGTTGCCAAGCGAGCCATCTCTGTGATTCGATCGGAAATTGAGAAAGCTGCCGTGTGGCCCGATAGATACCGCCCCGTGCCAGATTTGATGCACTTTTGGGAAATCATCATTGACTTTGGAAGTAGTGGTTACATCGCCCGATTCAAACATGAACAAGGCGGCGACATTGTGATAGTTCGCATCCAACATCAGTTGGAAAATACCCCTCGGATGTAGGCCTTGCGAACCATGCAGGGTGCTTGAACCATTGTGGCCAGAGCCCTTACTTGGCCAGCGCACGCAGCGCCAGTTTGATGCCGTCGCTCACGCCCACGTCTTTAGGCAGCGCCTTGAGCGCCAGGGCGGCTTCTTTGTCGCTGTAGCCCAAGGCCAGCAGGGCTTGCAAAATGTCGCACTGGGCATCGTTGGCCACGCTGGCCACCACGCCAATGTCAGGCCCGAGCTTGCCTTTGAGCTCCAGCAACAGGCGCTCTGCCGTTTTCTTGCCAATACCCGGTACTTTGATCAAACGGCCGGCCTCTTGCAGCGTGATGGCCTGCGCCAGCTCTGGCACGCCCATGCCCGACAGCACCGACAGCGCGGTGCGCGGCCCCACGCCAGAGATTTTGATCAGCTGGCGAAACGCCTCGCGCTCCTGGCTGCTGGCAAAGCCGTACAGCAGTTGCGCGTCTTCACGCACCACAAAATGCGTCAGCAGCGTCACCCGGGCACCCAGCTCGGGCAGGTTGTAAAACGTGCTCATGGGCACCAACACCTCGTACCCCACACCGTGGCAATCCAGCACCACGGCGGGCGGGTTTTTGGCATCGAGCGTGCCGGTCAGTTTTGCGATCATTTATTGCCTATCATGGAGAACTATTTTTTGGATTATCAACGTGATCTTGCGCCATATCTTTTCCCCACCCAGCAACACCCGGCTGGCCCACTTGTGCGGCCCCATGGACGAGCATTTGCGCGCCATCGAGACCGCCTTGCAGGTCAAGATTGCACACCGGCACGAACAGTTCAAGGTGGACGGCCTCAAGGCCAATGCCAAGCGCGCCATGGAGATGCTGCAAGCCCTGTACGAGATGGCCGCACGCCCGATTGAGCCGCGCACCGTGCAGCTGATGCTCTCGGGAGACGGCGATGTGAACGGTGCCGACGGCCCGGCCTTGAAGACCAAACGCAGCGACCTCAAGCCGCGTTCCATCAACCAGGCGCGTTATCTAGACAGCATGGTCAGCCACGACATCACCTTTGGCATTGGTCCGGCTGGCACGGGCAAAACCTACCTGGCCGTGGCCATGGCCATTGATGCCTTGCAGCGCAGCACCGTGCAGCGCATTGTGCTGACGCGCCCGGCCGTGGAAGCCGGTGAGCGCCTGGGCTACCTGCCCGGTGACCTGGCGCAAAAAATCGACCCCTACCTGCGCCCGCTGTACGACGCGCTGTATGACCTGATGGGGTTTGAGGCAGTGCAAAAAGCCTTTGAGCGCCAGACCATAGAGATCGCGCCGCTGGCCTTCATGCGCGGGCGAACCCTGAACACCGCGTTTGTCATTTTGGACGAGGCCCAAAACACCACGCCTGAGCAGATGAAGATGTTTTTAACCCGCATCGGCTTTGGCTCCAAGGCTGTGGTGACCGGTGATGTGAGCCAGATTGATTTGCCCACGACCCAGCTCAGCGGCCTGATTGATGCCGAGCGCGTGCTTAAAAGCGTGGAGGGCATTGCCATCTGCCGCCTGACCAGTGCCGACGTGGTGCGCCATCCGCTGGTGGCACGCATTGTGGATGCCTATGATTTACCTGCCCGAAAGCGCACGGCAACTTTGTGATACCAAATATTGATATCATTGATTCATGAAACGCAAGCATCAACGTACCCTTGAGCTGATTTTTGCAAGGCCTGTTTCAGCAAACGTCCGCTGGGCTGACATTGAGTCCTTGTTGCGTGAGTTGGGGGCTGAATTGGATCAGCGCGAAGGCTCCCGGCTGGAAGTTTTCTTATTCGGTGTGGTGCGTGTTTTTCATCGACCTCATCCGTCACCTGACCCTGATAAGGGTGCGGTTGCCGCCATTCGAAAATGGCTTGAAGAAAACGGAGTAAAACCATGAACGTTATGACCATTGAGGGGCATCAAGCGGTGATTGCTTTTGACCCTGATATTCAGCTTTTCAGAGGTGAGTTTTTAGGACTCAACGGCGGGGCTGATTTTTACGCGGCAGATGTGCAAGGCCTGAAAACCCAAGGCGAGGCTTCTTTGCACGTGTTTCTGACGGCTTGCAAGCGCCGCGGGGTAAAGCCATACAAGAACTTTTCTGGCAAATTCTCTTTGCGGCTGGACCCCGCCACCCACGAGGCCGCGGCTATTGCGGCGGCGGCGCAAGGTCAGAGTTTGAACCAATGGGCGGCCCAGACCATTCGGCACGCTGCATTGGCGGCTTGAATTTTGATGCACCAACTATGAACCAACTCACCCTTTCACTGCAGTTTGCCAAATTTGCCGACGCGCCGCTGCACCGTGCCGCGTTGCCGCGCCACAAAGTCACACGCTGGCTGCGCGCCGCGCTGCAAACCGATGCCGAACTGACGGTGCGCATTGTGGATGCGCAAGAAGGCCAGGCGCTGAACCGCGACTACCGCAAAAAAGACTACGCCACCAACGTGCTGACTTTTGATTACACCCAAGAACCGGTGGTGACCGCCGACCTGGTGCTGTGCGCCCCGGTGGTGGCCCAAGAGGCCAAAGATCAAAACAAAACCCTGCAAGAACATTACGCCCACTTGTTGGTGCATGGTGCGCTGCACGCCCAAGGCTGGGACCATGAAGCAGACGAAGATGCGCAGGTGATGGAGCTGCGCGAGAGCGAAATCATGGCCCGGTTGGGGTTTGCTGACCCGTATCAGTGAGGCACTGGGTCAACACGAGATTGATAAAACCATGCCGGAATACACAGGCTGGCACAAAAAAGCCCCGCCGTTTGACTGGCGGGGCTGGACAGCTTTAGCTGAAGACTCAAGCGCCGACTAACCGACGCACCATCAAAAATATTGTTTGGCAAAATTGGCAATAGCTAGAGCAATAACGATGCCCACCATCCACTGCAACTTGTCAAGCTTCGAATCCAGTCCATCCATACGCCGCTCTACCTTTACCACATCGTCCCGCACGGTACGAATGTCGGATTTGGTTGCCAATGCGGTGTCTAGGGCTTCGGCAAATGCCTCACGCTGCGCCTCTGCCATAGCAGTTGCAAGCTCACGGGTAGCACCAGCTTTTTCCAGCCGCTCTACAAACTTCAGGGTATCGAAAGTGATTGTGCTCATGGCTTGTATGTTAATACCAAACAATTCAGCAGGTCGTACTTGCGACGAGTCAGCATGGTGATCGGTTGTCATTTTCCCAACCATCAAAATGAATCCAAAGGCATCAACGCCACAATGTCGGTGGTGGCGGGGCCTGCAAGTGGCAAGACCAACACGTTGTGGAGTGTCAGGTGAAGCCACTTTCATCAATGAAATTGATAGCTGCTTACGCTTATTCCATAGGGGCTAGAGGTCTAAAAAGCTTACAAATCCAACCACCCCAAGCCAGTGGATTCAAGTTGCTTGACGCACTGCCAACTAAAGTGGCGACCTGACAAACTACTTTCATGACGATTTCAGCTTGCTGTTAACCTATCGTTATACGATTTACAGGTGCAAAGATGCGTTTGATCCACGAAGAACAGGTCGCCATCGCTGATGTGGTCCGCCAGGCAGATGCCGATGCACAGGTCTATCTGTTTGGCTCACGCGTCAATGATTCAGCCCTGGGCGGTGATATCGATTTGCTGGTACTCTCAAAAAAAATCAACCTGATGGCCAAATTGGATATCTTGGCTCAGCTGCATTTCAAACTGGGTGAACGCAAGATCGACGTGGCCGTTTATCCTGATGCCAGCCGACCGTTCCCACGGATGGTCTTGCAAGAGGCGGTTCGCTTATGACATCTAACAAAGTCGAAATGCTGCAAGCGGAGCTACTTGACCTTCAGCAAGCCGCCGCACACCTTGGGTTTTCCATGGAGCGATGTAAAGACTTGATCGGTTTGGATAATTTGCTGCCCGAACAATTGGAGCGACTGGAATCCCTCACCAGCCGCTTTGCTCGTCTGGCAGACATGCTGATTCAGCGCATCTTTCGATTGGTGGATGAAATTGAGTTAACCGGTAGTGGTTCCATCCTGGATCGGATTTACCGCGCTGAAAAACGTGGATGGGCACAAGCCACTGCGCTGATCAAAATACGGGAATTGAGAAACCTGATTGCGCATGAATATGCTGCCGACACCATGCAAGAAATTTATGTGGTTGTAGCTGCAACATCACCGGCACTTTTGGCGACCGTTCCCAAGGTGGTGGATTACGCACAACGCCTTGTTCGGGAGTA
>JAVHPS010000158.1:0-2013 GCA_036170715.1 Rhodoferax sp. | reverse complement strand
CTATTATTAAACTAGCAGTTAGAGCAGGCTGGCCTGCTCTAAGGCAGTGACACCGCGCGGCTTGCCAGACCATGCCCTTGTCTTGCAGCGCCACCCGTGCCTGCTAGCCCGACGCGCGACACTTTGCGGCCGCGCTTTTGCTTTTATTCGCCCCACAAAATCGATAGCACAAGCTATAGGGTCAGGTCTTGCAATCCAACATTCAGAACTCACGCGAAAACACAATGCGCGAATGCAAGACCTGACACTATTTCGACGTTTCCAGCGCCACCGCTGTCCTGGTCCGCCCTTCTTTGACCGCATGCGATGACACCTGAAAGCTTCGGCATGGGTGCTTTGAATTTATAAGAAATATGGCTACAGCGCAAATATAGCGTTCGCTGGCAGCTATTATTAAACTAGCATTTTAAGCACGCTGGCATGCTCCAAGGCAGAGTCACCACGCGCGGTTTTCCGGATCAGACCCTTGTCTTGCGGCGCCGTCTGAACATGGGAGACCGTTTTTTATGTCACCCCATCCAATTTGGCTGCTAATGCTTGACACGATCTCGTCAGGGTTAACCGCGGCAAACGGTAACGCACCTGAGCGCCAAAACAGCCCGGCCTGATGTGGGTTGTGGGCAAGCGGCTCAGGGTTGACTTAGCAAATCCACCAGCTCCCCCAACCCAATGGCCTGCGCCCCATGGCGCAGGGGGATGCGCTCAAGCCCAGGGTACACCACGTAACGCTGCGTGATCTGCAGGTCATCGCAAGCAATTGCAAAGCCCTTTTCCGGGCTGGGGGCCATCGAGCGTTTGATCTCAATCGCAATCTCGGGTTGGCCCGCTCTTTCCAACACCAGGTCTATTTCAGCGCCGACCTGGGTACGGTAAAAATAGGGCACGCGGTGCTGGCTTGTGGGCTGGATCAGGTTCTCAATGCAATAGCCCTCGAAACTCAGGCCGCACACCGGGTGACCCAGCAGGTCGTTCAAAGTTTTCAGCTCCAGCAGACCGTGCAGCAAGCCGCTGTCGCGCAGATACACCTTGGGCGACTTGACCAGCCGTTTGCCCAGATTGCCGCCCCACGGGCGCAACCGGCGCACCAGTTGCAGGTCCACCAGCAGGTCAATATAGCGGTCGATGGTGGGGTTGGCCACGCCCAAAGCGCTGGCTATGCGCGCCTGGTTGAGCACGCTGCCCTGGTTGTGCGCCAGCATGGTCCACAGGCGACCAATGGTCTCGGCCGGTAGGCGGGGTGCAAACATGGGCACGTCGCGCTCCAGGTAGCTGCGGATAAAGTCGCGCCGCCAATCCAGGCTTTGCACGTCATCAGCCGCCAGCAGGCTGTCGGGAAAACCGCCACGCAGCCAGAGTGCGTTGGCGGCAATGCCGGCGCAAGCGGCTTCAGCGATGGAAAGTGGGGACATGTCGATGTAAGCCACGCGCCCGGCCAGGGTTTCACTGTTTTGGCGCATCAGATCGAGGGCCGCCGAGCCCAGTAGCAAAAACTGACCGCTGCGAATGTCCGCTTGCCGGTTGTCGTCGATGATGCCGCGCAAAACTTCAAACACACCAGGTGCGCGGTGGATCTCGTCCAGAATGACCAGCCTGCCCTGCTGTGCGCGCAGGTAGGTGTCGGCATCTTCCAGGCGCAAGCGATCTGCGGGGCGCTCCAGGTCCAGATACACCGCGCCACCGGGCCAGTCTTTGGCGAGCGCACGGGCCAAGGTGGTTTTGCCGACTTGGCGCGGCCCCAGCAACACTACGGCAGGGGTTTGGAGCAATTTTTGGCGAACAATGGATTCGAATTTGCGATCAATCATCATTGTAAGTTTAACTGATAACGTTATATTTACAATATAAAAAACTATGGGGTCAGGTCTTGCAATCCAACATTCAGAACTCACGCGAAAACACAATGCGCGAATGCAAGACCTGACCCTATTTCCTTTCGTTTGCCATTTCGGTGCTGACAGCTAATTGGCTTGCATCGCCAGCACCAAAAACGGGTTGACGATGCGCAGCGTGCCG
>JAVHPS010000157.1:0-10096 GCA_036170715.1 Rhodoferax sp. | reverse complement strand
GGCTTGCCTGAGTGCATGGCCACTTATGCACACGACCGTGCGCGGGTGGTGTTGGCCAGTGAAGTGGTCACCATGGATGACCCTTTGGAAGTGGCTTTGCGGCGCAAAAAAGATTCTTCGATGCGTGTGGCGATCATGCAGGTGAAAGACGGCGTGGCGCAAGCGGCAGTATCTGCGGGTAATACGGGCGCTTTGATGGCGATCTCGCGCTATCTTTTAAAAACCCTAGATGGCATTGACCGCCCTGCCATTGCCGGGCAAATTCCAAATGCCAAAGGCGGCGGCACCACGGTTCTTGATATGGGGGCCAATGTCGATTGCTCGGCTGAACATTTGTTGCAGTTTGCCGTGATGGGGTCGGCGCTGGTGTCGGTTCTCAGTGGCGATGAAAATCCCAGTGTTGGCCTCCTCAATATTGGTGAAGAAGCCATAAAAGGCAATGAAGTCATTAAAAAAACTGGTGAATTGCTGCGATCTGCTGCCAAGGCGGGTGATTTGAATTTTTATGGCAATGTTGAAGGCAACGATATTTTCAAAGGCACGGCAGACATCGTGGTGTGCGATGGCTTTGTTGGCAACGTCGCTTTGAAAGCCAGCGAGGGCTTGGCCGGAATGATTGTGGATTTCTTGAAACGCGAGTTTTCAAGAAATGTTTTGACAAAAATGTCGGCATTGGTTGCTTATCCGGTCATATCTGCGCTTAAAAAGCGGATGGATCATCGGCGTTATAACGGTGGGGCGTTGTTGGGCTTGCGGGGCTTGGTATTCAAAAGCCATGGTTCTGCGGACGAATTGGCGTTTGGTTACGCGCTGGGCCGGGCGTATGATGCGGCGCGAAATCATTTACTGGATCGGGTTCGGGTCAAGATTGCCCATGCCGCGCCCTTGTTGGGGCAGGTTGCTGTGTCATCCAGCCCTGAGCCCATCGTTGCAGACTGAGTTATGAAAATCTATTCAAAAATCACCGGTACAGGCAGTTATCTGCCGCCCAGACGTTTAACCAATGCCACACTGGTCGCCCAACTGGCAGCGCAGGGCATAGCCTCCAGCGACGAATGGATTGTGGAGCGCACAGGTATCAAAGCGCGTCATTTTGTCGATGCGGGTGTCAACAGCAGCGACCTGGCGCTGCAAGCTTCGCGCCAAGCCCTGGCTGCGGCAGGTGTGGATGCCAAAGACATTGACCTGGTCATTGTGGGCACATCGACCCCGGACATGGTGTTCCCCTCGACCGCTTGTATTTTGCAAGGCAAGTTGGGTATTGCGGGTGGTCCGGCGTTTGATGTGCAGGCGGTGTGCAGCGGTTTTATCTATGCCTTGACGCTGGCAGACTCACTGATTCGCTCCGGTACAGCTAAGAAAGCCCTGGTGGTTGGAGCCGAAGTGTTTTCACGTCTGCTGGACTTCAAAGATCGCACCACCTGTGTGCTGTTTGGCGATGGTGCGGGGGCTGTGGTGCTAGAGGCATCCAACGAACCGGGTATTCTGGCCACAGACATCCATGCCGATGGCCAGCATACCGACATGCTGTGTGTACCCGGCCATGTGTGCGGCGGGCAGGTGCTGGGTGAGCCCCTGTTGCGCATGGATGGTCAGGCCGTCTTCAAGTTGGCGGTGGGGGTGCTGGACGAAGCCGCCCGGGCTGTGCTGACCAAGGCCGGTAAAACAGCGGCGGATGTGGATTGGCTCGTGCCCCACCAGGCCAACATCCGCATCATGCAAAGCACCGCCCGCAAACTCAAAATGTCCATGGACAAGGTGGTGGTTACGGTCGACCAACACGGCAATACCTCGGCCGCTTCCATTCCGCTGGCGCTGGACACGGCGGTGCGCAGTGGGCAGGTCAAACCGGGTCAAACGCTGTTGATGGAAGCCGTGGGTGGTGGTTTTACCTGGGGTGCTGTGCTTCTTAAATTGTAGCTAATAACCCTTTTTATATAAGGGCTGCAGGCATAATTTGTTTAAAATTTTCAACACCATGAAACCATTTGCTTTTGTATTTCCAGGCCAAGGCTCGCAGTCGGTTGGCATGCTCGATGGCTGGGCTGGCCATCCCCAGGTGCGTGACGCACTGGCTGAGGCCTCCGAGGCTTTGGGCGAAGACATGGCGCGTCTGATCAAGGACGGCCCCAAAGAAACCTTGGCCTTGACCACCAACACCCAGCCAGTGATGTTGGTTGCCGGTGTGGCGGCGTACCGGGTCTGGATGGCTGAAGTGGGGGTGGCTCCGCAAGCGCTGGCGGGGCATTCGTTGGGTGAGTATTCGGCCTTGGTGGCTGCTGGCGTGCTGACGCTGGCACAGGCCGCCCCACTGGTGCGCTTTCGTGCCCAGGCGATGCAGGAAGCAGTGCCGGTAGGACAGGGGGCCATGGCTGCCATTTTGGGTTTGGATGCATCAAAAGTCATAGCTGGATGTATAGAGGTAACAAGGGCTATAGGTCTAAATGACACCGAAGTGGTGGAAGCGGTCAATTTCAATGATCCAGGGCAAACGGTGATTGCTGGCTCCAAAGCGGCGGTCGAGCAAGCCTGCATCAGCCTGAAAGCAATGGGGGCCAAGCGTGCGTTGCCACTGCCGGTATCGGCACCGTTTCACTCCAGTTTGATGAAGCCGGCCGCCCTCAAACTCAAGGCGCAACTGGAGGCCACTGCGTTTGCTGCCCCGCAAATTGATGTGGTCAACAACATTGATGTCAGGGTGGAGCAAGACCCTGACCGGATTCGGGATGCCTTGTACCGTCAGGCCTTTGGCCCGGTGCGTTGGGTGGAATGTGTGCAGGCCATGGCGGCACGCGGTCTGCTGACTTTGGTGGAGTGTGGCCCTGGCAAGGTGCTGGCGGGCATGACCCGGCGCATCAACCCGGACATGCAGGGCTTGCCTTTGTTTGATAAGGCCAGCCTGGCCGACGTTAAAACTTTTGTGCTGGAAGCTTGAGACGATGAGTGAGATCAAATTTGAAGGTCAGGTGGCCTTGGTTACCGGTGCCACCCGTGGTATTGGTGCGGCAATTGCGCTGGAGCTGGCCAAGCGTGGCTTGAAGGTCGTTGGCACGGCCACCACCGCCGAGGGTGCTGCCAAGTTGCAGCAAACCTTGTCAGCTTATCCGGACTGCAGTGCGCAGGTGCTGAACGTGAACGATGCCGCCGGTGTGGATGCCTTGATTGGCAGCGTGGTCAAGGCGCACGGCGGGTTGCAAATTTTGGTGAACAACGCGGGTATCACCCGTGACAACCTGGCCATGCGCATGAAAGATGACGAGTGGGACGCGGTGCTTGACACCAATCTCAAGGCCGTGTTTCGCATGAGCCGCGCGGTGATGCGCACCATGATGAAGCAACGCTACGGTCGCATCATCAGCATCACCTCGGTGGTCGGGGCCAGTGGCAACCCGGGGCAGGCCAACTATGCGGCAGCCAAGGCGGGTGTGGCCGGCATGACCCGTGCGCTGGCGCGTGAACTGGGTTCGCGCAACATCACGGTGAACTGTGTGGCACCGGGGTTTATTGAAACCGACATGACCGCGCAGCTGGCCGATGAGCAGCAAAAAGCACTGCTGTCGCAAATTCCACTGGGCCATTTGGGCAAACCGTCTGACATTGCGCATGCGGTCGCTTATTTGGCCTCGCCGCAGGCGGCGTATGTCACCGGGCAGGAACTGCATGTGAACGGTGGCATGTACATGTAAGCGAGATCGTTTATAAACAAGCGTATTTTTTCAGTTGGAGGCCAGCTTGGAGCAGTGGTTCCAAGCCCGGCTAAAATCATCAATCTTTTTACAACCCTCAGAGGGAATCCATGAGCGATATTGAAGCACGCGTTAAGAAAATCATTGCCGAGCAACTCGGTGTTGAAGAATCCCAAGTCACTAACGAAAAAGCTTTTGTGGCTGATCTGGGTGCCGATTCTTTGGACACGGTTGAACTGGTGATGGCACTTGAAGATGAATTTGGCATTGAAATCCCTGACGAAGATGCTGAAAAAATCACCACGGTGCAAAACGCCATCGATTACGCCAATACGCACAAGAAGGCCTAAGGCCAGTGAAGTGGCTGGTTGCAGCCCTTCACCCATTAAATCCCATTGGTAGCCAGGCCCTGCAAGGCGTGGCTTATGTTTTACAAACCACAGACTGTTGATCCCTATGTCCCGTCGTCGTGTTGTTGTCACTGGTTTGGGTTGTGTCAGTCCCGTGGGTAACACGGTTGACACCACTTGGGCCAATCTGCTGGCTGGTCAGCCCGGTGTGGGCCTGATCACCAAGTTTGATGCCTCATCCTTCAACTGCAAAGTTGCCGGTGAAGTCAAAGGGTTTGATGTTGAGTCCTACATGAGCGCCAAAGAGGCGCGTGCCATGGACACCTTTATTCATTACGGCATTGCCGCTGCGGCGCAAGCGGTGGCCGACGCTGGTTTGCCCACTGGTGAGGCCCTCGACGAGGAGCTTGCCTGTCGCATTGGCTGTGTCATCGGATCGGGTATTGGTGGCTTGCCCATGATCGAAAACGTGCATGCTGAATACGTTCAGCGCGGTGCACGTCGCATCTCGCCGTTTTTTGTGCCATCGACCATCATCAACATGATTGCAGGGCATGTGTCAATCCGCTTCGGCTTCAAGGGGCCTAACCTGGCCATTGTGTCGGCTTGCACCACCGGCTTGCACAGCATTGGCCAGGCCGGGCGCATGATCGAATACGGTGATGCCGATGTGGTGGTTGCTGGCGGATCTGAAGCCGCGGTGTCGCCACTGGGGGTGGGTGGGTTTGCTGCCATGCGCGCCTTGAGCACCCGCAACGACGACCCCGCCACGGCTTCGCGCCCATTTGACAAAGACCGTGATGGTTTTGTGCTGGGTGAAGGCGCTGGCGTGATGGTGCTTGAAGAGTATGAACATGCCAAGGCCCGCGGTGCCAAAATTTACGCTGAATTGGCTGGTTTCGGCATGAGTGCCGATGCCGGGCACATGACCGCGCCCAACATGGATGGCCCACGCCGTGCCATTGTGAACGCGTTGCGCAACGCCGGTGTCAATGCCGATCAAGTGAACTACGTCAATGCCCATGGCACCTCCACACCGCTGGGTGACATCAACGAATCCAACGCCATCAAAGCAGCTTTGGGCGCTCAGGCCAAACATGCGGTGGTCAACTCCACCAAGTCCATGACCGGGCACTTGCTCGGTGGTGCTGGTGGCCTGGAATCGGTGGTGACGGTCTTGGCATTGCACCATCAAAAGAGCCCGCCCACCATCAATATCTTCAACCAGGACTCGGAATGTGATCTGGACTACTGCGCCAATACCGCACGTGACATGAAGATTGAGGTGGCCATCAAGAACAATTTTGGTTTTGGTGGCACCAACGGCTCTTTGGTGTTCAAGCGCGCGCCTTGATTCAGCCAGGGTTCAGCCTGAAACCTGGGTTGACAGGTCTGCGCCATGCATAACGCCCCAGCGGTTGCTTTTCCGGTGGGGCGTTCGCATTTTCAGGTCTGGCTGATGGCGGCATCGCTGGGGTGTGTCAGCTTGGTGGTGGTCGGCTGGAGTGCTTCAGTGGATGCGGTTGGCTGGCCCCAAGGGCTGGCGTGTGGATTGACGGTGGGCATCACTGTGGCCATGCTGCGGTCATGGTGGCGTGCACCGCAAGGGCAGTTGATCTGGGACGGTCGCGTCTGGAAGCTGGCTTTGCCAGCAGCTTCCATGCAGGTGCAGCCCGAACTGGTACTGGATTGGCAAGCGGCCCTGTTGTTGCGGCTTGGCGAACCAGAAACAAACCACCTGACCTGGGTCTGGCTTGAGCGCTCTGCCTGTGCACCGAATTGGTTGGCTTTGCGCCGTGCTGTACATGACCCTGCAAGTTCCAGCGAGCAAGCGACACCTGATGCAGCATCGGCTTTGGAGCGCACGCCATGAGCCAGCTGGAACCGCACCACACAGCGCCGCCAGACAACCCGGATGCCTTGTTGGTGGCACGTGCTGTAGCCGGTGACCAGTCGGCATTTGAACTGCTGGTGATCAAGTACCAGCGCCGGGTGGAGCGCCTGATTGGTCGCATGGTGCGTGATGTTGACCTGGTGGAAGACATTGCGCAGGAAACTTTTTTACGCGCCTACCGCGCCCTGCACCAGTTTCGGGGCGAAGCCCAGTTTTACACCTGGCTGTACCGCATTGCGGTGAACACCGCCAAAATGTTTTTGCTGGAGTTAAAGCGCGACCGTTCCATCACCGAAGCCTCGATGCCATCCCGGGATGATGAAAATGAAACTTTTTACGCCAGACATGAACCAACCACGGACGAAACACCTGAATCGGTCATGGCAGCCAAGGAGATTGCCGCCGCCGTGAATGCGGCACTGGAGGCTTTGCCACCTGACCTGCGACAGGCGATCACTTTGCGGGAAATGGATGGCATGAGTTACGAAGACATTGCAGCTTTGATGAATTGTCCGATGGGCACCGTGCGTTCACGCATTTTCAGGGCGCGCGAGGCGATTTCTGCCAAAGTCAAACCCATGCTGGAAAAGCAAACCAGCAAGCGTTGGTGAGAACCAGGTGCGGTGCATAAAACGAAAGCTTGCAGTGGCATGAAGGAGCAGCATGGTTGATCTATCCATTCAAACTTCCCAACGTATTTCTGCGTTGGTTGACGGGCAGTTGTCGGCTGACGAATGGGCCCAAACCCTGGCTGATCTGGAGGCCAGCCCACAAGCCCGTGCCCAATGGGATACCTACCATTTGGTGGGTGAGGTGATGCGCCATGAGCAAGCAGAGTTGCGTACCCATGACACTGATTTTCTGTGCAGGTTGCGCCAACGCATGGCACAAGATGCTATTGAAAATATAGCTATAAATCAAACGAATAGAAGGGCTAAAGCTATAAACAAACATGTTATGGAAAGTGCCAATGCGAGTTCGTGGCGTTTGGTCGCCGGCATGGCTTCGGTGGCGCTGGCCAGTGTGCTGGCTTGGCAGGGGTTGAACTGGAAGGCCGAAGCACCGACACAACTCGCGGCGGTGGTCGCCCCGGCACCAGGGGCCTTGCTGGTGCGCAAGGATGGAACTTCTGCCTTGGTCATGGCCGCCGAGCCGCAGGTCATGATTCGCGACCCACAACTCGATGCCTTGCTGGCCGCACACCGGCAATGGGGGGGAACTTCGATCCTGCAAATGTCCGCTGGATTTTTACGCAATGCAACCTTTGAAGAGGGTGCACGTTGAAACTTTTGACAGTGTTGTTGGTGCTGTTGACCCTGATGGGGTCGGTGCGGGCCCAGTCCGGCGGGCAGGGGCACACGACCCCAAGCGTGGCGCAATGGCTGCTGCGCCTGCATGACGCAGCACACAAAAATGCGTACGTGGGAACCTTTGTGGTGACCACGAGCCACGCCATGTCGTCGGCCAAAATTTGGCACGTGTGCGAAGGTGAGCAGCAAATAGAGCGGGTGGATGCTTTGTCGGGTGTGCCGCGCAGCACTTACCGCCGCAATGACCAGGTGATGACCTATTGGCCGCAAAGCCGCTTGGCGGTAGCCGAAAAGCGTACATCGCTGGGCCTTTTCCCGAGTCTTCTGACCCAGGCCGACTCATCTATTGCCCAGTTTTATGACTTACAGCGGGTTGGGCATGATCGTGTGGCCGATTTCTTGACCGACGTGGTCGAACTCAAGCCGCGCGACCCGTTGCGTTTTGGTTACCGCATCTGGACGACGCAAGCCACCGGGCTGGTCGTCAAACTGCAAACTCTGGACACGGCCGATGGTGTGCTGGAGCAAGCCGCATTCTCCGAATTGCAATTGGCTAAGCCGATGAGCTGGGACCAACTCAGTGCCATGATGGACAACACCCGCGGCTATGAGGTCAGCAAACCGAACCTTACCAACACCTCTGCCGAGCAGCAGGGGTGGCGGCTCAGGCAAGCCGTACCCGGCTTCAGGTCGATGGATTGTTATCAGCACCAGCAGGCCAAGCCCGATGCCCGTGTAGGGCCGTTGCAATGGGTTTTTTCAGATGGATTGGCCTCGGTGTCGCTGTTTATTGAAACCTTTGACCCGGCACGTCATCACAATGACCTGGCGCAGGAAACCTTTGCGCTGGGTGCCACCCGCATGCTGACCCGGCGCGCCGGGGCCTGGTGGTTGACCGTGGTGGGTGAAGTGCCCGTGCAAACGCTGGAAATGTTTGCTGCCGGACTTGAAAGAAAAAAATAAGTCTTGATGTGGTGGTCTGTTTTGTTGTTGAAAGGCGAAAAGTCATGCGATTGAATTGGAAAAAACTTGGCGCGGTTGCGCTCAGCGGTGTGCTGATGGCCACCGTTGCAGCGGTCGTGTTGCCGGCCTCGTCGGCCATGGCGCAAGTACGTGCCTTGCCCGATTTCACCGATCTGGTGGAGCAGGTGGGACCCTCGGTGGTGAACATCCGAACGCTCGAAAAAATCAGTCCGCGCAAGGGTAATCCGGGGCAGATTGACCCGGACATGCTGGAGTTCTTCCGACGTTTTGGGTTACCCATCCCAAATGTGCCCAACAGCCCCAATGGCCCGCGTCAGTCACCCCCACCCGGCCACGGACAACAACCGGATGATGAGCAACCACGGGGGGTGGGCTCCGGGTTTATCCTGACCACTGACGGCATGATCATGACCAACGCGCATGTGGTGGACGGTGCTGACGAAGTGCTGGTGACCCTGACCGACAAGCGCGAGTTCAAGGCGCGAATCGTTGGCGCTGATAAACGCAGTGATGTTGCGGTGGTGAAGATCGAAGCCAATGGCCTGCCTGCGGTCAAGGTGGGTGATGTCAACCGCCTCAAGGTGGGCGAATGGGTGATGGCCATCGGTTCGCCATTTGGTCTTGAAAACAGCGTCACCGCTGGCATTGTCAGTGCCAAACAGCGCGACACCGGCGACTATCTGCCGTTCATTCAAACCGATGTGGCCATCAATCCTGGCAACTCAGGCGGCCCGTTGATCAACATGCGCGGGGAAGTGGTGGGCATCAACAGCCAGATCTACTCCCGCTCGGGCGGCTCGATGGGGATTTCATTCTCGATTCCGATGGACGAGGCGGTGCGTGTCAGCGAGCAGTTGCGTGCCACCGGTCGTGTCACGCGTGGCCGCATTGGCGTACAAATTGACCAGGTGACCAAAGAAGTGGCTGAATCCATTGGTTTGGGCAAGCCGCGCGGTGCCTTGGTGCGTGGGGTTGAAAAAAATGCACCAGCAGACAAGGCCGGGGTTGAGGCGGGCGACATCATCACCCGGTTTGATGGCAAGGCGGTTGAAAAGTCAAGCGACCTGCCACGCATGGTGGGGGCTACCAAGCCTGGCACCAAGAGCACGGTGACGGTATTTCGTCGTGGCACGAGCCAAGACCTGAGTGTGGTCATCGCAGAAATTGAGGCTGATAAAGTGGTTGCCAAGGCCACCGACAAACCGGCCAAAACCAAAGAAGCTACAGCCGCGCAGGCCCTCGGTTTGCTGGTGAGTGACCTGACCGAGGCGGCCAAGAAAGAATTGGGCCTCAAGGGCGGGGTGCAGGTGGAAGGTGTGGCTGATGCGGCCGCTGGTGCCGGTTTGCGCCAGGGCGATGTGATTCTTTCAGCTGCCAATAAGCCTGTGAACAATGTGGCAGAGCTGGAGGCGCTGTTGGTAAAGTACGACAAATCCAAACCGCTGAATGTCTTGTTTCGGCGCGGTGAATGGGTTCAATACACGGTTATTCGACCCAATCGTTGAGTATTTTCAAGTTTGTTAATAACCTGTGTATAAAATGCAAGGTCTGCTGACTGTGCGGGGTTAAGACCGGTTTTGGGCTGCCATTTCGGGCTGATTTGCCTACAATACCCATCCAACTTCTGCAGTTGCCAAACGAGTTGGTTCAGGGCGCGTCTCTTTTGACCGCGCCCTTTTTTCTGGTTGCTTCTTTTCAACTTCACTCACTTTTGTTTCCCTTGATGAATCACATCAGAAATTTTTCGATCATTGCCCACATTGACCATGGCAAATCCACTTTGGCCGATCGCCTGATTCAGCGCTGTGGTGGCTTGCAAGAACGCGAGATGCAAGCCCAGGTGCTCGACTCGATGGACATCGAAAAAGAGCG
>JAVHPS010000156.1:0-2042 GCA_036170715.1 Rhodoferax sp. | reverse complement strand
GGGCTGCCGGCATACGTGCCGCCCAGGCCACCAGCGGCCGGCGCGTCCATGATTTCGGCACGGCCCACCACCCCCGAGATGGGGTAGCCGCCCGCCATCGATTTGGCCATGGTGATCAAGTCCGGGGCTACGCCGCTTTGCTCGATCGCAAACCAGGTGCCGGTGCGACCCGCGCCGGTTTGAATTTCGTCGGCAATCATCACAATGCCATGCTGGTCGCACAGGGCGCGCAGGCGCTGCAAAAAGTCAGTGGGAGCCACATTGAAGCCGCCTTCGCCTTGCACCGGCTCCACGATGATGGCGGCTACGCGGCTGGCTTCGATGTCGTTCTTGAAAATGGTCTCGATCGATGCCATGGCATCGTCCACGCTCACACCGTGGGCTGCGTTAGGAAACTGGGCGTGAAAAATCTCACTCGGAAACGGGCCAAAGCCCAGCTTGTAGGGCGCAACTTTGCCAGTCAGGCCCAGCGTGAGCAGCGTGCGGCCGTGGTAGCCACTGGTAAAGGCAATCACGCCTGGGCGTTTGGTGTGGGCGCGGGCGATTTTGATGGCGTTTTCCACCGCTTCGGCCCCGGTGCTCAAAAACAGGGTTTTCTTGGCAAAGTTGCCGGGGGCCAGGGCGTTGAAGCGCTCGGCCAGTTCCACATAAGGCTCGTAGGCCAGCACCTGGAAGCAGGTGTGGGTGTAGCGGTCAATCTGGTCCTTCACGGCCTGGCCAATCTCGGGGCGGCAGTGGCCGGTGTTGAGCACCGCAATGCCGCCGGCAAAGTCAATGTAGCGTTTGCCTTCCACGTCCCATACCTCGGCGTTTGCGCCGCGGGCAATGAACACTTCGTGACTCTGGCCGACACCGCGGGGAATGGCGGCTTTGCGGCGGGCCATCAGGGCGGCGTTGGTGGCTTGGGTTTTGGTCAACATGGCGATCCTCAGGGTGGTGGAGTTGATAAAGTGACGCAACTTTAAAGTTGCTCTTGGTTGTGCACCATATACAGTTAAGCTCTTTTTGAAGGTGCACTGTGCAGCTTGTTTTGCCAGTACATACAAACCCTAACCACCCACACTGACACGCATGTTCACGCTTAATCCACAAAGCTCAACCCCGCTGGTGCTGCAAATCGTGGCCGGTTTTCGCGTGACCATCGAGGCGGGGGAGTTGCGCCCAGGCTCCAAAGCGCCGTCCATTCGCCAGTTTGCCCATGCGCACAATGTGAGTGTGTTCACCGTGGTGGACGCTTACGACCGGTTGGTCGCCCAAGGCTACTTTGCGTCCCGGCCACACTCTGGTTTTTTTGTCAAGCAGCGGCCCAAGTCGGTGGCCGAATTGCCGGGCCATGGCCCCAATTTCAGTTTTGATTCGATGTGGTACCTGCGCCGCATTTTTGAGAACCGTGCCTTGCGCATGAAACCGGGTTGCGGCTGGCTGCCAGGCGACTGGCTGTTTCAGGACGGTGTGCGGCGCGGCTTGCGCAGTCTGGCCACCGACGATGTGGATTTGAGCGGATACGGCGAGCCCAAAGGCTATCTGCCGCTGCGCAAGTTGGTGCGTGAAATGCTGGCCGAGCAGGAAATTGCCGTCACCGCCGAGCAGGTGTTGTTGACGCAGGGTTCCAGTCAGGCCATGGATCTGGTGGCGCGCCGCCTGGTGCGCCCGGGTGATGCCGTGTTGGTGGATGACCCCGGTTACCCCAATTTGCTGTTTTCATTGCGGTTTTTGGGTGCGCGTCTGATTGGTGTGCCGCGAACTCCTGCGGGCTACGACCTGGTGGCGCTGGAGCGCTTGGTGATTGAAGAGCGCCCCAAGGTGTTTTTTACCCAACCCCGCTTGCAAAGCCCAACCGGTTCGATTGCCCAGCTGGCACACCTGCACCGGGTCATGCAGTTGGCTGATAAGTACGATTTTTTGGTGGTTGAAAACGATATTTATGCAGACCTGGACCCCGAACCCAGACCGTCTCTGGCCAGCTTGGACCAGCTCAACCGGGTGATTTACATCAGCAGTTTTTCCAAAACCATTTCGCCCAACATCCGGGTCGGCTACCT
>JAVHPS010000155.1:0-2045 GCA_036170715.1 Rhodoferax sp. | reverse complement strand
CTGCTGTGGGCCTTGCAGGAAGGCGACGGTCTATTGCTGCTGGAAGAGCCCGAACTGTCGCTCAATGACGGTATCGTGGCGCATATTCCTTTGATGATTGACCGCATTTTGCGTGACCGCAAAAAACGCTCGTCGGCACGGCAGGTGTTGATCAGCACACACAGCGAGGTGTTGCTGACCGCAATTGCTGACGGACAGACCGTGCTGTTGATTGAACCCGGTGCCAATGGCTCAACGATTCGTGTGCCTGACTCGGAAGAATTGAACGCCATGGCGCACGGACTCAACCCGGCAGAGGTGATGCTGCCCAAAACCAGACCTCAAGCGCTTGAGCAGTTGGGTCTGTTTGCATGAAGCGCATTCTGGTGGTGGGCGAAGATGCCCTGTGTTGTGCGCTGGGTGAGCGCTTGGTGGCGGCTGGTTTGCCCGGTTGGCAGTTGGCACGGCCATCGATTGACACCAAGGGCGTGACCAAATTGCTGCCAGCATTGCTACGTTATGCAGAGCAGGCTAGGCATGTGCAGCCTGTGCTGTGCGTTGCTGATACCGATGGTCAATGTGCGGTGACGTTGCGCTCGGCTTGGTTGCAAAGCGCTGGCCATGCGCGTTTTGTTTTGCGATTGGCGCACACGGAGGCTGAAAGCTGGCTGCTGGCCGACCGCGAAGGGTTTTCTCACGCACTGGCCGTGCCGCTGAACAAGTTGCCACAACATCCTGATGATGAAGTTGACCCCAAGCGACTGGTGCTGAGTCTGCTGCGGCGATCCAAAGAGCGGCTGTTGCGCACCGAAGTGATTTCAGGCACTGACCCGAGTAAACCTGGCACGGGCTACAACTTGCATCTTGGTGCGTTTGTGCGCACCCACTGGAATGCCCAGCGCGGCGCACAGTGCTCACCCAGTCTGGCGCGGGCGCTCAAACGTGTTCAGTCTTTGAACATGACTCAGGGGCAAATTCATGGCAATTGAGAAGTCTCTGATCATCAGCTCGCCCTTTGAGCGCCCCACCCACCACTGGCAGCGCGCCCAAGACAGCAACAGCAAACTGGCGCTGTTTGAGGGGCGACGCTCGGCGGGCTATGAAATCTTCGATACGCGCAACAACACCGTGCGCAGCGTTGAGCTGGAGTTGGTCAACCGCATTCGCGAGCGGGTGGATGCATGGCGCAGCGCTGATTACCCCGGCATTACAGCGATCACACGGCAACTGCTGGTGCATTGGCAAGACCCACAAGCCAACCGGGTCTATGCCTTTTACTTTTGCCAGTTGGAGGCGATTGAGACGCTGATCTGGTCAGTCGAGGCTGCACCTGAGTTCAAACAAGGCATTGCCGTGCCGGGTGATGGCGGTGCTTGGGAGCGCTTGTGCAACAAGATGGCCACGGGCAGCGGCAAGACGGCGGTGATGGCGATGATCATCACTTGGCAGGTGCTGAACGCGCTGACCTACCCCAAGCGGAACAAGGATTTCTCTCGCGCTGTGTTTATCGTGGCACCCGGTCTGACGGTCAAAGAGCGCTTGCAGGTGCTGCTGCCTGGGCACCTGGAAAACGTGTACGACCAGTTTTCGCTCTGCCCCAACGAGGCCTTGCGGCAAAAGCTCAATCATGTGGAACTTCTGATCGACAACTGGCACAGCCTGATGCCGCTCAAGGTGCAAGACCGCTCGGTGGTCAAAAAAGGCGCCGAGAGCGATGAAGCCTATGTGCGGCGCGTGTTGGGCAAGCTATCGGGCTACAAAGACCTGATCATCATCAACGATGAAGCCCACCATGCGTACCGCAAGCCAGCGGAATCCAAGGTGAGTAAAAAAGACGCCGAAGATTTGGGTATCGATCTCGATCAGGCCACTCGCTGGATTGAAGGGCTGGACCGCATTCACAAAATGCGCCGAATCACGCGCTGCTTTGACCTGTCGGCCACGCCGTTTGCGCCCACTGGCAAGACCAGTACCGAGGCCGCACTGTTTGAATGGGTGGTGTCGGATTTTGGCTTGAACGATGCCATTGAGGCCGGGTTGGTGAAAACACCGCGTGTGGTGATTCG
>JAVHPS010000154.1:33256-37456 GCA_036170715.1 Rhodoferax sp. | reverse complement strand
TGGTGGTGGCCTGCACGCAAGAGCAGCGCTTGTTTGGCGAGCTGCTGGACCAGGCCGGCAGCAGCGCCCCGGTCAAGTTTGTCAACATCCGCGAGACCGGTGGATGGAGCCGTGACGCCGCCCAGGCCAGCCCCAAGATCGCCGCGCTCTTGGCCGCAGCCCACTTGCCCGTGCCCGACCCGGTGGCAACCGTTACCTACAAGAGCGCCGGGCGCGCGCTGATCATCGGCCCGCTGGACGCGGCCGAGCGCGTTGCCGAACTGCTGGGTGACGCACTGGACGTGACCCTGTTCACGCAAGGGTCGGGCGAGGCGGGCGCAGCGCAAGAGCGGCGTTACCCCGTGCTGGGCGGGCAGATTCAGCAGCTCACCGGGTGGCTGGGCGCGTTTGAATTGACCTGGCAGCAGACCAACCCGATCGACCTGGACCTGTGCACGCGCTGCAACGCCTGTCTGGCGGTGTGCCCCGAGGATGCCATCGGCCTGGACTACCAGATTGACCTGAACGCCTGCAAGGGCCACCGCGCCTGCATCAAGGTCTGCCAGGTAGCCGGTGCCATCGACTTCAACCGTGCGCCGCAGACGCAGTCAGAGACCTTTGACCTGGTGCTGGACTTGCGCGCCAGCGCGGCGTTTACCCAGCACGCCAAGCCGCAAGGTTACCTGCACTGGGACGGCCACGACCTGAAGAGCTTGCTGGCCTGGCGTGACCTGGTGGGCGAATTTGAGAAACCCAAATTCTTTGCCTACAAACAAAAGCTGTGCGCGCACAGCCGCAATGAAAAAGTGGGTTGCCACGCCTGCATCGACGTGTGTTCGGCCAGTGCCATCAGCTCTGACCTGCATCGGCAACAAATCAAGGTCAACCCGAACCTGTGCGTGGGCTGTGGCACTTGCAGCACGGTGTGCCCGACCGGTGCCATGGCTTTTGCCTATCCGCGTGCGGCAGATCAGGGCGTACGGTTGAAAACCCTGCTTGCGACTTACCAGCGCAGTGGTGGAAAAGATGCGGCGCTGTTGCTGCACAGCCAAGGCAAAGGCGCGCAGCTGTTGGGCGACCTGGGCCGCGCCGCGCAGCTGGAAAAACGCCAGAAGGACGGCACGCAAGGTGTGCCTGCGCGCGTGTTGCCGCTGGCGCTGTGGCACACCAGCAGCACTGGGCTGGAGCTGTGGCTCACGGCAGTGGCCTATGGCGCGGCCAATGTCTGGGTGTTGCTCACCGATGAGGAAGCGCCGCAGTACACGGTAGCCCTGCAAGAGCAGATGGCTGTGGCGCAAGCCATTTTGAATGGTCTGGGTTACGCCGGTGAACACTTCAAGCTGCTGCAGGTGCGCGACGCGCGTGACCTGGCCGCGCTGGACCGCGACCTGCGCGCTGCACCCGCGCAAACTCCGGCACGCCACGCCAGCTTTGCGGTGCAGGCCGACAAGCGCGCCACGCTGGAGCTGGCGCTGGACCATTTGATCGCGCAAGCCCCCATCGCAACCTTCCCCCAAAGGCGCGAAGGTGCCATACCGGTCGGCACAGCCGAATTGGGAGCCATTGCCTTGCCTGCGGCAGGTTCACCATTGGGCGCGCTGGCCATCAACAAAGACGCGTGCACGCTGTGCTTGAGCTGCGTCAATGCCTGCCCGGCTGGTGCGCTGGCTGACAACCCGGCCGCGCCGCAACTGCGCTTTATCGAAAAAAATTGCGTGCAATGCGGTTTGTGCGTCACCACCTGCCCGGAAAAAGCCCTCAAACTGGTGCCACAACTCAGCCTGCTGCCCCAGCGCAAAGAGGCGGTGCTGCTCAATGAAATGCAGCCCTACGCCTGCGTGCGTTGTGGCAAGCCGTTTGGCACGCTCAAGGGCATTGAGGCCATGCTGGGCAAATTGGCAGGCCACAGCATGTTTCAGGGCGAGGCGCTGCAGCGCCTGAAAATGTGCGGCGACTGCCGCGTCATTGACATCTATTCGGCTGACAACGAACTCAAAATTACGGATATCAAATCATGATGCCTTTGCCCGAATCTGCCACCAGCAGCGCGCTTGACGAAGAAACCGCGCGTTCAGAGCTTTATGGGCTTCTAGCCCATGTTTATTATGGGCAACCAGCTCCTGAATTTATAGCTAATTTGCGTCTTGCAGTGACCGAATCACCGGCCGCTGGGGCGTTTCTGGAAGCACCCTGGCGTGCCTTGGTCGGCGTGGCACGTGAGCTGACCGACGCGCAGATTGCCGACGAGTTTGATGCGCTGTTTGGCGGTGTCGGCAAGCCCGAGGTGTACCTGTATGCGTCGCATTACCTGAGCGGTTTTTTGAACGAAAAACCGCTGGCACGCCTGCGCACCGATCTGACCTCTTTGGGCTTGGCGCGCATGGATGCCATGAGCGAAACCGAAGACCACATCGCCTACCTGTTCGAGGTGATGCGCTACCTGATTGCCGGGGACGACGTGGCGGTGGCCAACCTGACACGTCAGCAGGTCTTTTTTGCCGCACACATCCAGCCTTGGGTGAATACCCTGTGCGACGCACTGGCGCAGCACCCCAAGGCGCGTTTTTACGTGGCAGTGGCTGAACTCACCCGTGCCTTCATGAGCGTCGAGGCGCAGGGGTTTGATATGTTGGCGTGAGCAGCGCAGCGCTGAAAACCACTTGTACGCGCAGCCCTCCCAGAGGGGAATCCAACAGTTGTATCTGCGCCCCGTGCAATTCGACAATTTGGGCCACGATGGAAAGACCCAGGCCAACTCCGTCTGCACCTTGTTGACCCAGGCGATTGAAGCGTTCAAAAGCACGGCCACGTGCCTCTTCAGGAATACCCTTGCCGGAATCGTCAACAGTCAAAATAACGTGGGTGTCTTGGCGCTCGACAGACACCATAATTTGCCCCCCTTCGGGGGTGTACAGCACCGCGTTTGAGATCAAATTTCGCAGCAGCAGGTAGATGGCGAAATCCAGACCCTGAATGTTCCCTTCATGCAACTCGGCTGTGATCGAAATGCGCTTGGCCGCCACTTTGCTGCCCAAATCTTCCATTACTTCCCGATAAATCATGTCCAGTTGCACACGCTGAAAGCTGGCCACAATGTCCTTTTGCATGCTCTCAACCCGTGTCAGGTCAAACAGCTGGTCGAACACGTGGGAGGCGCGGTCTATACCCCGAATAATTGATTGCAAAGCGGCTTGCTGCTCCCCATGATTCTGTGCATTGCAAGCAATTTGGGCTTGCGCCCGAATGCCGGCCCAAGGGGTTCGCAACTCGTGTGCGGCCATGGACGTGAATCGTTGCTCCATCATGAATGCCTGGCTCGTTCGATGAAAAAGTGAGTTGACGGCTTCTATCACGGGTGCGAATTCGCGGGGGGATTGGTCGTTGGCCACTGGCCGCACATCCAGCAGTTGATGTTGTTGTAGTCGCTGCGCCAGTTGGTCAAGCGCACGAAATGAGCCGCGTAGCAAAAACCATGTAGCTGCCATCGAGAACCCGAACGGCAGCAGCAGCGTGGTCAGGTAGAACCCGAAAGTCAAACGGATGTCGTCGGCACGCTCTCTGACCGGTTCAGCAACCTGCACCACCACGGCCCCGTCGGGCGACAACACTGAATAAACCCGGTTCATTTCACCGCTGATCGTGACCGAGTCAAACCCGAACTTGCTGAGGTCTTTCAGGGGTTGGGTGGCTGACGCAGTAGGACTTTGGTAGAGCAAACCGCCCTTGGTTAGCCAGACCTGGTAGCTGTAGATCGATTTGCTTTTAACCGCGTCATTTGAGGCCGACAGAGCGGGGGGCGCAGCGGCTGCCGTTTTTTGGGGTTGGTCGGGTACAAACCGGAGAATGGTGCCCGCCAGTTGTTCCAGCCGTCCGTCCAGCATGTGTTCGTGTTCGATGCCTTCAACCCATTCGATACCGACGACACCAATGGCAATGGCCGTGCTCACGACTGCGGCCGATACCATCGCCACGCGGCGCTGCACCGAGCGGACCAGGATCAATTCAGGCATACATGAGCGCTGGCGCTATTTGGTAGCCAACCCCGCGGATGGTGTGGATCAGGCTGGCAGAAAATTTGCGGCGCAGCATGTGAACATAAACCTCAACCGCATTGCTTTCCACTTCTTCGCCCCAACCGTACAGCGCTTCTTCAATCTGAGCGCGGGTCAAGACCTGATTTTTGCGCCGAACCAGTACCTCCAGCACCCAGAACTCGCGATG
>JAVHPS010000154.1:22965-33156 GCA_036170715.1 Rhodoferax sp. | reverse complement strand
AGCAAGGTTTCACCATCACAGTCGGGTAAGCCCAGATCCAAGATCACAAAGTCGTAATGGTGACCTTTGAGGGCTTCAGAAAAGTCTTGCCCGGTTTGAACCCAGTCAACGGCAAAGCCGGCGTGCGTCAGGTGATGCTGAACAGCCTCGCCCAGCATCGTGTCATCTTCAACCAGTATCAGTCGCATGTCACCCTCCTATGGGCAAAGTTTGAATTTGTAATTTTTATTTCAAATTTTGCAAATCAGTTACATCTAAAGTGAGAAAACCGTGCAAAACAGTTTCTTCCTACCTGCGCTCTTTTCATAGGGGTGGACGAGGCTGGACTGTGAAGTAATGCCGCTGCACGGGGAATTTTTTTTCAGTACCTGACCCAGGAGCTTGGTGTATTCCGGCGGTTTTTGCTCACTTTAAGTTCGCCTTAAGGATGTGCGGCGGTTCCCGTTTTTTAGTTCTTTGAAGTAGTAGTCGCCCTATTTGATGGTCGGGTGTTTACCCGTTACAAGATGTTTCGCCCCGCATATTCTTGCCGCCATGAGTTTCAAAACTCAAGGTAGGTGGGGCGTGCAAGCAATTGAAATCCTTTAATTTCTTGCACGCATTTTTGTCAAACATCTCGGGAGTGTGACCATGGAAACCCAGAGCAACGCCAAGCTGTTCAGAATCATCAGGCAGTCAGCTGTACGACTTGTGGCCTTGGCGTTTTGTCTGCTTGGGGCAGGTGTTGCCTATGCAGCCCAGTTAACGGTCAATGTTATTGGTGTGGACAAGGACGGCAAGTCGCTGGCTTCGCCCATTACGCAATACCGATGGACGGTGGAGGAAGATGCCACCAAGCTGTCAGTGCCTGGGCAACCCGCCACCACTGCCAACTATTCCTTCAGTTTTCACACCAGCTATATGCCGGTCGTAGCGGCTGGCAGAGTGGGAACGCTAAAGGCTGGTGTGACCCAAGACCCGGATGTGGCACGCTTGTATGCACAGCAGATTCCTGAGGTCTGCCCGTCCACGGCCAACCCGTCTGCAGCGTGCTTGAATCCCGCCAAACGGTACTATGTTTCTGTTGCTGCTGATGGTTTCCAAATGGGGGGAGCACCGGTGGTCTTCAACGGTAGCAGTGCGACCGCACAGGTTTACCTGAATCAATACCCCTTGCCAACCGCGCAGATTTCGATCTTTGCCTTTAATGACAACAGTCCGATCAATGGCGCACCTGATTTGCCCCAGGAGCCTGGGCTGGCTGGATTTACAGTTGTCCTCACTGAAGCGGGTGGTACTTATGGGCAGTCGGGTGGTGCGGTCACCCAGGATGGGTTTGGCAACCCACTGGGCACCACTTACGATGCCAATGGTGCGGTGTTGGTGCGCGGCTCGGGCATTGTCCTGACCGGCGCGGATGGCACTGCAACCATCAAGAATCTGTTTCCTGGCAAATACACCATCTTCCTTATTCCTCCGGTGAATTCCGATTGGCATCAGACCTCTACCATTGAAGGCACGCGTGGTCAAGATGCCTGGGTGAAGAACAATGAGCCCTCGTTCTTTCAGGAATTCGGACCCCCCGGGCATCATGTGTTCATTGGTTTTACCAAGTCAGGTTGCGTTCAGGGGCAAAGCGGTGCACGTTGTGTTGGCCTGACCGGTGGGACGGCGCATGCCATCACCGGCAAAATTGTCAATATTCACAATTCACGCCCACCCTTGTACAACTTTGAAAAAGGTGCGCCAGTCAATGAATGCTGGGTTGGCCTGAACCAGACCGGTGGCGGTACAAGTGCCCTGTATGCAACACCTTGCCTGAAGGACAGTACCTTCACGATTCCGAACGTGCCTCCGGGCAACTACGAACTGGTTGTCTGGGACGATCCCCTGGACATGATCATTGGCGCGCAGACCATTACGGTGGGCAACGCTGACCTGGCAATGGGTGATGTGCCCGTGTTCAGCTGGTTCGGGCGTTACCAGGGGCGGGTGTTCCAGGACATTGATGGCACGGGACTGCCATTTTTTGCCGAGCCCTTCAATCATCCCTACATCGCGGTTGATCCGGTCACAGGGATTGAAACGGAAGCTCAGAAAAACTACGCTGCAGGTGATCTGAAACCTGCCTTTGGTCAAGGCTTGGCCAACAACATCCGCTTTCGCGATGGCAGCATTTACCAGTCTGCATTGACAAAAAAAGATGGTACTTTTGCTTTCACAGAGGTGTTCCCATTCTTCAATTGGATGATTGCCGAGGCCGATTACGCCCGTTTTAAAGCCACAGGGGCCACCGTCATTGGTGATGCCGGTGGGGTTATTGATCCGGTGGCCAATGCGGCCAAATTGTGGGCAGCAGAAAAAGGCAGCTTTGGCAGCAACGACCCGGCTTTTGCCTACAAGCCATTTGATCGACTCAATCCTCAATTGCAGCAGACCTGCACCGCAGATCAGGTGGCGGCCAACCTGGATGTCAATGGCAAGATCATTGATCACACCGCTTGTTTCAAGGTGGGCGACAAGTATTACCGCACTGAGCAGGGGGTGATTCTGCTGGAGGGGATGCAAACTTTTCTGGGACAAACCAACCACGTGGAGTGGGGTAAGCAGCCGTACAGCGGTGTTTTGAATGGTCCCAAGAATGAAAATGGTGGCATTGCAGGTATCGTTCACTACGCCATTACCCGTGCCGAAGATGACCCACGGTTTGCAGTAGCAGAAAACTGGGAGCCTGGCGTTCCGCGTGTTCAGGTCAACATGTTCCTGGATTGTGACGGCGACAGCAAGCCAGATAAACCCATGCACAACGGCACGGGGCAATGTGCAGCGCTGAGCTCTACCGGGTATGTCTATGATCAGCCCGACGTTGACAACTACCCATTTTGCTGGCGCGATCCGCAATCCTGTGGCCTGAGCGAAGGTGTGAAGGGTGTGGAGGACATCAAACGCAGCACGGCAGGTGGCACAGCCTTCAGCTACGGCGATGTATTCAGCTGGGGTGGCCCTGGTGCAACGCCAACCGGCCAGTTGCATATGGCGCTGGGTAAAACTGACAGCTGGGATGACTCTATTCCCACCGGTTGCGTGAAGAACCCCAGTGCCATCCCAGCCAGCAACGGTGGCATACCGTTTCAGGCAGAACTCGATTGTTTCGATGGCCTGTTCAACTTCAACCAAGTCGTTCCGGCCGTGTTTGATGGGGGCTACGGGTTTGGACGTGTTGCCGGTCAAGCCGAATTACCCGTGGTGATTGGAGACACGGGCAAGGGCACTTATATTGTGGAAGTGGTTGCCCCTCCCGGTTACCTGCATCAAGGCAATGGTGACAAGAATGTGGTGTTTGGTGACCAGTTGCAGGCCTCCACGGCAGCACTGCCCTTTGAGTGCGTGGGCATGGAACTGGACGTGCCGGCAAAACTCACCTTGTTTGCCGACAACACTGCAGATACCGATAACCCCAATTATTCGGCCGGTTCCAAGTGGAGAAAATGCGACATGAAAGCCGTGTCTTTGCTGCCTGGCACCAACCCAGCCCCCGACTTCTATTTGTTCACAGAGGCTCCAGTTGCCGGTCATGGTGTGGGCTTCATCTTGGACGACACCGCCAGCGAGTTCAACCGCTTTGCACCCACGTTTGGTGAAAAATACGCGCCACCTCACTTGCCAATTTCGGTGCAAGACTGGACTGGGCGTGAAATCACCCGGGTGTATTCGGATCAGTTCGGCTCTTATAACTTTTTAGTGCCATCCAGTTTCACCATTAACCCACCTTTCCCTTCGGGGGTCATGCCCAGCATGATGGTGTCGTGCATGAACCATCCTGGTCCGATCAAGGTTGGTGTGAACGCTGACGGTACCGACAAGATGGGGATCGACCCGTATTTCAATCGCAAGTACACACAGTTCTGCTACACCTTGCAGTATCTGGCGGGTAAAACCACTTACCTTGACACACCGGTGTTGCCTATTGCGGCGTTTGCGACCGTCGAGAAGAATCCTCTTGACTGTGAATGCCAGGACAAGACACCGACCATTTACAGCGTCAATAACCCGGACACTGCCTACAACCATGGCAACAACGGCCCGTGGGTTCCGGCCACTGGGAGTCGCAGGTTGAGCATTGTGTCGGCGGGTGCGAATGCTGAAGTACCGAACCCGGCGTATGACCCCACCATTCCCGGTTCTTTAAAACTCATCACACGTGATTACGGTTTTGGCGCTGCGGGTACGGTCATGCTGGGCGCGACGGTGTTGCCTGTCGTTGGAGGTTGGAATGCGGACATTTTGACGGTTGATGTACCGAGCACCGTGGCAGCGGGCCAGCATCAGCTCACCATTACCCGTAGTGACAGCGGCAAGGAAACCGTGGTTGGTTTGACGGTGCATGTGGGTGGCCGTGCGCCCATTACAGTCCAGCCCGGTGCAAGCATTCAGGCTGTTATCGATGCAGCAACCACCCCGGTGGGGGCCCTGATCACCATTCCGCCTGGTACTTACAACGAATATGTCATCCTGGACAAGCGTGTTCGCCTGCAAGGCTGGGGGGCTAATTCGGTCGGCATTAACGCGTCCAAAGCCAGTGCGGGTGGTTTGGCCGCCTGGCGTGCCAAGATCAATGCCAAGGCCAACGCCACTTTTGATCTGCTTCCAGGTCAAACAGTGGGCCTTGATGCTGCCAACAACGAACCCATGTTGTTTGGTGCCGAAGAGGGCCCGGGCATACTTGCGGTCGGTAAGGCATCGGCAAATGGTACGACCTGTGCCAGGGCTGGTGTGGCCTTCCGTATTGATGGCTTGACCGTCACCGGTTCAGATTCTGGTGGTGGCATTTTGGCCAGCGGCTATAACTGCAACCTGCACATCACCAACAACCGTGTGGTGGGCAACTACGGTACGTATGGTGGTGGCATCCGTGTCGGGCATACCGTTCTGGCTAATGGCAATGAGTACACCCCGGGTATCAATACCAGGGTTGTGGTTGACCATAACTGGGTGTCCCAGAATGGTGCCTCCGAAACAGCCACGGGGGCTGGCGGTGGCGGTGGTGTCACCCTGGGCACTGGCACCAACAACTACCTGGTGAGTAACAACTACATCTGTGGCAACTTCTCCATGTCGGACGGTGGTGGTGTCAGCCATTTCGGTCTGTCAGTTGGGACAAATCAGATTCTGGACAACAAAATTGTGTTGAACCAGACCTTTAATCAAGCAGCAAATCCAACCGGGGGTGGCTTGTTTATCGGGGGGCAGTTCCCCGCTGCGGGTGGCACCTCTGACGGCACGGGTGATATCAGGGTGGAACGCAACCTGATTCAGTACAACCACGCGGGTGCGGGTGCAGGTGGCGGTGTCAGCATTGCGCGCACCACAACGATTGATGATGTGATCTTGAGCAACAACATGGTTGTCAACAATGCAGCCGGTTATGCCGGGGGTGGTGTAGCACTTGCCGACGTGACCAACAGGGTGCGCATGATCAACAACACGGTGGCTGGCAATACCACCACGGCCACCAATCAGCAGTCGTTCCCGACCGGTCCGAAAGTTCAGTCAACCGCGCAAGTTGCCGGCATTGCAAAGGTGAGTGGTGTAGATAACCCCACGTTGCTGAACAACATTGTTTGGGGGAATCGCTCATTTACCTGGAGCATCACCCCAACCGACCCCAATGTGCCGCAAACCACAACCCTGACTGACGCAGGCATATGGGACCTCGGGGTTGTTGGTAATACCAGTCACACCGCGTTGCCTTCGGTCGGCAGTGTGCTGACGGCCAACGCAGGCAATGCCGGTGGCATCCTGGCTGATGCGGCTCAGGTGGCGTTTGTCAAACCGATTGACTTCCTGATACAGACCGATCCGGATCAACCGGTTGTGTTGCCAGAGACCACCATCATGCAGACAGCGTTGACTTTTGACGAAGGGGGCAACTTCATCAACGTGATCTTCAGCCCCTTGACTCCTTGGGATATCACTGCCGGGCCAACTTTCGGGTCGGCGCGTGGCGACTACCATCTCAATGAGCAATCGGTTGCCGTCAATGCAGGGGTCAATAGAACCGCCGCAAACCGGGTGCCTGCGGGTGACTACGACGGCGACAGTCGGCCCAGCACAATGGCCAACCGTGTTGATATCGGTGCGGATGAAACGGCGGGCACAGGCAATTCAGGTATGCCGTCGATGTCATTTACCGGCGAGTCTGGCCCAGGCAGTTTGATCATCACACTTGGCGTGACCAGCTTTGACTTTGGCAACGTTGGCAATAACACGGTGAACACACTGACCCTGACTGCCGGTGGAACCGCACCAGCGGTTATTGGAGCGATTTCGGTGTCGGGTACACGCTTCAGTCTGGGCACGCGAAACACCTGCTCCAACCAGACCCTTACGGTGGGCAGCACGTGCACGGTTCAGCTGCGGTTCAACGGTGGTGGTGGGGTAGGGGGCATCAACCCGTCCGAGGGCATGCTGTCTGTGCTCTTTAACGGAACTACCAGCCCGTTCACCATGCACCTTACCGGAAGATGAGGCCGACCGCTTTGATTTGCTCTATGCATTGAGCCTTTTCGCCGGGCGGGTGTCCGGCGAAAAACCAAAGATAACCGAAGGAGTTACACCATGAGCACTAAAAAAATAGCCCACAAAACCTTGCTGTCGCTGGCCGTCGTTGCAGCGTTTGGGTACGGAACATCGGCCAGCGCAGCGGTGTTTGTGCAGTGCCCGGGCGACACCAATGGCGACGCGCAGTGGACTGCGGGCGAGGTTACGCCAGCCAAGACCACCTGCAAACACCTGACAGCGGGTGACGGTTTTATCACCATGGCGGATGGCCGCACCCTATATACCTTCGGTTTTGCCGATGTCACCGGCGTAGCACCGGCCAACATCATGCTCGACACGATGGCCGCTACGTTTGCAGCTCCCACCATTGAACTCAAGGAGGGGGATGATTTTTACCTGACTTTGACCAATGTGTCGATGGCCATGCGGCCCGACTTGTTTGATCCACATACCGTTCACTTTCATGGATTTCCGCAGGCTTCGGCGGTGTTTGACGGTATGCCTGAAGGCTCATTTGGGGTCAACATGGGCGCATCGGCAACCTATTTTTACCGTCTCAACGATCCGGGTACTTACATGTACCACTGCCACCAGGAAGCAACTGAACACATGCAAATGGGCATGCTGGGCAACCTGTATGTAAAACCGTTGCAGGACGGAACCGCCAAAACCTACGCTGGTAAGACCTATACCAAGTTTGTCTACAACGATGGCGATGGTTCTACAGGTTACGACGTTGCCGTTCCCTTGCAACTGGGTTCCATGGATCATGTGTTCCATGAATTGCACCTGGGCGTGCAGCCATTGCCATTTAAAAACATGAAGGACACGTATTCGATGATCAATGGTCGGGGTTACCCGGATACAGCGAATCCGGCTGCACTCCCATCCCCCAGTGACGGCAGTGGTAATTCGATCAACAACGGCCACATTTCACAGCCGATCAGCGCCTTGGTGACTGCCGTCAAGGGACAAAGAATTCTGTTGCGACTCTCCAACCTCAACGTAACCAACTACTACACGGTAACCGCTCAGGGCTTGCCGATGAAAGTGGTTGGCATGGGGGCCCGGCAGCTCAAGGGCCCAGACGGCACGATGTTGGCTTATGAGACGAGTTCGGTGACGTTGGGTGGCGGGGAATCTGCAGAAGTGATGATCGATACAACCGACATTGCCGCAGGAACGTATTTTCTTTACACCACCAACCTCAATTTTTTGAGTAATTTTGAGGAAGACAACGGCGGCATGATGACTGAAATAGTCGTCTCCCCTGTCTAGCCGCAAGAGTTCCATCGACACCAGGAGAGGCATCATGTTCACGATCAGTATATTTAATACGCTGTCCAGAAAACTCCAGGCCTGGCTCATGGCCGTGCTGCTGTTGTGCCTGGGTAGTCCAGCACACGCGCTTATCCCTGGTTGGGAGGGGTGCAATCCTGCACCGGCACCGGGTACGCCGTGTGCTGAAACAGTTCGGACGTTTAATCTCACCGCCAGGGATGATTTTGTCAGCACGTCCGATGGCAACAGCCACTACACCTGGGGCTACGGGCGTGGCACGGAATATGTCATGCAGTACCCAGGGCCAACATTGGTTGTGAATCAGGGTGACACGGTCAGCATCATCCTGAACAATACTTTGCCAGTGCCGGTGTCGATCATTTTTCCAGGTCAAGAGGTCACCGCAACGGGGGGAAATCCTGGTTTATTAACGCGTGAGGCCCCTGCCGTGCCGTTGGGTCAGACGGGTGTGGTGGTGGGGCCAACTTACACTTTTGTAGCGTTGCAACCGGGAACTTACCTTTACCACAGCGGTACCAATCCTGATTTGCAGGTGGAAATGGGGTTGGTGGGGGCGCTGATTGTCCGACCCACTGGGTTCTTGAACGGAACAGCAGCCAGCCACCCGGCTCGCAAAGCCTACAACCAGGCTGGGACCCACTTTGATCGGGAAACTTTGTTTTTGCTGACCGAAATGGATCCTGCGATTCACTGGCAGGTGTATGGACAGGTGTCCTCGGGCATGCCGGTTGCAGTTGATACCACCCTCATCAAGCCCAGCATGTGGTTCATCAATGGCCGCAATGCACCGGACACACAACTTGATGACTATGTGTACTGGCTGCCAACGCAACCGTACAACGCGTTACCGCGTATGCATCCAGGTGAACGTTTGTTGATGCGCATGATCAATGCCGGACGTGAGTTGCATCCCTTCCATCACCACGGTAACCACGCCACGCCTATTGCAAGGGATGGCCGCGTGCTGTCCAGCAACCCTGCTAACTTTGCCCTGGCTCCTAACTTGACCTCGCCGGATTTCACTGTACGTTCCGTGCCGGGGCAGACTGTGGACCTGATCTACGAGTGGACAGGCAAGGGTCTTGGATGGGATATATACGGCACGGTTGCTCTTAATCCGCACACCTGCGTGCCTGCCACCTCTGGACCTGATGCAGGGTTTGATACGGTGACGCGGGAATGGTGTGCAGACCACGACAAACCCATGCCGGTGATCTTGCCGGGGCAGATGGATATTTCTGCGGGTGAGCACTATGGTGGCAGTCCGTATCTTGGCGTGACCGGTAGCTTGCCGCAGGGGCATCCGGGTCTGAACACAACGGGCGGCTACTGGCACATGTTTCATTCGCACAATGAGAAGGAAGTCACGACTGACGATATCTTCCCTGGGGGCATGATGACCATGCTGGTGATTGAGCCCTGGAGCGTTGATCTGGGTGATGTGGCAGCAGGCCCCATCTCGCCACCGTCACCCATCCCCCCACCAGCGCTGCCTGGCTTGTCCTTGATCGACAACTTTGATCGGGCTGATGCCAACACCCTTGGTGCAGACTGGCAACAATTCACCTTGGATTTGGGTGTCTTTGGCGGTGTTCAAAGTGGCATTCGAGTCAATGGCAATCAGGCGTTCTGTATTGATGTTGGCCTGCCCGAACTGTTTTGCGCCGCAGGTGCCAACGCCTATTGGAATGGTGCAGGTGCTGACCATGGTGCGCAGCAGGCAGCTGCCATAACCTTGTCCAATACCGTGGCCGACGGCACAGCGCTTTATCTCAAGGCGAGTGGTACTTTCAACGTATTTGGGGTTTATCCAAACGCTATCCGGGTGCGCTATTCGGCCGCCAGTGGGGGGCAAGTTGTGGTGGAGAGTACAACCAACGGTGCCACGTTTACCCAAGCTGCAACACTCACGGGAAGCCTTGCTGCTGGCGACACACTGACGGCTATGGTAGATGCCACGGGCAAAGTCTATGTTTGGAAGACTACCGGTGCAGTGACTACTTCGTTGGGTTCGGCTTTGACGACCTTTACCGGAACCGGCCGGATTGGCATGAGCTTGCCCACTGGCAGCCGTATTGACAACTTTGCAGGAGGGAACGTGCCATGACCAAGTTTGACGATTTGACCGGCGACATGGTGTTTGCAGCGTATGCGTCGGCAATGGCAGAGGTATTCGTTCAGCGTGCGGGTGGCTTCAGCCGTACTGTTGCTTCAGGTCAGCCTTAAACGTGGGGAGTGGAATCATGTACACCAAGAAATCCATGCGGGGCGTTTCGGCGCTCACTGTTACTGCAGCTCTGCTGGCTCCGGTACAAGTCTTTGCCATCGAGTATTACGTGATGGCCGCAG
>JAVHPS010000154.1:0-22865 GCA_036170715.1 Rhodoferax sp. | reverse complement strand
CCCAACGGCACGGCCGATTACACCTGGAGCAACGTCAAGCCGGGCAGTTATCTGTATCAGAGCGGTACGCAACCCCAGGTGCAGGTCCAGATGGGGTTATACGGTGCGATCACCAAAAATTCGACCGATGTCACCCTCGCCAGCCCTGCACAAGCGTATGTTGGCGTGCCCTATGACAACCAAGCCACGCTGTTTTACAGCGAAATTGACCCAGCACTGCACGCTGCCGTCGCGGACGGTTCCTACGGAACAGCGCCAGCGCCTACCAGCACGTTGAACTACCAACCCAAGTATTTTTTGATCAATGGCAAGCCCTATCCGGCGAGCAACTCGGTCATCTCACCTGCTGGTAGCCCCGGCAGCACGCTGCTGCGCTTGTTCAATGCCGGACTGACCACCCATGTTCCCATGATTCAGGATACCTATTGGAATGTGGTGGCTGAAGATGGCAAGCCGTATCCGTATCGTCAAAACCAATACACCGCCCTGTTGCCTGCAGCAAAGACACTTGACGTGTTGCTGACCCCCGATGCGGGGGGGGCTGTGTACCCGATCATTGACCGACGCTTGAATTTATCAAATGACGGGCTGTCTGATGGTGGCATGCTGGCCTACTTGCTGTACAGCGCAACGGGTGCGATCGGTGGTGGAGCCTCCAGTGGAAACCTGCCTCCGATTGCAGTGAGCGATAACTACAGTTCCATCACGGGCGTGACGCTGAGCATTGGGGCATCCGAGGGGGTTTTGGTTAATGATGACAACACGGATGGCCTGCCGCAACCTAGAAAAGCAGTGGCGGCGAGTGGAACAACATCCGGTGGGGGCTCCTACACCCTCAACACCAATGGGTCGTTTGCCTACACGCCTCTGGCCACCTTCACCGGCGTAGACACCTTTGATTACCGGCTCACTGATGGCCAAGCTTTAAGCAACATTGCCACAGTGAGCATCACCCTGACTACCCCCAGCGCACCAACGTCACTGGTGGTACTGGATGATTTCAACCGTGGCACACTGAACACGCTGGGGACGAACTGGAGCCAGATTGTGAGTACCAACCCGCCTGAACCCAACCTGCAGGTGGTGTCAAATCAGGCCAGTCTGGTGACCAATAATCTGGGTGGTCTGGCCATTTGGAACCAGTCCCTGTTGCCTGCCACACAAGGGGCGGCGTTTTCCAGTGCATCACAGTTAGCCAATTCGGCACTCATCCTGAAAGCAACCGGTGGCACTACCGCTTCCCCGGCCAATTATGTTCGCGTGCGGTGCGAAATCAGCAACGGTGGTGAAGTCGTTGTGGCGACGATGATGGGAGGCAGCAACATCTCCGTTTACGTGCGACAGGGCGCTTTTGCTGCACCAGGGTGCAATGGCGGTGGTTCGCTCAGCGCCGTGGTGGATGCCAAAGGCCTGGTGACGACGTTTTTGAATGGGTCGTATGCAGGCGGGGTGCAACTTCCTGTTGTCGCAGCGTGGCAGGGCGCGGGTCGCATTGGCCTGCAGTTGCAAAACTTAGGTGTTGCGGTTGACAATTTCAGCGGTGGATCTCCGCTGTGAGAGCGTAGGGGAGGCACAAGATGAAACCTGATGCGCTCACGCCTGCTGCCAGGTCAAGTGTATTGACAATCAAATCACTGGTCTGCGTTGGTGCGCTGGGGGGCATCTTGTTGCTCACCGGTTGTGCAGCAACGACAGGCGCGTCGCGGTCTGCTGATCTGGCCGTAGTGCAGCCTGACCCGGTTGCTCTGGAGTCAACCTATGGCATCCGGGTTGAAGGGTTGCGACTTTCTTCAGCGGGATCCATGCTCGACTTCCGCTACCGTGTGCTGAATGCCGCGAAAGCCGCCCCCTTGCTCAACGGCAAGCTGCAACCCTATTTGTGGGATGAAGCGCGCGGTGCGAAGCTGGGTGTGCCTGATGCACCCGTGCTTGGGCGCATTCGTCAGACATCGCGCAACAACAACATCCGGCTTAACCGAACCTACTTCATTATGTTTGGAAATCCTGGCAAGGCTTTGCAAAGTGGAGACCGGGTGACATTACTATTGGAAAAGGCGAAGGTCACCACCCTGACGGTGCAGTAGGCCACTGCCGATGTGAGGTACAGGCTGATGAAAAAAATCATTTTTAATAGCACCTGTTACTGTTTTTGTGCGGGGTTTGGCCTGTTTTTGCTACTCGAAACCAGCTGTGCAGGAGTGATCAGCCCGGAACTGCAGCGCGCCATAGCGCGGCGTGGCACCCATGCCGATACGGCCGTGATCCTGCGTTTGAATGACCCGGTTGATTTGATCCCTTTGAGCACCACAGATCGGCGCTTGCGTGACAACCGGATGATGCAGGCCTTGAAGACACATGCGGTGCAAAGGCGTTCTGTTCTGGAACCCATATTGGCTGCGCAAGGTGCGGTGCATATCAAGGAATTGTGGCTGATCAATGCCATTGCGGTCACCGTGTCTGCCGTGGCGGTGGGGCAGTTAGCAGAACATTCAGCCGTGGCCAGGATTGACCTTGATTCCTACGTGCAGGGTGGACGGTCGCAGCGCACGCCTCCCCCCCACACGACACCAGGTGAACCCGTGCCGGCACAAACTGCGTTCGAGTTGGAGCATGAGCTTGGGGTCGGCATGCCCAGACCTCCCATGCAGCCAAGCTGGAATATGGTTGCTGTCCATGCGCCTGAGCTGTGGCAGCTCGGCTACACCGGCAAGGGCGTGGTGGTGGCCACCATGGATACCGGAGTTGACCTGTCGCACCCTGATCTTCGGCGCAAGTGGCGCGGTGGCGCTAACAGCTGGTTTGATCCACATGGCGAGGAAGCGTCGCCCTACGATGCATTGGGTCACGGTACCCAGGCGCTGGGGGTGATGGTTGGTGATCGGGCGATTGGCATTGCACCGGATGCACAATGGATTGCCGTACGCCTTTTCAACGGCAATGGCCGAACCAGCATGAGTGATATTCACCTGGCATTCCAGTGGCTGCTGGACCCAGACGGCGATCCAGCCACATTAGATGCACCTGATGTTGTAAACGCGTCCTGGGCACTGACAGGCCGAACTGCTGGTTCCTGCATCCTGGAGTTCAACGATGATATTAATGCTCTCAAAAGCGCGGGCATTGCTGTTGTTTTTGCCGCCGGCAATGCGGGGCCAGCGCCTGCTACCAGTACCAGCCCCGGCAACAATCCGGGTGTGCTGTCGGTGGGCGCTTTGGATCGCGGCATGGAGCTGGCACGCCAAACCAGTCGTGGCCCTTCTGCCTGTGATCAAGGTGTGTTTCCCAGTTTGCTGGCCCCCGGGGTGGATGTCAAAACCACCGATCTGTCGCATGGTGGACAAGCTTCATATACCCAGGTCTCGGGCAGTTCGCTTGCTGCCCCTCATGCCTCTGGTGTGTTGGCCTTGCTGGCCAGTGCGTTCCCCGCAGCCTCGGTGACCGAACTCGAAACCGCCTTGCTGCAGCCAGCGCATCAGCGTGTTGATGCGCTGGCTGCATTCAATGTACTCAGGAACGCACATGTGCCCGTCTTGAAAGACGAACTTGCGGTGACATCCATGCGTTAGTCTGAACTGGGAGGATACCAAGGTGAATTCATTTACAACATCAATGCACTCGATTGCAGCCAGCGTCTGGGTAGGGAGCAGCCTGTTTTTTTATCCAACTGCTGTGACGGCACACGCCGTAGCCGAGCACTTGGTTCAGACGGTGAGTGTCGATGCGGTGGGGTACAAGCGAACGGTCAAAACCTATGCCATTCCGGATGTCACGCTGACCGACTATGACAACCGTTCAATACGGTTGCGGGACTTGTTGACAAGCAGCGATCCGGTGATGATGAACTTTATTTTTACCACTTGCAGCACCATATGCCCGGTGACCACCAAAGTCTTGTCAGAAGTGTCTACCCGGTTGGGGGGCGACAGCAGACGGTTACTCATGATTTCGATTTCGATTGATCCCGAAAATGACACACCGTTGCAGCTCAAGGCCTATGCGCGGAGTTTTGATGCGGGCGAGCGCTGGAAATTTTTAACTGGCAGTACCCAAGATGTAAAGACTGTGCTGATGGCACTGGAGAATTATCGTGGCGACAAAATGAACCATGAACCGGTGACGCTGATGCGCCAGGCCTCAACCAAGGCATGGGTTCGCATTGACGGTTTTGCCACACCTGATGAACTGGTGCATGAATTTCGCAAGGTGGTGACACCATGACATCAACGCTTGTGCGTAGTAGTACAGACCTGCGGCGTTGGGGCTTGCGGCTTGTGACCGCATTGGCCTTGCCTCTCATCCTGATGGGGTTTGCTGGGGCGCAAACGGTGGTCATGGCGGGTGTCCACGACGACCCGCAATTCAGGCAACAGCTTGCGCTTGGGCAGCGTATCTACCGCGAAGGTGTGGGTATTTCCGGCGCGCCGCTGCAGGCCATGGCAGCTGCACAAGTGGTTCTTTCTGGCCAGGCGGCGGCCTGCGCGACCTGCCACCGTCGCAGTGGGTACGGGGCTAACGAGGGGCAGTTCACAATTCGGCCGATCACTGGCCCGGCCCTGTTTGAGGCACAGACCGTGGTGATCCACAGTCCGCGCATCAAAGCCCAATTGGGCAGCCGCCAGCGCCCGCCCTACACAGAGGCTTTGCTGGCGCGCGCGCTTCGCAGCGGGCTTGATTCTGCAGCCAAACCGCTTGACCCGCTGATGCCGCGCTATGCGCTCAGTGACGTGGAATTAAAGGCGGTTGTGGCGTATCTTTCAACGCTTTCTGCCCAGTCTTCGCCCGGTGTGGATGAGCAAGAAATTCATTTCGCCACCGTGTTGCAACCAGGCGTAGAGCCGGCAAAGCGACGTGCCATGCTCAGTGTCATGCAGACATTTTTTCGCGACAAGGGTGCCAGCGTGCGGTCTGAGGAACAGCGTCGGGAGGCGGGCACGATGCGGATGTACCGCTCTTACCGCAAATGGGTTCTGCATGTGTGGGAGTTGAGTGGTCCGAGCGAGACCTGGGGAGCCCAGCTAGAAACCTTGTACCAGCAACAACCGGTGTTCGCATTGATTGGTGGTTTGGGCGGGGCAAGTTGGAGTCCGATCCATGATTTCAGTGAACGTTTTGAAATACCGGCTGTATTCCCGCAGGTGGATTTACCGGTCATCACCGGCGTGAATCATTTCAATTTCTATTTGTCCAGGGGAGTGACGCTTGATGCCGAGGTGCTGGCGAAGTTTTTGCATGATCAGGGCAAGAGCGGGAAAATCGTACAGGTTTATCGTCGCAACGAGGTTGGCGTGGTTGCCTCCGCCGCTTTCAGGAAGGCACTACCGGCCGGCATGGTTATGCAAGACCTGGTTTTGAATGGTGTGGCAGACGAAGCTTTTTGGCATCAGGTGGCGCAGGCACAGCACGACACCTTGGCGCTGTGGCTGGATGCCAAAGACCTGGAAGCTGCATCCTACTTGGGCGGCAGCGTGTCAGGCCCTGTCTATCTGTCATTTGACCTGCTGGATGGTCTGACGCTACCGGCATCCTTGGCGCAAGTGGCCGATGTGCGCATGGTGTATCCGTCTGACTTACCCCCGAAGCATGCGTCGCGGATGCTGCGCGCCAAAATCTGGCTGCATGGCAAAGGCATGGCAATCACCGACGAAGCGGTGCAAGTCAACACGCTGTTTGCCCTGACTGTAGTGAGTGACGCGTTGGGCCACATGATGGACAGTTTTTCGCGCGATTATTTTGCCGAGCGTGTCGAGCACGTGGTAGGCCAGACACCGATGCCCTCACTGTTCCAGAGTGTCAGTCTTGGCCCAGGGCAGCGTTTTGCCGCCAAAGGCCGTTCCATCGTGAAACTGGATGATGCAAGCAAAGAAAAGTTGAAAAGCCTCTCGGGATGGCTGGTTCCGTAGCGATGGGAACCTGGCTGGATCAGAGGTCATTGGTTGGGGTAAGAGCGCTGATCACCCGCGAGAACGCTACGGGGCGCTCTACCAATCCCATTTCCATTGCAACCAGTGTCATTTCGGTAGCATTGCGCAGGCCTAGTTTTTGCATCAGACTAGCCCGATGTTTTTCGACCGTCTTGGGGCTGACACATAAAAATTCTGCAGCACTTCGGTTGGTTCGCCCTTCGGCAATCAGCTGCAGGATACCGCGCTCGCGGTTGGTAAGCAGGTCGAGTTGTGATGACTTTCCATTGGAAAGCTCGGGGTGAAGAAAACTTTCAACAACGTGTCCTGATACGTCGGGACTGAGGTATTTTTTGCCTCTGGCAACGCTGCGTATGGCAATCAGAAGTTCTTCCAGACTGGCATCCTTGAGGACATAACCATCAACGCCCACGCGCAATGCGGCGCGCACATGCTCCTGCGTTCGTGCGGCCGTCAGCATGATCAGTTTCACCTGTGGCAAGCGCCGCTTCATCTCTATGGCTATGTCAAGCCCGCTGCTGCCAGATAACCTGCATTCCATGATGATCACATCCGGCTCCATACTGGACAAGGCATGCATGGCTTCTTTCCCGCTTTCCGCATCACCCACCAGCGTCAAGTCTGATTGTTGCGATAACAGCACGGCCAACCCCTTGCGGAACAGGGTGTTGTCGTCCAGCAGGAAAAGTTGAATAGTCATTTTGTGTTCCCCAAAACAGAGCGAGTGGAAGCAACAGAAGAGGTGGGCGTTTTGCCACCTGGAACAGGGGGTAAAACGGTGCGGGATAAAGTGCCACCAGTGAAAGAAAACACCCAGTCTTGATACCTGGTTCGGCCCTCGAAGTGGTCGTACCCAGCGGGAAATCCAGCCTGTTTTAGAGGTGGCGCTTCTGACAAGCTATAAACACCGGCGATGCGTTCGCCCACGCGCACTTCGCCCCACGCTTGCTGGTTCAGGATCGGATCGGGGTAGAGCCGCCGCAGATGCCGCACTGGGATCGGGTAACGGTCATCTTCCAGCAGGGACTCTAGCCGGAGCGGAAGCGTGCGTGGCGAACCAGGTGGTGCTGCAAAATAATAACGGCGAATCGCCTGCCGGTATTGGTCACCGGCGAACATCAATTGCGCCTCGCGTTCACGCTGTTGCTGCAGTGTCCAGACATCGACGGCTGCCATCAATGTGATGCCGCCCAGTGCCAAGCTGATCAGCAGCGCCAGCAGCATGAATCCCTGGTGGTTGCAAGGTTTGTACATTCACTGGCCTTCATTGGCTGGTGGGGCGGCCACGGGTGCGGGTTGCACATCGTAAACATTACCCAGGGCTGTGTCCGCCGGTGCAATGACTACCCAGTCCGCTTTTTCTGTCATCGGATCAAGCGGAATCTGGCGCAGGTATTTTTTTGTCACCAATTCTTCCAAGTCAGTTGGATAGCGCCCTTGATCCGCGTTAAATTTGTCAATGGCATCACGCAGTGTGGCCACGTTTTGCGTCTGCACCCGGGTGCGGCCGTTGTCCAGCGCGCTGAAGTAGTGGGGCACGGCCAGTGTCAGTAGCAAGGCGATCAGTGTCATGACCACCAGCATTTCGATCAGGGTAAAACCGCCTTGACGTATGGATGCCAGCAGCGATTGTTTTGGATGGCACTGCAGCGGGGGGGGGCTGGATGATTTCATGCAAGTCACCAGCTTGAATAAAGTGTGCCATCGATCGCTGTCCGGCCTGACATGGAGGATACGTCGAAGACATCATCGCCTTGCTGCGCGTCGTCGGCACGGCTTGCATAGGCCCGGGTAGTCCAGGTCATGGCAGCTGGTAACTCGGCATCGGTGTTGAAGGGGTCACGTGGTAATTTCCGAAGAATGACCAGGCGCTGCGAAGCGATAGAACCAAACGGATCACGTTTGCCCTGAATTTCCTGTGGCTCGGTCAATTTTTCGAGCGATGGGGGATAACCCGATTCGTCCGCTTCCTTGGCGATAGTTCCGGCATCAGTAGCGGCTTTGTAGGCATCAAGCCCTGACCTGATGGTGCGCAAAGCTTGGCGAAGTTCGGCCTCCTTCATACGGGTCACGGTCATGTCATACAAGGGCAAGGCCAACATGCTGACCAACCCAATCAACGCCAGCGTGATCACCAACTCAATGAAGGTGAAGCCGCGTGCTCCGGCTCGATAGCTTAGGGGTGTCATTGCGTGGCCTGGTCAGCAGTGGGCGTTGCCTCGGGCACTGTGGATGCTTTGGGCGGCACAGTTACAGCACCGAGACCCGTACCCGCGCGCGTGTTGTTGTTCAGCGGTGGCAACCGGGTTAGAGGGTCTGGCGCTGTTGGGCTTGCCGCTGGAACCGGGGGCATTTGCGCTGGAATTGGAGCGGTTCTGAGCGAAGACCTTGGTGCGGAGCCCGCCGCGGATTTACCACCCTCTGTGGACTGGGTGCGCACGCTGCCGATGGGGTCAAGTTGCAGCGCTCGCTCACGAATATTGCCCTCCGTACCCGAAAAGACATTGCGAATCGATGCTTCGAGCACCGCTGGGGCACGCAGAATGTGGGGTGTGATGGAGAGGATGATTTCGGTTTTGTTGTCGGTGCCACTGTTGTTGCTGAACAGCTTTCCCAGCACCGGCAATTGTCCAAGACCGGGCACTTTGGATGCTGTGTTACGGTCTCCAGACGAAATCAATCCGCCCAGTATCTGGGTTTCGCCATCGAGCAGGCGCACCACGGTATTGGCATTTCTAGTGCCAATTTGGTACGCCAAAGAGCCGCTTGGCCCGGCAATCTCCTTAACGATGGAACTCACCTCCAGGCCGATCCTGATGCCCACTTCATGATCGTTGTAAACCTGTGGTTCAAATTCCAGCTTTAGGCCGACATCCTGGTACTGGACTGACCCTGTCACCACACCGGGACCGGATGAGGTTGGGGTAACCGAGTTGGTGATGATTGGAACGCGGTCACCGATCAAGATACGTGCTTTTTCTTTGTTACGTGCGCGAATTCTCGGACTCGCCAGGATGTTGGCATCCGTGTCCTGCAGCTTGAGGTTGATGCCCAGCGACAGGGGTGACACCAGTAAATCGTTGCTGGTCAAAGCCCGCAGTGCACCCAGTGTGATGCCACCGGTAGGTGCAGGTGTGGAGAAGGTGATCGAGTCCGGAAACTGAATGCCTAGGTTGGTGAGTCGATCATGTGAAATTTCGAGCACTTCCACTTCCAGCATGATTTCAGGCTCAGGCACATCATGTGCGGCAATGATCTTGGCCGCGACGGCAATGGCATCGGGCGTGTCACGCATCACCAGCGTGCTGCTGCGTTCGTCAACCGACACGTCCTTGACTTTCAACACGGTTTTCAGCATGGTCTGCAGATATTTCACATCGGCATTGGCAATCTGGAAGCTGCGAACCTGCAGATCCTGGTACTCCTTTTGTTTGGCTGGTGTGGCCGGAAAGATGAAGAGGGTGGTGGCGTTGATGGCACGTTTTTCGAGCTGGTTTTGCAACAGGATCAAGTCCACGGTGTCTTCAACCGCTGCATCCTTGACGAAGATGGTGGTTTTGAGATCGGCACGTACATCACGATCCAGTATCACGTTCAGGCCGGTGGTGCGCGATAACGCCTCGAACACCATGCGCAGGTTGGCATCGCGAAATTGCAGGGTGACCGGTTTTTTCATCACTGATTGAGCGGCTGACTTTTCAGCCAGTGCGTCGCGAATTGCTTCTTCCTTTTCTACAACCAGGGCGAGTTGCTGCTGTGCCGCCTTGTTGGAGGGGGTTTGTGACAGTGCAGCATCGACCTTGGCACGTGCAGCGTCGATGCGTCCGTCGCCAAGCAAGCGTTGCGATTCGCTTACCAGACGGGAGCTCCGGGCATTGAGTTCGATGCTGGTCAGGCTGCGGGCTGCCTTTGCATTGGCGGGTTCGACTTTGAGCGCTTTTACATAGAGGTCTCGTGCTTCAGTGACCTTGTCGTTTTTCATGGCTTCATCGGCACGCCCGGTCAGTTCGTTGGAATAGGCTGTGGTGGCCTTTAACATATCCAACCGAAACTCACCATTGGTGGGTTCGAGTTGATAAGCCCTTTGCAGACTGTTCAGACCTTCTTCCTGTTTGCCTTCGGATACCAGTTTGAGCCCATCACTGTGATAGCGCGTGCTGGCACAGCCAGTAAGCAGAATGCCAATCAAGGTAGCCAGTACAGGTTTCCTGAATGCATGCATGAGCTGGTTCGTTTTCATTTTGATGTCCCCAAAATAGTGAGCGTTTGTGGCGTGTTCAAAGGCAGGTAAGTGATAACAATTTGTTGCGGACTGAGGCTGTCAACTCGATAGGTGTTGTTATCAATCACGTCGCCTGCGGCCACCACCAGCAGGTTGTTTCCCTTGGAAAGGAAAGCCTGCGGTTGGGTTGTGCCTTGCTCCATCAGTCCAACGAAAGTAAAGGGAAGCGCAGGGGCCACAGGCACGACAGGCGCTGGTGGTGGCGGAGGTGGTGCTGCATGAACAACTGGAGCAGGTGCGACCCAGCTCAATTTGGCGAAAGCATCACCGCTGGACTGTGGCACCACCCGCGCGCGATCAGGCGGTGTCAGCGCGGCATCGCGGTTGGGTGCAGTGGTGGTTAAAGCAGGAGCTGCGGCAGTTACCGGGGCGTGCTGTTGGCGGGCCATGCGCTCTTGCAAAACTGGTGATGTTTCAGGCAGCGCGCTGCTGCGCCCTTGCATGGCAACATAAAAAACTCCAATGCCAACGACTGCGATCAGCAGTAACTGCAATCTGGATTTAATGCCGTTCATATGAAGGTCTCCGGTAAACAAAGCTGAACCGGATGGAGGACTCCAGCTCGCCCACATCGGCGGCATTGCGCGTCATCCGGAGTTCATCCATGGAGGCATGTGGCAGTGCACGTAACACATCAGCCGCAAATTCCTTGGTCGGGCCATAAGCTGCATGTAAAGGAAAAGTAGCCGTCAGCACCACCAGGGCCGCATTGGCATCGTTCTTAAACTGGTAGTCCCCCCTGAAGAGCTGGATTTGGCGATGTTCGGCGCTCTGAAAAACGTCGCCCAAATCCGCCGGGTTTTGTGACAGAGGTGGAAAGGTGGCAACGAATTCATCAATCTGTTGTCCAACCGGAACACGGCTTGCCGGCATCACCAGATCAGGGGGTGTCGCCTTGGTGGCTTGTGCTTGAAGCTGCTGGTTCAGCGCCGCACGTTGCGTCTTCAACTCAATGGCCCATGCCATCAGTGTGACGGCACCCAGGGTAAAAATTCCGGCTGCCAAACCCAGCGGGCCAACCCGCCTGAGCATGCGATGCCAGATGCCAAGCCATGTGTGTCTCATGGTGTTTCTCCCCAGTTGGCGCGTAACTTGAAGCGCAGTGGCTTGCCCGGTGTCTGCAACTGCACCTGATGGGTCATGAGTACTACGTTGGTGAGGTGCTTGTCAGATTGAAGTGCCTGCAGGTATCCCAGCATCTCGGCAGGACTAGCCGCTTCGGCCGTCAGCGCGATGCTGCGTTGGTTGGCAGAAGGCTCCACGGACAGCAGTGCAACGCTTGCCGGTGCAGCTTCCAGCGATGTCAATAAATCTGCCCAAGGTGTGGCCAGTTCCAGTGCGGTTTGCCGAACAAGTGCGGCGTGTGCCAGCTCTCTTGCAGATGCGCGCGCTGGCTGGACGACTTTAACCGGGGTGGCCTTGGTGCGACCGTCTTGGGTCGCAAGGGCACGTGTTTGTCGGGCATTTTCTGCGAGTTGGAAGCCTACTACGGTGGCCGCCAGGCTAAATAACAGCAGCGCTGCACCTAGCCATCTCAGACCGGTCATTGAAAATTGACGGCTCTGCGGCATGAAGTCCAGCGCCAGGTGGACATTTTTCATACAGGTTCCTCGCTCGGTTTAAAAGTTGTCCAGCGGGACGCGTTGGCGGTGCTTTGTGGGGTCGACGTGACCAGTACAAAGGTTGAAACGTCGCTCGGTACTTGTCCCAGGCTGGCCAGCAGTCGGTCGACGCGCGCGTCAACGGTCAGGCCGGTGCTTGCGCCCTCATTGGGTGTACCCTGGCCGTTCAAGCACAGGCCACAACTCAGTGCCATGATGGTTCCTTGATGTGCATAGGCGACGATGGCATAGCCCTCGGTGAGGGTGGCAAAAATCAAGCGACTGGCCGGTATGAATTTGGCATATTGATTCCATTGGAAACAAAAATTGGGCTGCAGCGAATGCACCTGCAAACCATGTAAAGAGACCGCCTGCGTCACCATGGACACATCTTCTTGGTTGATGCTTGAAAGCAGCAGGTGTTGGGAGTCGGGCTGCAGTTGCCAGCGAACCACCTGGTTGGTTGCCGCCTCACCCAATACCTCAGTCATGCAGGCAGTGGCGATGGACTGCAGTTGCCGGTCACTGGCGGATTGATAGTCACCGCGGACGACATCGAAGTGGACACACGCGTCTGCCAGCACTACACACAGCTTTGGCTTCTGGCTGGCGCTGGAGCCCGATAACTCAGACAGCGCAGTGTCCATGGCCACGCTGCAGGGTTGACCCGGTTGCGTGCGGTCGCAGTCGTGGCTTGACCACGCCAGCACTTTGCCTGGTATATGCCGGGCACGCCAAGCCGTGCGAACCCACTGAATACCTTGGTGAAGGTGCAATGACTTATTCGACAGGAGTGACACGATTGATTTCCTCAAGGGTGGTATCGCCTCTCAGGGCCAGCGCTACTGCAGCATCACGCAGGCTGACAAATCCGTCGTGGCGGGCGGTTTGACGAATCTGCGAAAGTGGTGCGCGTTGCACCAACAGATCCCGCAGTGCATCGCTCATCGGCAAGGTTTCTGCAATGGCACGACGCCCCCGGTATCCTGTGCCACGGCAATGGGCGCATCCCAGGCCGCGCTTGAAAGTTGCATCTGAAGTCACGACCTCATGCAAGCCACTGCGGTGCAGTAGTTCCATAGGGGCATCGGTTGGCACGGCGCATTGTGGACAGTTCATGCGCAATAACCGTTGCGCCACGATGCCATTCAGGGCTGCGACCAGGCTGTAGCTGTCGACCCCCATGTTGGCGAAGCGGCCAATCACATCAAAGACGTTGTTGGCGTGCACCGTGGTGAAAACTTGATGACCAGTGAGTGCGGCCTGAACCGCGATGTGTGCAGTCTCCGCATCACGGATTTCACCCACCATGATTTTGTCCGGGTCATGACGCAGGATGGAGCGCAGGCCGCGGACGAAGGTCAGGCCCTTTTTTTCATTGACTGGGATCTGTAACACACCTGGTAACTGGTACTCGATCGGGTCTTCAATGGTGATGATCTTGTCCAGTCCGGTGTTGATCTCTGACAGCGAGGCGTACAGTGTGGTGGTCTTCCCGCTGCCTGTGGGGCCGGTCACCAGCAGCAATCCGTAAGGCATCTGGGATGCATCGCGGATGAATCTGAGAACATCTTTGTCAAAGCCCAAGGTATCAAGCGTCAGGGCCTGGAACTGTCCGGTCAGGTGTTTGCGATCCAGAACCCGCAAGACCGCATCTTCACCAAAAAGGTTCGGCATGATAGAAACCCGAAAATCAATCTCGCGCCCATCAACGACCACTTGAAAACGGCCGTCCTGTGGTATGCGGCGCTCTGCGATGTCAAGCTCAGAGACCACCTTGATGCGTGAGATGGCTTGATGGGCCAGTTCAATGCTGTCAATTTGCTTGACCACTTCCAAGACCCCGTCAAGCCGGTATTTGATGACCATACCGCCAGGATGTGTTTCCAGATGGATATCACTGGCACCGCTGCGCAGCGCGTCATACAACGTTGAATCCACCAGCCGGACCACGGGGCTGGTGGTGGCATCAATGCGTGAGATCGATATGGCTGTGGAATCTGTTGCGGTGGCCGATGTGGTCGGCGGCTGCATCTTCACTGCATCCATGGCACGCACAAATTTTTCTGCTGTCACCAGAAAGGCGCGCAGGTCGGCAGGTGTTGCCAATGCCAGGTGAACCGGGTGCTGGCGCAGGCGCGATTCGAGCCAGCTGCGCAGCCGTGCGTCCACCGGGTTGGTGATCACCACGGTAAGTTCGGTCTGCGTGTGCACGCGCCCCACCAGACAGGCACGGCGTTGGCATTCGGCAAAAGATATCAAATTGAAATCCGGGGTGAGGTTGCGCAGCGCCGTCATGTCAAAGGCGGCCAGTTCGAAGTGCTTTGCAGCCACTGGCAGCAGTGCCTCTTCCGTTGATTGCAGTTGCTCTGCCATCCATGCCATAGGCTGCTTTGAGCCCGCTTGGTTCAGGGCTTTTTGCACCAGCGACGCGCTGAACTTTGGCTCGGTGTCAAGTGTGGTGTTCATGCGCAGGTTCTCCGTGGGTGGGGTTATTGAAGGCTCGATGCCAAGTCAAAAATGGGCAAATACATCATCACCACAATGGCTCCCACAATTAGCCCAATCAGGATCATCAGCAGGGGTTCAAACAGACGACTGGTGAGTTCGACCGAGCGCTGCAGGCTGGATTCGTGAAATTCGGCAATTCGCTCCAAAATGTCCGCCAGTGCACCGGTTCGTTCGGCCACGGCCAGCATGCTGCTGGCCACCGGGTCTGCCAGTTGCGCACTATTTAGCGCATAACTCAGGCTGCGTCCCTCGTGAATCAACACAATAGCCCGGTTTAGACGGTTGCGGTCAGCATCGCCAAGCAAAGTGGAGCTCAACTGCAGTGCTCTTGGTGCAGCAATGCCACCACGCACCAGCATGCCTGTTGTGCGGTACAACTGGGCGTGTCGGAATTGACGCATGGTCGGTCCAACAAATGGAATTTTTTCTAGCCAGGCGGCCTTGGCTCCAGAACGCAGCACCTGCTTGCCCGTCATCAGCAGTGCAATCAGCATCGACAGACCGACAAAACCGATTGACCAAGCGTGCAGTGCAGCAAAATGGCCCCATGACATGAGCAACTGGGATGACCATGGCAGCTCATGGCGGGTGCTTTCGATCAGCACCGCGAATTTCGGTACCACCACAGTCATCAGAAACATGACGACCAGTGAGCCCATTGCCAACAGCAAGACTGGGTAAACCGTTGCGCCCACCACCTTGTCGCGCAGTGACTTGATCATCAGTTGATGCGCGGCATAGCGGCGCAAGGCGGCGCTGAGGTCGCCGGTTTGTTCGCTGGCGCTGATGGTGGCAACCAACAAGGCAGGGTAGCGACCTGGCGGGTTCTGCATTGCAGCCGACAGCGGTAAGCCCTCACTGATACCCTTGACAATGTCGAGCAACGCGCTTCGGGTTGAGCGATGTGTTTCTTTTTCAGCCAGTGTGCGAAGTGCTTCCATGACCGACAAACCGGCCGACATCAAAGAAGCCAGTTCGTAAGAAAAACTGGCAATGTCCAGGCCCAGTTGTGCTGCAGACTGGGTGGTTGTGGCGGATAGTTCAGTTCCGCTGCGTGCGGTACAGCTCAGCACCTGATGACCATCACGGGCCGCAAGCGTGCAGGCTGCGTTGGCATCATTGGCATGCAGACCCAGCGTCTGAACGCGGCCCTGGACGGTTCGTACTACCAGTTCGAAGTTGTCCCGAGATGAAATTGCACCGAAGCTGAGCATGGCATGTCTCTTCAACGTGTCCAGGTTGTCAGGTCTACAGCATCACCCGTGCCACCTTCTTGTCCGTCCGAACCCAGCGACGACAGGTCGTATTCGCTGTGCTCACCAGGTGATTTGTAGATATAGGGGCGACCCCATGGGTCTGCTGGAACTGTCTTTTTGAGGTAGGGGCCAGCCCACTTCTCCAGGTTTTGTGGGCGGGTGTTCAGTGCCCCCAACCCCAGGTCGCTGGTAGGGTAACTGCCCACATCCAGTCGATACTGGTCGAGTGCCTTTTCAAGCAAATCTATTTGCGCCCGGCCGATGTTGGAGTTGGACTTGCTGACTTGATCAAAGTAACGTGGTGCGACGATGCCAGCGAGCAGCCCAATGATGACGATCACTACCAATAGCTCCAGCAGTGTGAACCCCCTCATGCCGCGCGTGTGCCCTGATGGAGGTCGGTTGGTGTACGCGCAAGTGCTGCTTTCCAGTTCGACCTGCTTTGAAATTTGTATTTCCAGTACCGTCATAGAACCCCCAACAAAGAAGAGGCCCATCAACACAGATGGGTAAGACAACTTCAATATAAGCAGCCACCTTAAGGCATTCTTAAAAATGCGGGTGAATGCCCAAAAAAGGGTGGGTGGGTAACTTCTACCTTGACAGGCCGGTTCATTTGGGAGTGAATCTAACCCATGGTGATCAAATTTTTTTTATTAATACGACTGTGTCGATTGGGATGCTGCTGCTTGTTTGCGACCTGGCTGCAGTCTGGTTTGTGCCAGGTTTATGTTGGCGAGTCATCTGGTGGTGCGGTCATTTTGTCGAATTTTCAGTCTGAGGCTGCCCCTGATTTGTTGCTGCTTCCCGCGGCAGAACCCCGTTCGGCGCTGCCCGTTGCAACTAAAGTCAAGCTTGACCTTGCCAGTACGCTGCCAGCGCGAGCTCAAAATTTGCGGGCCATCATTGATTCAATTGCCAGCACTGTTGAAGTTGCGCCTGGTCTCATACACGCTGTTATTTCTGTTGAATCCAACTACGATGCCAAGGCGGTTTCACCGCGTGGTGCGGTGGGGTTGATGCAGCTGCTGCCGGCAACTGCAAAGCGTTTTGGGGTGATGGACCCATTCATTGAACGGGACAACATTTATGCTGGTGCCAGCTACTTAAAGTGGTTAACCAAGTACTTTGATGGTGATCTGGAGTTGGTTCTGGCCGCCTACAACGCGGGTGAACAGGCGGTTGTGAAGGCCGGACGAAAAATACCCCAGTACCCTGAAACGCAGGCCTATGTGCGTCGCGTCATGGCCAAACTGAAGACTGCCGGGTCATTGCCGCTGTGAAGGCTTCAACACATCGTTTCCAGTGTGTTGCGATTCCAAAATTAACGGGTGTTGGCATGCCCTTTTTGAGTGGTCTGCATCTGGCCGTGCTGCTGTTGCTGCTGACGATTGCGGTCGGGCTGTATGCTGATGTTAAAACCGAGCAAATGCACGGCCAACACCTGCAGATTCAGACCGGGCTGGAACGCATGGTGCGGTTGAACCAGTCACTTACCGGCGTGATGGCCACGGCAGTGATCGAAAAAAACATCTTGCGTGCTGACAGTTACAACGACTTGAACGCGCAGCTGGAATCCACCATGCTGGAGGTGCGCGGACAGACCCAGCACATGGCGCTGGCTGGTGAAATTCTGGCTCTGCAAGACCAGCAGCGCGCCTTGCGTGCCCAGGAACATCAGATTTTTGCATTGATGCGCGAGGTGCAATGGGAGCAGGCTTACCAGACGCTGCTCAGTGGTGACTATGTGCTGGCACTCAAGGTGTATGAAATCAACAGCGGGTCTGCGGTCGGTGCGCTGATTCTTGAGCTTTCCAATCGAACTCGGCAGCAAGAACAGTTGCGCCAGATCACCTTGGTGCTGCGGCTGGTGGCCGTGCTGCTGCTGCTGTGGGCGGGCTGGCGCTACTCCACACGACTGCAGGCCGAACTGGTCGAGCAAATGCGTTTGCGCGCGCAGGTCAATGCCGCCAATGAAGCCCTGGAAGAGAAAGTGCAGCTGCGCACCGCCGAGTTGCAGGCTGCCAACAGCCAGTTGGAAATTCTCAGCACCACCGATGCTCTGACCGGGCTCGCCAACCGTCGCCGTTTTGACAGCTATTGGACCCAGGAGTGGCAGCGTGCCCTGCGTCAGGCCACTCCGCTGGCGGTGATCATGCTGGATGTCGATCACTTCAAAGCCTACAACGATCATTACGGTCACCCCCAGGGCGACGAATGTTTGCGCCGTGTGGGTGCGGTGCTGCTGGCCTTGGTGCGTCGTGCGGGTGAACTGGCCGCGCGTTATGGTGGCGAGGAGTTTGTGGTGGTCATGCCGGGGCTGACGCGTCAGCAAGCGCAGGAAACAGCGCAAGGAATATTGAGCGCGATTCGCACGGTACAGATGCCCCACGCCAACTCGCCGGTGGCCAGTATGGTGACGCTCAGCCTGGGTGTGGCGGTGCAGGTTCCAGCGGCCACCGATGCACGTGAACACCTTTTAAAGCTGGCCGATGAGGCCCTGTACACTGCCAAGAACAGCGGCCGCAACCGCATGGTGCTGGCTGATTGAGTGGGGGTGACTGCTGCTGCGCTTTCATTGATCTGCCACACCTTCAATCTGCAAACGTACCGCAAACACTGCACCGTCGGCATCTTCGTTGCGGTCGCGCCGGTTGTGGGCCGTGATGCAGCCGCCGTAGCGTTCCATCAGTCCAACGCTGATCCAGAGTCCCAGGCCATTGCCGTCGTTCTTGGTGGTGAAAAACGGGCTGAATAATTGGTCCCGGGTGGCTGCGGTCAGGCCGGCTCCGGTGTCGCACACTTCGATCAGCACACAGCCCTCTTGTTGCTGGTCGCTGCTGCGCAGCAACAGTTCACCGCCTTGCGGCATGGCCTGGATGGCGTTGATCATCAGGTTGATCAGCACTTGCTGCAGCTCTTGGCGATTGATGGCCACACGCTGGCTAGCCCCCAACTTGCGACGCACCGCAATCTGGCTGCGCCCCAGCAGATGGGCCACCAGCACCAGTGAACTCTCCAGTGTTTCGTTCACATTCACAGCCACCACATAGCCCGCATAGTCGTTGGGGCGGGCGTATTGCAGCAGTTGCGTCACGATCAGGCGCATGCGGTCTATTTGTTGATCCATCAGTTGCAGTTCATCGGCTACCGGTTGGGCGTGATGGCCCAGGGTTTCACGCACCAAATCCAGGTTGCCTTGCATCACGGCAATCGGGTTGTTGATCTCGTGCGCCACGCTGGCGGTGAGCTGGCCAATGGCGGCCATTTTTTCTGACTTGACCAGTTGTGCCTGCGCTTGTTGCAGCGACTGGTGGCTGTGGGCCAACTCCTGCGTGCGCGTTGCGACCTTGGCATCGAGCTCCTGCCCCCAGCGCTGCAAGGTGGCGGTTTTGTCATCCACCACGTCCAGGAGTTGATCCAGATGCCCCGCCAGTGCGCCGAGTTCATCCCGCTGCGCCAGCGTACCGACGCGGGCGGCGTGGTTGCCGTCTTGTACCTGTTGCATGGTGTGGTTCATCAGCTCCACTGGCTGAAAAATGCTGCGTGCCCAGCGCAATGACAGCCACGCGGCCAGTACCATCACCGTGGCAAAGATGCCCATCACCATGGCTACCAAGCCGTATTTGACGTGGCGAAACGGGGTTTCCAGATAACCTACATAGAGCATGCCGATGCGTTCTTGCTGCGCGTTGTGCAGTGGCTGGTAGGCCGATACGTACCAGTCGTTGACGACGAAGGCGCGGTCGAGCCAGGTTTGCCCTTGCCCCAGTACCTGGTCATGCACGGCCTGCGACACGCGCGTGCCAATGGCACGCTGGTTCTGAAACAGCCGCACATTGGTGGTGATGCGCACGTCGTCCAAAAACAGCGTTGCCGTGCCTTTGCTGCCCAGTGGCAACGAGCCTTCAGGGTAAACAATGGCATTGATGTGGTCGATAAAAGGCAGGTTCTGGTTCAGCAAAGTACCCGCTTGCAGCCAACCCAGCAGCTGCCCTGCATCACTACGCACGGCATAGCTGGCGCGCATCAGCAAAGCCCGGTCTTCGTGCGTGCGCTCGGTGGTGGCCGCATTGCGCGTGGGCACCAGGGTAATGTCCAGCCGTGTGCCCAAATGCGGGGCCAGGCTGAGCAACTGGGTTTGTTCCAGGCGCTGTAGCTGGTTGTATTCAGTGGCTAAATCCTTAAGAGAAAATGGCTCTTGTTCCTTATGAATGCTGGGTGAGTAGCTATTACTTTTATACCAACTGGCAGCCATCAGTGCACCCTGTGGCGTGTACAGGTTGACAAAGTCCAGCTGGTGCGCTTGTTGCGCTTGTTGCAGCACGTGCTGCACCGCTGTCGCGTCGGCGTTGGCCAGAGACTGGTGCAGTGCATGCGATTGCGCGGTAGCCTGGGCAGCGGCCCCCACTTGCGCCTGAACCTGGGCGAAATAGCCGCTGGCCACTGCCAGGTCGCTGTGGATTTTGGTGATCAGCAATTGGTTGTAAGCGGCATTGCCCCACAGCATCAACGCGGCCATCAGCAGGGGTAATACCAGCGCCAATGGCAGCAGCGCCAAGGCCATCAGCTTGTGCCGCACGGACAGCTGTTGCCAGCGCCTGCGCAGCCCTCGGGGGTTCATGCGCCAGCCCAGTCCGCGCAGCGTCGTTCCAGCGTGCGCCGCGAGATGCCCAGCAATTCAGCAGCGCGGGTTTTGTCACCCTGCACGCCATCCAGCACCGATTGAATGTGCTGCTTTTCCAGCGTCTGCAAGTCGGTGGTGGCGGGGCGCGCGGTGCGGCCATACAAGGCCGACACGTTGAGCTCACCCAGAATCAGCGAGCGCTCGATCAGGTTGCGCAGTTCACGTGCGTTGCCGGGCCAGTCGTACTGCATCAGGTAGGCCATTTGCGCCGGGCTGATGGTCAATGGCGTTGTGCCCATGCGCGGTGCAAGTTGGGTCATGAAATGGGTGACCAAATCGGCTATGTCCTGTTGACGCTCACGCAGTGGAGTCAGCCGCATGTCCATCACTTGCAAGCGGTAGTACAAGTCTTTGCGAAAGCGGCCAGCCGCCACTTCGTCTTGCAGCACGCGGTTGGTGGCGGCCATGATGCGCACATTCACGGGGATCAGCTGGCTGCTGCCTACCGGACGGATTTGCAGCTCTTCAATGGTGCGCAACAGCGCGGCCTGAATCGGCAGTGGTAGCTCGGCCACTTCGTCCAGAAACAGCGTGCCGCCCTGCGCGTAATAAAACAGCCCGTCACGTGCCGCCTGGGCTGCACGGCCTGCGCCTTTGGCCTGGCCAAACAGGGTTGCTTCCATTTGTTCGACCGACATGCTGGCGCAGTTCACCGGCACAAACGGGCCGTGCTGGCGTGGGCTTAAATAGTGCAGGGCGCGTGCCACCAGCTCTTTGCCGGTGCCGGATTCACCTTGCAGCAGCACCGTGCTATCGACTTGCGCCACACGCGGTAAACAGGCGCGCAAGTCCTGCATTTGGCGGGATTGCCCGATCAGCTTGATGCTGGTGTCAGTCTGGCGTGACAGCGTGTGCCTGAGCACAAAGTTTTCCCGTGCCAGGCGGGCGTTGTCAAAACAATGTTTGATGGCGTTGAGGATGTGGGGTACCCGAAACGGTTTCAGAATAAAGTCTGATGCCCCGGCGCGCAGGGCTTCAATGGCGGTTTCCAGGTCGGCAAAAGCGGTGATCAAAATCACACTGCCACGGTAGCCTTGTTCACGCAGAGTTTTCAGCCAGGCTACGCCATTTTGGCCCGGCAATGCGATGTCGAGCACGATCAAATCCACGTGCTGTTGCATCACCAATTGCGCACCTTCTTCAGCACTTCCTGCGGCATGCACCGCATGGCAGCGCGGCACCAGGGTTTTGACCAGAAAGTTGCGCATGCCAGGCTCGTCGTCAACGATCAAAATCGACCAGTCGGGCCAGCCTTCCATGGGCTTGCTGGGGCACGTGAACGTTTCGGTTGGGACGGTCATAAGAGTCTCAAATTCTAGCGATAGACCCGACAAAAACAGTCAAGTAAAAATATTTTGCCCTGAATGAATGGTGTGGCGGTTGCTGCTGTGAGCAGGGCGCATGCTGGTTTTTTTTCTGGGTGTGCGACAACTTGTCGCAAAAAGCCTGGACAGATTGACGCACGTGTGCCGTTGGTGTGCGGGCCGACCTTGTGTTTTGCAGTTGCCAGAGCGCATGTTGACAGCTGCAAAAGTTGCATGGGTCTTGATGGCACTTTTTATGCTTGTCATTTTGGTTGCCCCGCAAGTGGATGCGGCCACGACGTGCTGCTGGTCTGCACCGGTCAACGGTTTATGGGGTTTGTCCACTTGCATGATTGCTGGTGAGTGGTTAGATTCGACCGAGATCAGATATGATTTTGCGTACATAAGTAGTTCACCAGAGGAGACCTTTCATGCCTTCATCCCCCTCCAAATTGTCCCGCCGCACGCTGTTTGCTGGCGCAGGCACAGCCGGTGCGCTGGCTGCAGCGGTCAGTGTCATGCCGGGCGTGACCGCAGTGAATCAAGCTGCGGCCCCAGTGCCATTGCCCAAGCCTGAAAAAGGCGGGGGCTATGCCTTGAGCGAGCATGTCAAACACTATTACAAGACAGCGCAGGTTTAACGACCTGGGGTCAGAGCACATCGCTTTGCGAGTGGTCTGACCCACAAAGAATAGAAATCTTTTTCGGAGACCCACATGTTGTTAATCAAAAAATCGGCTTCATCGGGCGCTGCGCTGCACACGCCGTTTGTGCACAGCTTGCGCCGGGGTTTATCGCAAGCCCTGCCCACCATGGATCGGCGCGCGTTTTTGCGCCGCTCGGGCCTGGGCGTTGGCGTGGGGCTGGCAGCCTCGCAGTTGACGCTGGTCAAAAAATCCCAGGCCGCCACCGGCAATGTAGCGGTAGGCGAGGGCAAGATTGAAGTCAAGCGCACCGTGTGCACCCACTGCTCGGTGGGCTGCGCGGTGGATGCGGTGGTGGAAAACGGTGTCTGGGTGCGGCAAGAGCCAGTGTTTGATTCGCCCATCAATTTGGGCGCACATTGCGCCAAGGGTGCGGCACTGCGTGAGCATGGCCACGGCGAGTTCCGCCTGCGCTATCCCATGAAACTGGTCAATGGCAAGTACCAGCGCATCAGCTGGGACACGGCCTTGAACGAGATCACGGTCAAGATGCAAGAGCTGAAAAAAGCCAGCGGCCCCGACAGCGTGTATTTCATTGGCAGCTCCAAGCACAACAACGAGCAGTCGTACCTGATGCGCAAGTTTGTCAGCTTCTGGGG
>JAVHPS010000153.1:0-2066 GCA_036170715.1 Rhodoferax sp. | reverse complement strand
GTTGAATGGAGTCAATCAAGGTCAGGTGCGCATTGCGCGCGACCCAGGCCATGACGGACAAATACAGCAAACACATGCCCGCCACTGCCCCAGCATGGTCGCCAAAGGCTGTGGGAATTTGCGACAAAAGCAACACACTGGCCAGCGTCACACTGACCACAAAGCCACGCAAATCGTGCGCATTGCTGACTGCTGAGTAGGCCAGCGCCCCAGCAAATGAGGTCATGACCATCAGGTTGTTCACCTGTTCGCCGGGAACAAACAGAAAGCCAATGCTGCCCCACCCCAAGCCCGGCAAGGTCACCATCCACAAATGAGTGTTTTTCCAGCGCTGCAGCAAAGCGTGGGGGAAAGGTTGGGCATGGGGGAGTGCCTTGAACATCCATAACCCCATGAAAAAAATCAGTGTCAAACCAAGCATCCAGCTCAGCCAGCCCAGCACCAGCGCATGCGGCGCCGCCATCCAGGCACCAGCCGCCACCAGCAAAGACAAGCAAGTATGCCCCACTGCGTGCGCCCGCAGGTTGCGGTAGCCAAGCAAAAACAGCTCTTGCTCAACAGCGGGTGGGTAGGAGGGAAACCAAGGAATGTTCACAAAAGGATGGGGAATTTGGCGTGAGTATCCAGCAAACCTATCGGCTGGTCTTCCCCCTCCACGGGGGGGGTACACAAAACAGTTCCACAAAATTAAACTGAACTTGCCTCAGAAGTTTTTCACAGGTAAGTCATCAACTGGTTCTGTTCATCCCCTCGTATCAAAGGAGTTTCCATGCGTACTCATCTCGCTTTTACATTCTCAGCGCTATCAGCTGCCACCTTGCTGGTGGCCTGCGGTGGCGGTGATTCCGTTGCGACACCCCCCACAACACCTGCAGCTGTCACCACAACAACTGTCTCTGGTTCGGCTGTCAAGGGGCCAGTGGACGGTGCAACCGTCACCATCAAAAAGGCCAGTGATGGCACCGTCGTCGCAACGACTAAAACGGGGGTGGGTGGTGCTTACACCGTCAGCGTGCCTTTCCAAGGCGACGTGATTGTGGAGATCACGGGCGGCACCTACACCGATGAAGCAACAAATGTCACTACGCCGTTATCAGCCCCCATGAAATCGGTGCTGAATGTGAGTGGAACGGCTGTGACGGGTGTGGTAACCCCCCTGACCACGATGGCCTTCACCACGTCATTTCCAACAGGCACAGGCGTGACATCTGCAGCCTTCAAAACGGCTGCCAACAATTTGGCGACCCAGTTTCAACTCACTGGCGTTGATCTAACCACCACCACACCCGTTGTCACCGGGACAACCAATGCCTATGGCAATGCTTTGAGGGCGGTTTCACAGTACCTTAAAGACAACAATACAACCCTTGGTGCCATCACCAATCAAACCTTGACTCAGGCAGAGTGGACAAATTTCTCGGGTAAATACTCGGCGGCCTATCAAACAGCCAATGGCCAAACCGTGACCTACAGCATCAATGGCAACACCATTACATCCTCTGTCACTGGCGCTGGCGTGGGTGGCAGCACTGTGACCACCACCACAACAGGTAACAACACAACCGTGACTGGAACAGGTGTAGGAGGCGGCACCGGCACTTGCGGTGTGAATGCAACAGGCAACATTTCACAAACAATCCAAGGCCAAACCATCAACGTGCCAGTGAACTTGAACGTCTGTGTCACAGGCATTGCAACCGGGTCATGCACAGCAAGCAATGCCCAGTTGAATCAAACCTTGGCTGGCCAGCAAGGTTTGGCTGGCGCAGTTAATTTGACTTACACCTACTCTGCCGCTTGCGCCGCAGGCGCAATCAACGTTGCATTGCTGTGATATTTGACTGATCAACCTCTCCAAGGTGTTTCAAAGCCATTCCTTTCACGAGGGATGGCTTTTTTTCATCCCACACATTGATAAGTCCGAAAATTTCTTATCTGCTCAGGTGAGTATTCCAGCCCGCTGAGCAACGTATCCGTATCCGCCCCCAGCCTGGGCGGATTCAGCCGTACCCCCAGGCGTTGCCCATCCATGGTGAACGGAAACAGCGTGGCCTTGCTGGTTTCAC
>JAVHPS010000152.1:0-2092 GCA_036170715.1 Rhodoferax sp. | reverse complement strand
ATGTTGGACAAATACAAGGCTTCTTCCACGGCCGTGTTGCCGCCGCCGACGACACCGACGACATCGCCACGGTAAAAGAAGCCGTCGCAGGTGGCGCAGCCCGACACGCCGCGCCCCATGAAGGCGGTTTCAGAGGGCAGGCCCAGGTACTTGGCCGAGGCCCCGGTGGCCAGAATCAGGGCATCGCAGGTGTAAGTGCCGCTGTCACCGGTCAGGGTGAAGGGGCGTTTGGAAAAGTCGACCTGGTTGATGTGGTCAAACACAATCTCGGTCTTGAAACGCTCGGCGTGCGCCAGAAAGCGTTGCATCAGCTCGGGGCCTTGCACGCCGTCCACATCGGCGGGCCAGTTGTCCACTTCGGTGGTGGTCATGAGCTGGCCGCCTTGCGCCATGCCGGTGATCAAAAGGGGCTGCAGGTTGGCACGCGCGGCGTAAATGGCCGCGGTGTAACCGGCAGGGCCGGAGCCAAGGATCAAAACTTTGGCGTGTTTAACATCGGTCATGGGGTGTCCTTTCTGAAGTGGTGCGTAGGCCGTGTACAGTCACGGTTTATACAAATAGGGGATGGCGGTGGCAAAAGTTGTGGCTAATTTCAAAGGAGTGATTATCTGATGGCAGCCGTGAGCAACCATGATTTGCTGCGAAGAGTTCCGGTTTTTTCAGAACTCACAGACCATCAAATGACCCAATTGGCAGTTGCCGTGACCAAGCGCCGGGTGCGGCGCAGTGAGTTGATTGTCGAACAAGGCAAGAAAAGCCACGCGCTGTACGTGATTTTGTCGGGCCGCGCTCGGGTGGTGATGACCGACCGCCGCGCCCGTGAAGTGATTCTGGACGTGCTCGGGCCTGGCGACTATGTGGGTGAAATCAGCCTGATTGATGGCAAAAGCCATTCCGCCAATGTTCAGGCCGAGGTGCAATGTGATTTGCTGGTGCTGGACCACAAGGATTTCAACCGTTGTCTGTCTGAAAATCAGGCCCTGGCCCTGGCCGTGATCAAGGGGCTGGCGCAGCGCTTGCGCAAAGCCGATGAAAAAATCAGTTCTTTGGCGTTGATGGATGTCTACGGACGTGTGGCCAAAGTGCTGATTGGCATGGCCCAGCCCACCGGGCCCAGGCAGCTGTTGATCAAAGACAAAATGACGCGCCAGGACATTGCAAAAATGGTCGGCGCATCGCGTGAAATGGTCAGTCGTGTGATGCGCGACTTTGAAGAGCAGGGCTTCATCAAAACGCGTGCAGACGGTGCGGTTGAATTGGTAGAGCGTCGTGCGTTGACGCGTTAAATCTGGCTGATACGACTCCAACCCATGACCTATTTACTTCATACCCTGACTTCCTCCAAAGGCGGCCCTGTGGCCCCACAGCGTTCAGGCCTGGCCCGGTTTGCGGCCGAGTTGACCTTGTTTGCTGGTTTTGCTGGGTTGGCGTTGTGGTTGGTGGCCCTGTCCACCTATGCGTTGCAGGATGCAGCCTGGTCCAGCTCAGGCACTGGTGCGCCGCTGCTGAACCAGGCCGGACAGTTGGGGGCCTGGCTGGCTGATGGCAGTTATTTTTTATTTGGATTTTCAGTCTGGTGGTGCGTGGCTGCGGCGCTTCGGGTGTGGCTGTCGGCGCTGGCGCGCTGGTTGCGTGGCCATGACATGCGCGCTGCTGGGCCGAATCAGCCGCCGCCGCTGCCGGTCGTGCGCTGGAACCGGCAACGGCTCAAGTTCTGGCTGGGTCTGGCGTTGTTGATGCTGGCCAGCGTGGTGCTGGAATGGACTCGTTTTTACAGCTACGAAGTGCGCTTGCCGGGCCATGGGGGTGGCGTATTGGGTTATTTTGCTGGCCCACTGGCGGTGCAGTGGCTGGGCTTCACCGGTTCGGGTCTGCTGGCTATTGTGGCGGGTGTCATTGGTGCGTCCGCGGTGTTTGGTTTTTCCTGGGGACAATTGGCCGAACGCTTGGGGGGGTGGCTCTTTGGCAAGATCGAAAACCGCCGTGAGCAGCGTGAACTGCAAGAAGACCTGGCTGTGGGCCAACAGGCGGCCAAGGAGCGGGCGCAGGTGTTGGTGGAAGAGCGGCAAGACAAAACCGTGCCACGCCCCAA
>JAVHPS010000151.1:6990-10315 GCA_036170715.1 Rhodoferax sp. | reverse complement strand
ACAAAGCCGTGGCTGCCGGCATGACCACCGCCAAGCTGCCGTTCTCAGGCCAGCTCGACTTCATTGAAACCGAAAGCGCATGGCCCATCACCCACATGGTGGCACCTAAAGACAAGGCGTTGGGTTGCGCCGACTGCCATGTCAACAACGGTCGGCTGGAAAAAATTGATGGGGTTTACATGCCGGGTCGCAGCCGCGATCACCTGGTCGGATTGGACAAAGTGGGCTGGAGTGTGATGGCGCTCGTCCTGCTGGGTGTGCTGGGACACGGTTTGATTCGCGTACTCAGCAGCCGCAAACACAAATAAGGAGATCACCATGGCACGCATTTATCTCTTCAAGGGTTTCGAGCGTTTCTGGCACTGGAGCCAGGCTGCGCTGATCATCTTTATGCTGCTGACCGGCTTTGAAGTGCATGGCACTTACACCATGTTTGGTTTTGAGAAAGCGGTCAACCTGCACACCATCGCCGCCTGGACGCTGGTGGGGTTGTGGGTGTTTGCCATCTTTTGGCATCTGACCACGGGTGAGTGGCGGCAATACATCCCGACCACGCAAAAGATCGTGGCGGTGGCGCGCTTTTATTCGTTCGGCATCTTCAAGGGCGAGCCGCACCCCTTTAAACCGACATCGAGTCACAAACATAACCCGTTGCAGTTGCTCACCTATTTGGGCGTGCTCACACTTTTGAGTCCATTGATCTGGGTGACGGGTTGGCTGTACCTGTTTTACGCCAATTGGGCGGCCTGGGGCTTGACCGCCCTGGAATTGAAATGGGTAGCAACCGGCCACACTGTGGGGGCTTTTTTGATGCTGGCGTTTTTGATCTCGCATTTGTATCTCGCGACCACTGGTCACACGGTGACAGCGCATCTGAAATCCATGATCACGGGTTGGGAAGACTCCGAGGAAGACACGGCGGCAGCCAAGCAAGCTTGACGGTCAGACAGAAAGTGGCGGTTGTTTTGGAGGGTTGAAAATGGATAAGAGGTTCAAACAAAAACTGCTGGCAACGCTCATTGCTGGTTTGTTGATGCCGATGGCGGCAACGGCTTCAGAGGCCGAGTTATTAAAAAAAATTGAGGCGCTGGCGCAACAAAACGAGTTGCTGGCGCAGCAACTGCAAGCCCTCAAAGGCCAGGTGCAAGCCAACGAAGCCAAGAGCACCCAGTCCGCCGAACAGATCAAGGCGGTGCGTGCTGAAGCGGCAAAGCCGGATGCCGCTGCGCTGGAGGACCTCAAAGGACAGATGGCGCTGCTACAAAAGAAATCGTTGGGCAGTTGGCTAACCGTGGGCGGTGATTACCGTTTCCGCTATGACTATCTGGAAGGCCAGAGCAAGACCTTCACCGATGTGAATCAACTTTTCACCAATGCACAAAGTGCTTTGCAAGCTACTTTTTTTGCCAACCCGACGGTGGCCAACGGTGTCCAGCTGACCGGACTGATGACGTTTGCAAGAGGCATGAACAATGTCAAAACCGTTGAGGGTGCAAACGCTTTTCTGGCTGCAAATTCGACCCTGCTGAATGGGCTAGCAGGCTTTGCGACCACCACAGCCACTGACAAATCTGCATTTGTTCCCGCCTACCAACCCAAAAATACCAGCCTTTTCAGTAACCGTTTTGAGCTGGATTTGAACGCCAAGGCCACGCAGGATGTCAGTGTCACGGCCAAGCTGGACATGTACAAGGTGTTTGGATCGCAGAATGATGGGGCGGTTATCAATGCTGGCAGCGCCCCGTTTTTTGCCGACCGTGTAGGCGTATTTGACGGCACGCTGGGTCATGTGCCCTCCACCAGTTACCTCAACGTGGATCGGGTTTATGCCACCTGGAGCAACATTGCCGACCAGGAGATGTGGTTCTCGATTGGGCGGCGGCCTTCCACCGGTGGCGCGCCCAGTAACCTGCGCAACAACACCGCAGTGCGACCAGGCAACGGGGGTACGCCGGCGCTGTTGGTGGACTATGCGTTTGACGGTGTCACCCTGGGCTACGCGCCAGAGATTGACGCGCTGCCCGGTGCTTACGCCAAGTTTTGCTATGGCCGTGGCCTGGAAACCGGTTACAGCGATAGCCTGGGCAATTCGCTCAAAGACACCGATATGGTGGGTCTTGCGCTGGTGCCCATCGACACCGATCCACTTCGCGTCTGGTTGCAGTGGAACCGTGGCATGAACATTTTTGATGCGCCCACCATGCGTGCTACCTATTTTGGTGACACGGTGGCCAAAACCAATCTGGGTGACATCGACTGGCTGGGTGCGGGTTTCATGACCACCCACAAGCACGTCGGCTCAGGTACTTTGCAGTTATTTGGCGATGTGGCGATGAGCGTCACCCATCCCAACAACAACGTGTCGGCACAGTTTGGCTTTCAAGGCCTGATGACCGGTGCGTTCTTTGCCCCCGAAGCGCCCACCAGCAAGACCGGCACCGCGTTTGCCTTGGGCATGCGCTACGACTTGCCGTCCAAGTCCAAGTTTGGCCTTGAATGGAACCATGGCTCCAAGGACTGGATCACCTTTGCCCCTGCGGCGGATGACATGTGGACGGCCAAGGTAGGCACTCGGGGTGACGTGCTGGAGGCCTACTGGATTCAGGAGCTCGATCGCCAACCGATCTCGTCCCTGGCCAGCAAAGCCTTCTTCCGTGTCGGCGTACAGCACTACAAATTTGACTACACCGGCAGCAACAACTGGGTGGGCGCGCCCGTGGCCATTGGCGCTGTCAACGGCAACATGATGAGCACCACGCCGCTGGAGAGTGCCAACAACATCTACGCCATGTTTGAAGTCAAGTTCTGATTCACTTTTTAATTGTCAACAGGAGTCTTTTCATGAAAACCAAACTCTCAACCCTGGTTGCCGTGGCGGTACTTGGCTTGTCTGGTGCCACGTTCAGCATCAACGCCTTGGCCGACGAAGGCAAGATGGTCGGCCCGGTGACCAAGATCACACTGGCCGCGGACGGCAAATCGGCCGTAGCCGTGCTCAAGGACGGCAAAACCGGTGAGCCGGTGAGCATCACCATCACCGACGACCTGACGCTGGACAAGTTCAAGGACAAGCGTATTCAACCCGGTGACGAAATTCGCGCCCGGTTCGAGAAAGACGGCAAAAACACCAGCAAGTCATTCAAGAAGACGGCCGGTTGCTGAGCGTCTTCATCCAGCCTTGTCGTTCAGTCGCCCTTGGTTGGTGGCAGCGGATTTTTTTGATTGAAGGGCATCTCATGCACATTCGAGGAGTCGTGCGCACACTGGCTCTGACGAGCCTGCTGGTGGCCTGGGTTCAAGCCTTACCCGTGTGGGCGGCAGACGA
>JAVHPS010000151.1:0-6890 GCA_036170715.1 Rhodoferax sp. | reverse complement strand
TGCCAACGCGTGCCCAGCAAAGCCTGGGACTGCAGCCAGGCCGTGAAGATGGTGGCGTTTGACTATGGCCCGATGTGTGTGCAAAGCCCTGCAGGCATTAAGAGCATGGTGCGCATGGGCTACCCGGTGGCCAAGATTTTCTATTACCGCGGTGGCTTGCTGGACTGGGAAGGCCTGGGCCTGACCACGGTCAGCGGCAACCGGCCATTGCCATCGCCCCAACCGCACTGAACTCGAAGTCCAGCCGTGCGTAGGACACCATGCAGTTTGCTATCAAATAAATAGCGTTTATTGCTTATTTTATAAGGGCTAAAAGCCAAATTTGTGTAAATTTAGGTGCAATTGAATGCGCTGCATGCGTGCATGCATGTGAGGGTTGTTTCGGTCTGGTTGAGTGACGTAAGTCACACAACATCTATCTTTACAGCATCTTGATGCCAACTTCACCTGCCGCGCTGAAACTGAAGACTCTTTCAACTACCTACAGGTTCACTCATCATGACAACAAACATCCGTACCTCACTCAAAGCGCTGGGACTGGCTATGTCGCTGGCTTTCGCGGGCATGGCGCATGCCGCCGATCCGGTGACCGACCTCATGCAAGCTGCCAATGGCCCTTACCGTATGGCGCTGTATAAGACCAATAGCAAGGTCCAGGCCGAAGCGCAACAGGCTTTGACGCAGGCCCAGCAGGCATGGGCCAAGCTGAACACGCAATTTGCCACCACGCCCGCCGCACCGTACGATCGCGACCCGGCTTTTGTGGCATCTGTGGCCGAAGTCGCAGCGGTCTATGAGCAAGCACAAAAAGAGGTGGCTGCAGGACAACTCACCACAGCGCACAACACGCTGGAACGCGTGCGCGATGTGACCGCTGACATGCGCCTGCGCAACAACGTGGTGGTGTTCAGCGACCACATGAACGCGTACCACAGCCAGATGGAAGTGGTGCTGATCCACGGCGCTGACACCCTGGCGCAACCCAAAGGCATGTTGCTGCTGACCGCACAGACGGGTGCACTGAGCTATTTGGCCAAGCAGCTGGGTGTGCAAGCCCCGGCCGCGCTCAAGCAAAATGCCGAATTCAGCGGCTTGTTGAAAGCAGTTGAGCAGTCAGTTGGCAACGTCGAGGCCGCGTTGCTGAACCAGGACGCAGCCGCCACGAAAGAAGCTATCGGCAAACTTAAAGGTCCGTACAGCAAGCTGTTTGCCAAATTTGGTTGATTTTTTTGGAGCAACGCATGAGCAATTTTGATTCAATCGGGTTGATGAAATCCATCAACGACAAGCTCGGCCCCTACCGCAAGTCGCAAGCCGAGACCATGCAGGGCTTTGGCCAGATGGCCAAGGCCGCCATGGCCGAAGGCGCGGTCAGTGCCAAGCACAAAGAGATGATCGCGCTGGCCATTGGTATCACCCAGCATTGTGGCGGCTGCATTGCGTTTCACGTCAAGGCGCTGCACCGTCTGGGTTGCACCCGCGCCGAGCTGGAAGAAGCCCTGGGCGTGTGCGTCTACATGGGCGGTGGCCCCGGCCTGATGCTGGTGGCCGAGGCGCTGGCCGCCTGGGACGATATGACACCTGTGGCCTGAACGTACCCGACCCTGCTGCGGGTTTAAATACAAACGCATTACGCTATCTATATTATAGCATAATGTCTTTTATATACAAGGGCTAGAGGCTAATCTGTTATAAAAATCAGGGGCTGGGCATTTCGCCGCCCAGTGTTTCCAGCAAGGCGGGTAAGGCCTGCTGCAGCTCGCCGGTGGAGAGCGCCACGTCGGCATCAAAATCATCGTTCTTGTTGCTGCTGGCGCCTTCAAATACCACGTCCAGAAACGCCAGTTTTTTCAATTGCAAGCCTTCGGTCAACACAAACGACAGCCGGTCGTTCCAGGTCAGGGCCAGGCGGGTGGGCATTTTGCCGCCTTCAATGTGTTGTTTGACCTCGTCGGTGTCCAGTCGGTGGCGGGCATAGCGCACCACGGCTTTGGATTCATCGGCGGCCTTGAGTTCACACTCACGGTCGACGCTGAAACCTTGCGGTGCCTCCATGCTCACCAGCCACTCGGCCATGGCCGCGCTGGGTGACGTTTGGGTGTTGACCAACGCCAGTGCCAAGCCCGGCAGGCTTTGCACCAGCAGGGTAACCAGCTCATCGGCACGCGCCTGGCTGCCCGCATCCATCACCAGCAAGCGGGCTTCGCGGTCGATCCACACCAGGGTGCTGGACTGCTTGGTAAACGCCATCGGCAACAGCGCCAGGCGGATGTCGTCTTTTAGGTCGCGGGTTTCTTTTTTGCCGGGTTTGCGCCCGGTGCTGGCTTCAATCTGCGCCACCCGTTCTTGCGTTTTACGGTTCACCACCGAGGCCGGCAGGGCACGGGTTTCGGTCATTAGCTTCAAAATCCATTGCCCTGCCACCACCTCCAGCAGCGGCCCGTGCGCTTCACCGCGGGGCTCAATCCAGCCCAGTGATTTTTCCTGACTGGCCCCGCATTCCACAAAATGGGTGTCTTGCAGACAGGTTTCAACTTCGGCGGCGGTGCTGCCCCAACCGGGTGCGATGCGGTACATGATGACGTTCTTGAACACGGAAAACCTTTGCGATCAAATGCAGGGATGAAAGCGCCAATCATCCCATCAAATTGGCGCTGCACCTGAACCCATAGGGGGCAAACTTTACAAAGCTTTGACCCAGACACATCGACCCGATACACGCGCCAAGCACACTTCTACCCAAGCCGACACCACTTCTGGTCGTTGGCCTTAACTGAAAGGACTTGGGCTATGAAAACCAATTTGAAAATCTCTCTGGTGGCGGGTTTGTTGTTGGCCGCTGGCCTGGCTTATTCGCAGTCGCCCCTGGGTGGCGCGCAGTGTGACCGGATGGGCGACATGCAAGGCCAGGGTATGAACCACGGTGGTGCGGGTCACATGGATCCGGCCAAGATGCAAGCCATGCAAGACAAGCGTGCTGCCGCACTCAAGGCGCAGCTGAAAATCACCGCGGCACAAGAATCGGCCTGGACCAGTTTTGTGGCGGCCCACAAAGCACCTGCAGGCAAGATGGACCAGCAAGCCATGATGACCGACATGGCCAAGCTCACCACGCCGGAGCGCATCGACAAGATGAAGGCACTGCGTGCCCAGCACATGGGTGAGATGACCGCTGCGATGGACCAGCGTGCCGAAGCCACCAAGGCGTTTTACGCCGTATTGACCCCCGAGCAACAAAAAGTCTTTGATGCCCACGACATGATGGGTCAACGCCCGGGTCACGGCGCGCATGCTGGCAAAGGCATGATGCAACCCAAGGGCTGAACACCAGGTTGACCAACGCCCTGTTGGTGCAGGGTCAATGGGTCAAACCTTACACTTGAAAGACCGCAAGGCGACTTGTGGTCTTTTTTTGATTTAAACGTCCGTGCAGAAAGCGCAACGCCCATGTTTGGTTATTCTGAAGAACAAATCTCCGCCTTTGGCATGACCTTTGGTGTGGGTGGCCTGATGCTCTACATGTTGTTCATCATTGGCCAACTGGCCTGGGAATCCAAGGCGGGCAAGTTCGGGTTTTTTGTCATGATGTTGGGCCTGGCCTTTGGCATGGTCGGCTTTGTGGCCAAGTACATGATCCAGTGGCTCATGAACATCAAATAGATGGGCCTCAACCAAACGGGCGCACGCCAATCAACAAACCGTGTAGCCACAAGGTAAAAGCCAGCCACAACGCCAGGCCAATGGCCACCGTGATACCGGTAGCACCGCTTTGACCCGCAGGGTAGTGCGTGTGGTCGCGTCGATCCCGCCGCCGTGCCGCCACAAAGTTGACGACCGCCCAGATCAAAAAAGAACCAAACAGCAGCACGTGGCCGACATTGCCGTTGGCCAGCAAATGCGCAAAAGCCCAGAGCTTGACCGCGGCCACCATCGGGTGATGCAAGCGGGCCTTGATCTGGTTACCGGGTACATACGCTGCAGCCAACAGCACAAAGGCCAAAAAAGTCAGCAGCGATGCGGCGTGGCGCAAGCCGCGCGGCGGGCTCCAGAGTTGCACCGGTTCCTGGCGCACCAGGCCAAAGCCCCAGATGATCAGCGCCAAGCCCAGCAGCGACAACAGCGCGTAGAGCGCGCGCCAAACCGGCACACCCCAGGCGTTGCGGCAACGGGTGCGCCAGCCATCGGCCACCACGCGCACCGAATGCACCCCCAGAAACAGGGCCAATCCAAGCAGCAAATAGGTCATGGTGTGCCCTTGTTTCAAGCACCCAACACGCGATTTTTGCCAGCCCGTTTGGCCAGGTACATGGCATGGTCGGCGCGCTTGATGGCATCAGCCCCCGATTCGGTGGCCACCAGTTGCGCCACACCGGCGCTGAAGGTGATCAACACTTTCTCGGTACCGGCCATGAAAAAGCGTTTGGTCAGCTCACGTTGCAGACGCGTCATGGCTTCAATGCCTTTGTCTAACGGGGTGTCGGGCAATAACAGCACAAATTCTTCACCACCGTAGCGCGCCAGCGTGTCTTGCGGGCGCATCACCTCGCGCGTGACCTGAGCCAGGTGGGCCAAGGCGGTGTCGCCGGTGGCGTGCCCCAGGGTGTCATTGAGTTTTTTGAAGTTGTCAATGTCCAGCAGTGCCATGCACAGCGGTGCATCGGTGCGTTTGACCTTGGCGACCTCGCGGTTGACCGCCTCGTCCAGCCCCTGGCGGTTGAGTGCGCCGGTGAGCGGGTCGTGCCGCGCTTGGGCGCTGACCCGGTCAAGCTCCTGGTGCAGCTTGGCAATTTCTACCTCAGTGGCTTGCACCTTATGCTGCATGCCTTGCAAACTGTCACGCGCGGCCAAGCTGTCTTGTGCCATGTGGCGCGTGGCAGCCACCACTTCTTTGAGCACGGGGGCGATTTCTTCAAGCGTTTTAGCCTGTTCGATCAGGCGCGCGCTGGTCTCCATCTGGCCGTGGAAACCACTGGTGGACTCGGTCATGGCGGCTAGGCGCTCAATGAAGGTGGCCAGCATCTGGCGCATTTCTTCTTGCGCTTGCAGCACCCGTGCCTTGGATTCACTTTGCTTGAAGATCACGTCTTTCAGCCGTTGCTCTACCTCGTCGAGCTGGCGCAGGCTCAAGGGCGGCACACACACCGCCATCAAGGCATCGGCTTGACCCTTGAGCCAGGCATCGTCCACGCTCAGGTGGCTGATGTTTTCGATGATCAGGTGCAGTAGCTTGAGCAGCATAGCCTTGATCTCGGCCTGGTCTTCGGCCGCAAACGACAAGCGGTGGCTGTAACCGACCAGCAGTTGTTTGACCTCCACCGCATTCGCGTCGGGTTGGCGCAGTGCCTTGACCAGCAATCCGGTTTGCTCGGTAAAGCGCTCGTCGTCCTGCCCCAGTGCCGGTTGCGCGTACTCGATCAAGCGGGCAATCTGGGCAAAAAAATCAGCCGTCAGAGCCGGGGCGCTGGCGGCCGATGCACGCTCTGGTGGGGATGCCAGCACCGGCTTGGCCGCGGTAGCAGGCACATCGTCCACCAAGGGCATGCCGATGCCCGGCGTGGCGGCGGGCGGCGGACTGAAGCCGCCGTAGGCCATCAAGGCGTTTTTGACCCCTTCCCAGTTGAGCTGGTTAATGGCCGACTCCAGCAGACCGCGCTGTTTTTGCTGGCCGGGTGTTTTGGTCGGCAAGGCCAGGGCAATGTCGCGCAGGCGCTCGGCCGGAAACGCAGGTTCGTTGGGCAGTTCGGCCAGCTCGTTGTAGATGCGCTGGTAGTTCAGCGGTGTTGGTGCGAGCTTGCGGGCGGTCAGCTGCTTGAGCGTTTCACGTGCCACTTCAAACGGTTTCTTGTCGGCCATGGTACCTCAATTACTATATTAATAGTAGCACCAAGCCCTTTAATAATAAGGGCTAGAAGCTTAAAACACTAAATATCAATGTTGCCGGCCTGGAGCGCATTGGTTTCAATGAACTCGCGCCGGGGCTCGACCTCGTCACCCATCAGCATGGTGAACACCTTGTCGGCTTCAATGGCATCGTCAATTTGCACCCGCAGCAACACCCGCACCGTGGGGTCCATAGTGGTTTCCCACAGCTGCTCGGGGTTCATTTCACCCAGACCTTTGTAGCGCTGGCGGCTGGTGGCGCGCTCGGCCTCGCTCAGCAGCCAGGCCATGGCTTCCCGGAAATCGTTGACCTTGAGTTCTTTTTGACGCTCGCCCTCGCCGCGCGTCACGCGCGCACCCGCGCTAAGCAAGCCCTTGAAGGTTTTGGCAGTTTCAGACAAGGTGGCGTAGTCGGCCCCATGCACAAAATCTTGCGTCAGCACGCTGCTCTTGATGTTGCCGTGCAAGCGGCGACTGATGCGCAAAATAGGTTTGTCGGTGCGGGCATCAAATTCACCCGCCACTTCGGCATCGGGCAAAAAGGCTTGCAGGGCGGCGGCTGAGGCTTCTGCATCGGCCACCGTGTCCAGGTTCAGGGCCACGCCGTCGGCAATGGCGCGCAGCGCCGTTGCATCTAAAAAGTGAGCAAGCCTGGCAATGATGGCTTGGGCGTGCTGGTGTTTTCGTGCCAGATCGGCCAAGACTTCACCGGTCAAGACGCTGGCGTTGTCACCGCCGGTGTGGACGCTGGCGTTGACCAGAGCCACGCGGGTTAAAAAGTTGTCCAGGTCGGTGGGGCCTTGCAAATACAGCTCTTCGCGCCCGGCCTTGACCTTGTACAGCGGCGGCTGCGCAATGTAGATGTGGCCACGCTCCACCAGCTCGGGCATCTGGCGGTAGAAGAAAGTGAGCAGCAGGGTACGAATGTGCGCGCCGTCCACGTCGGCATCGGTCATGATGATGATGCGGTGGTAGCGCAGCTTGGCCACGTCAAAGTCGTCGTTGCCGGT
>JAVHPS010000150.1:0-2098 GCA_036170715.1 Rhodoferax sp. | reverse complement strand
TGGCTGGTGTTGATCAGGATGAATCGGGTCTTCATGGCGGTACAGCTTAAAATCAGGCTATTGTCGCTGCCCGCATCGCCTTGCAGCCTGTCCGTTCATCCTCATTACACAATCCATGACAACATCCAACTTGCACCCCATGATCAATGTGGCCGTGAAGGCCGCCCGCGCTGCCGGTGCCATCATCAACCGCGCTGCGCTGGACGTTGAATCAGTACGCGTGTCGCAAAAACAGGTCAACGACTTTGTCACTGAAGTTGATCAAGCCTCTGAAGCACTCATCATTGAAACCCTGCTGGGAGCCTACCCTGGCCACGCCATCTGGGCCGAAGAATCGGGCCGTGAGCACGGTGCGCAAGACTCGGACTATGTCTGGATCATTGACCCGCTGGACGGCACCACCAATTTCATTCACGGCCTGCCCATTTACTGCGTCAGCATTGCGCTGGCGGTCAAGGGCAAGGTTGAGCAAGCCGTCATTTACGACCCCAGCCGCAACGACCTGTTCACCGCCACCAAAGGGCGCGGCGCGTACATGAACAACCGCCGCATTCGCGTGGCCAAGCGCACGCGGCTGCAAGAATGCCTGATCTCCACTGGCTTCCCGTATCGGAAAGATGACGACATCAACACCTACCTGCGCCTGATGGGCGACATGATGGCGCGCACTGCGGGTCTGCGCCGCCCGGGTGCTGCAGCCCTGGATTTGGCCTATGTAGCGGCGGGCTTTACCGATGGCTTTTTTGAACTGGGCCTGCAACCTTGGGACGTGGCCGCAGGCTCGCTGCTGATCACCGAGGCTGGTGGTCTGGTGGGCAATTTCTCTGGCGATGCCAACTTTTTGGAGCAACGCGAGTGCATGGCCGCCAACCCGCGCATTTATGGCCAAATGGTGGCGCTGCTGGGCAAATACAGCAAGTTTGCCAGCGCCAGCGACAAGGCAGCGGTGCGTGAGACCGTGGTCACATTGGCTCAACCCCAAAACCTCAGCGACGCACCGTTCTGATTCGTCAACCGTCTCCCAGCACCACATCCACCTGCGCTCCCCCCGAAGGTGCGCGTGACAAGTGCAGTGTGCCCTGGTAGCTGGCCACCAGGTTGCTGACCACGGTCAAGCCAATACCGTGGCCGGGCACGCTCTCATCCAGACGAACGCGGCGCTGCAAGGCCGCCTGGGTGTCGGCAAACCCAGGGCCATCATCAGTCACCTGCAAACACAGCCGCTTACCGTCGAGCCAGCAGCGGGCTCCTACCTGCTGCCGGGCCCATTTGGCGGCGTTGTCCAGCACATTGCCCAGCAGTTCAAACGCATCGCCTTGGTCCATGCGCCAGGCCAGGTCGGCGGGGCATTCCAGGGTGAACGTCAGGGCTTTGTCGGCATAGACCTTGGCCAGCGTGGCCCGAATGCGGTTCAACACCGGGGCCAAGGCCAAGGGCGGCGCAAAACGGGCTGCACCGCTGGCTGCGGCACGCCCAAGCTGGTGCACCACAATGTCATCCATGCGTGCCACTTGTTGCGCCACCATGGCCGGCAGCTCAGCGGGTTGGTCGAGCGTGGCACGCATCACCGCCAAAGGGGTTTTCAGGCTGTGCGCCAAGTCGTCCAAGGCTTCTTTGTAGCGTGTTTGTCGCGCCCGTTCCTGCGCCATCAGGGTGTTGAGGTTGTCGCTCAGGCCCGCAATTTCTTTCGGGTAATGCCCTTCTAAGCGATTTTTTACGCCCGCTTCCACGTCAGCCACCTCCTGCGCCACTTGGGCCAGGGGGGACAAACCCCAGCGCAACAACAAGGTCTGCGTCAACAGCAGTAACACACCCGCGCCGCCCAGCCACAACCACAACGTGTAGGCAAAAGTTTTTAACTCCTGGTCAAACCCGGCCTGATCCTCCAGCACACAAAACACCAGCGGTGCGGTGCGCTCGTTCACCGACCATTTGACCGCATAGGTGGCGGCCAGAAAAGCCCGCCCCACAGGCTGCGCTGCAGCACCTTGCAGTGCAGCGGGGGCTTGCAGCGTTTCAAAGCGCCACTGACCCGTGACCTGGGTGCGCTGAAACGGCAACTGCAACCCGAGTGTGGACAGCGACTGCCATTCCTGTC
>JAVHPS010000149.1:0-2101 GCA_036170715.1 Rhodoferax sp. | reverse complement strand
ATGCACCCGCAAGCCAAGTCACCCGAGAGCGATGTGCAAGCCTTCGCTGCCAAGGTGCAGGCCGGGGCGGATTCGGCCATCACACAATACTTTTACAACCCCGACGCGTACTTCCGCTTTGTCGAAGAGGCCGATGCACACGGTGTGCGCGTGCCCGTGGTGCCGGGCATCATGCCAATTGCCAGTTCCTCGCAACTGATGCGTTTCAGTGACACCTGTGGCGCAGAAATCCCGCGCTGGATCCGGCTGCGGCTGCAAGCGTTTGGTGACGACACCGCATCCATCAAAGCCTTTGGCTTGGACGTGGTGACGGACTTGTGTGAACAGCTGCGCGCCGGTGGCGCACCGGGCCTGCACTTCTACAGCATGAACCAGAGTGCGGCGGTGCTGGAGATTTGCAAGCGGCTTGGGGTTTGATATTGTTTTTATAGCTATTTGTCCTTATTATATAAGGGATAGAGCCAGAAATAGCTTGTAAAAAACGTCAGCATCTTGAATGACATGTCAGGCATCTGCGCCAGACGATTCACATGTTGTTTGCACTGGTTTTTTGAAGCCAGTCAGCGGCTCCTTGCGGCTGGTTAAAGTCATCCAGCGCGCGCGCCGGAATAAGCGGGTGACGCTCGTTCCACATCCGGCTCAAGGCCGAGCCCCCGCCCACTTCCAGTACACAGCCCACTTGTCGCTCGGCCACCGCGTCCATCACCGACGACCATTGCACGGTGCAGGCCAGTTGTTGGCTCAAGGCCTGGCGCATCTGGGCGGGCCGGCGGCTGAGTTCGCCCGTTGCGTTCAGCACCACCGGGCATTGGGGCGACGCAAACGTCAGGGTGTCCAAAGCCTTGGCCAATGCTGTTGCGGCGGGTGCCATCCAAGACGAGTGCGATGCCACGCCAATGTCAAGCCTTGTGGCATGAGCACCCAGGCTGGTGAGCAGTGCCAAGGCATCTTTCAAATCAACATCTGTGCCCGCAAACAGGTTGTGTTGTGGGCCAATACGGATGGCACATTCCAACTTGAGCCGCTCGCAGGCACTAAAAACGTCACCTTCAGCCAAGCCGGTTACAGACAGCAGTCCGGTGTCTTGCCCGACCACGGCCTGGTTCATCAGTTTGGCGCGCAGGGCCGCGAGGTCGATGGCTTCGGGCGTGGTAAGCACTCCGGCACAGCCAAATGCCGCCAGCTCACCGACGCTGTAGCCGGCTACCACGGCCGGTTTTTTCTGCACGTGTTGGTTAAGTACCGACCAAGCCGCCAAGGCAGTGGCGGTGATCAGGACCTGGGCAAAGGCATTGTTGGCGCGGGTGCTTGGCTCTTGCAGTTGCTCGCGCCAGTGCGTACCCAGATGCGTTGCCATCAACGCCAGCGCGTGGCTGCAGGCTGGCTCGGCTTCCAGCCAGGGCAGCATGTCGGGGTGCTGGCTGGCTTGACCGGAAAACAGGAGGGCGTAGCTCACCGGATCAGGCCCGACAGGGCCACTTCTCTGTGTCAGGGCAAGCCTGATCACTGTGCGCACGCAGCAGCGGGGCCGGTTGACACATCGACTGCATCCAGCAGGCGCTGACCAGCACGTCGGCAGCGCCGCCAGGTGACAGTCGGTGCTGCACCAAGGTAGCGTGCACGCTGCGCGCATGGTTGACCCAGTGGGTTTGAAACACGCCGCCCGCAGCCAGAAACTGTTGCGCCAAACCCTGTGCCAAGCGCAAGCCTGGCATGCCGCCGCGGTGCACCAGGTTGGTGTCGTCCAGCGCAGCGATGGTGGCAAACAAGGCGTGCACCCTGGCTGCTCGCGCGCCCAAGCCTGCTGCCAGCGCGTGTTGCAAGCTTGGCCAAGTAACATCAAACAAGCACGGAAACCCCAGCGCCGCCTCTGCGCCTGCGCTGCGCAAACCATAGCGGCGAGCCACGGTTTGGCCATGTGAGCAGGGGGCTTGGGCGCTGGCCACCGCAGTGCGGTCAGCCAGCGCTTGCCCCCAAGTGGCCAGCAGTACGGCGCGCAGGTGACGGGGGGTGAGGGGTAAACCTTGTGCGCGAACCTGTCCCGCGCTGGCACACAACAACCCCAAGCCAAACACCGCGCCGCGGTGGGTGTTGATGCCGC
>JAVHPS010000148.1:0-10409 GCA_036170715.1 Rhodoferax sp. | reverse complement strand
ACACGTACCGTGTCGGGGCGCACGAACAATTGCGCACCTATGGACGCATGCTGGGCGTGGTAGCCCATCTGGCGCATGACCGGGCCGCCCTGCAAGACCTGCTGGGGCTGTTGTCAGCCAAAAAAATGGTGCTGATTGATACCACCGGCATTGCCCCGAACGACCCGCGCAAGCGCGACATGCTCGACGTGCTGGACTTGGCGGGTGTCAACCGTTTACTGGTGCTTAATGCCGGGGGTCATGGCGACACGCTCGATGACGTGGTGACTTCTTTCAAGACCGGTGCGGTGCAGCAGGCCATCCTGTCCAAGGTCGATGAGGCCGCCAAAGTGGGGCCGGCTCTGGATGCGGTGATCCGCCATCAGTTGCTGTTGCGCGGTGTCACCATGGGTCAAAAAGTGCCCGAGGACTGGGAACGCGCCGATGCTACCAAACTGGTGGCCTTGTCCATGCGCGCGCCCAACAAGTCGGCTTTTGACCCCAAGGCCTCTGACCTGGGCTTCATTTTTACCGACAGTACCCCCATGCAATTGGGCTCACTTCATGCTTGAAACCGGCATCAACCAGGCTGCTGGTTTACAGCGCTTGGCCCCAGAAATGCACCCCAGACTGATGGCGCTGGCCAGCCACGGCAACCAGCAAGGCGAGTTGCCCCTGCTCTGGAGCCTGTGCGCCACTTGGGTCGACCTGGGTCTGCCAGTGATGGTGCTGGACGGTCATGCACGCGAATCGGGGTCTAACCCCGGCCTGCTGCAGTGGCTCAACGATGCCACAGGCCCACTGGACGACCCGGAACAAGTGGCCTGGTCGGTGTTGCCTGCGGCGCTCGGGTTTAAACAACTCACCAGCATTGGATTCAACTCGAACAGCGTCGGCCATTTATTTCAAAAATTTGCCGCCGTGGTGCTGTATTCCCCGGCCGACACCCTCAGCCATTTGTGCAAGGGCAGTGGTTTAACGCCACTTTTGGTACTCACACCGCATAAAACCTCGTCCTTCACCGCTTACCAGGCCATGAAACAACTGCTGCTGGAGGCCCAGTTGCAGCCCACCGTGGCCAACATTGCGCTGGCACAAGATCCGGCCTGCGCGCACACCGGCCCTGCCGAAAATTTGCAGCATTGCGCCGAGTCGTTTCTTGGGCTTACAGTCAAGCCCATCACCGTATCGACTTCCGCCACAGGCGATGCCTGCCGCGAGGAGATTGATCGGCTGGCGCTGCAACTGCTCGAAAGTGCCGTATTTTTGGAACGCCAACCCTTACAGAGGACGCATTGATGTACACCGCCAAGGGTCAGCTTGATCGCAACGCCCTGATTCGCCAATACCAGCCACTGGTACGCAAACTGGCGCACCACATGATGGCCAAGTTGCCAGCCAATGTGCAGGTGGATGACCTGATTCAAGTCGGGTTGATGGGTTTGTCTGAAGCCTTGTCCCGCTTTGAGGCCACACAAGGCGTGCAATTTGAAACCTTTGCTACCCAGCGCATCCGCGGAGCCATGCTGGATGAACTGCGTGAAAACGATTGGGTCTCACGCGGCGTGCGCAAGAGCCAGAAAGACATTGAAGAAGCCATGCGCCGACTGGAACACCAGCTCGGACGCAGCCCGCATGAGAGCGAGATTGCCCAAGACCTGGGCATGAGCCTGGCAGACTACCAAAGCCTGCTGGGGAAGGTTCGCGGCACCCAGTTGGTTTACCTGGAAGACATGAACCGCCATGCCGAAGATGAAGACAGTTTTCTGGATCGACACCTGGGCGATGCCGATGCCGACCCCCTGCATGTGCTGCGCGACCAGCGCTTACGCCAAGCCCTGGTGGCGGCTATCAAAAACTTGCCCGAGCGCGAACAGTTCATCATGAGCATGTATTACGAGCAGGACATGAACCTGAAAGAAATTGCCGCCGTGCTTGCAGTCACCGAGTCGCGCGTGTGCCAACTGCACAGCCAGTCCATCGCCCGGTTGCGCGCCAAAATGCGTGGTCACTGAAGGTATCTTCAACGCCCGGCCTGCACACCGGGCCTTTCGCTGGATGTTTACGCCGTCAAGGCTCTGAATTCGCCGCTTTGGCGACCAGCGCTCGCGTAGGTCTGGCGGCCATAAGCGCCAGTCTGGGGTAAATAAGTGCTGTTTTGCGAGGCCGGCACCAAAGCCGCCAAAGCCCGATCCACCTGGACCCGTTGCCGCAACAGCCCCTCCAGTGTGGACGCAAGCCGGGCTTGCAGCTGCTGCACCCGTCGCACCATCAATGGGTTGTGGCCCGAACCGGCCAAGCACGACGGCACGAGTTTTGACAAGCACACCGCCATCGACTGCACACGGGTAGCCTCCCCCACCAGGGCCGCAACATCCTGACCAACCAAGGCTTCAGACAACAAAGCCAGTTGAGCTTCAAATTGACTCAACTGGCTATCAAGCGTTTCGGGATTCATGGTTTTTCCTCAAAAAACCAGAAAAAAGCGACTTAGCCGCGGCTGCGCGTCAGCATTTCCTGGGCGTTGGAGAGCAATTTGTCGGCAATCGCTTCCGGGTTGACCACATAAGTACCTTGCGCGATGGCGCTGCGTACTGCCTCCACCTTGGCGCTGTCCACATCGGGGATTTCGCCCCGGTTGGAAGCTTCCAGCGCACGCGCCAAAGAAGACACCGACACGGCCACACCGGCAGACTGCGTGCTTTTGCTGGCGCTGGATTTGGCCAGGGTGCTCGCCGCTGGTCCGGTTTTGGCGGCCAATGCGGCAGCGTGGCTGCTGACGGCAACAGGAATGTCGGGTGGCTGGTTGATCTTCATGGTGTGCTCCAAAACTACGATTGATGTAGCCTCGTAGGATCACTTTCGGCAAAAACTGGCCAGACTTTACCCCTATTTGAAAAAACTTCAGTAATTTCACAGTGCCAGCCTCACTGTACGGTTGTCCAGCACTTGCCCGGACAGGATGCGCCCGTTATCCATGCGCACCTTGGCCTGCTGGCCCACCACACCGGCTGACAACGCCTGGGCACTGGTGGCAATTTCAAACCCGCCACCCTGTGCCAGCACTTTGACCTGGGCCCCGGCCTGGAACACCTGGGTGGCTTTAAGCATGTCCTGACGCAACGTCTGACCAGTGGACAAGTTGCGCAGCGCCGTTTGCCCGACCCAATCGGTCTGATTGGCGACAACCGGGCTGGTTTGTTCAGCCCAGTCCACCGCCACCTGCATCGCATCGGCTTCGGTCAGCACCGCGCCTTGCGGCACGCTGCCTTTGATCACCCAGGCTGGCCCCACCGCCTTGACCGTGATCGGCAAAAAAACCGTCCACTTGCTGCGCCCTTGAACGCAGCGCAAGCCCAGCCGGGTTTTACCCCATAACCGCGTACCGGCCGGGATAAAAGGCTCAACCTGGTCACACGCTGCCAGGCGCAAGCGCCGGTCAAGTTCCCCCACCATCACTTCCATGCGCAAGGGCAGCGCCGGGTTGCTTTGGGCCAGGTTCTGGTCAAGCCACAGCTGCGCGCGGACATAGAGCCCCGCAGTGTTGAAGCCATCACCGGGGGCGGCGGACTGCGCCAGCGCACTCACGCCGACCCCGCCCACCAGCAACAGCAGCCCAGCCTGAATGACCATGGACAAGCGTTGTGCCATGCGTTTAAATTGTGAAGACATGCGGTTTCCCATAACGGGATTCACTGTAGACAAGCTGTGGCCGCCAAAGCCGGCAAAGTAAACCCGGTTTGTCCCTTTATTTCCGGTTTAGAAAATCGGCAGCATTTTCATAATCATCTACTAGACGGTTCACCCCATCCAGGTTGGGTGGCCCGATTCAAGAAAGTTGAGGTGTTGCATGTTTGCTCAAATGACCAGCGGTTTGGATATTCATGCCAAAGCTTTGGTGCTGCGTGCCGAACGCCAACGCATCATTGCCAGCAACATTGCCAACGCCGACACGCCCGGCTATGTGGCCCGCGACCTCAACTTCAAAGAAGCCTTGTCGCAACTGACCGGTTCCTCGGGCGGCGAATTCACCAAACTCCAGCTGCAAAGCAGCACGGGCAACGGCGCAGCGGCAACCAACCCGAAGCATCTTCCGCTTGCTGGTCTGCACGCCAGTGAACTCAGTGGAACCACGCTGGGCTATGCGGTGCAAAGCCAGCCCAGCGTCGATGGCAACAGTGTTGACCTGGATCGTGAACGCGCCAGTTTTGTCGACAACTCGGTGCGCTATGAATCCACGCTGCGCTTTATCAACGGCCAGTCCAAAACCATTTTGAGTGCCATTCAGGGGCAATAAGCCCAGGCACTTCGGAGCACGCTCATGTCCATGCTTTCCATCTTCAACGTCTCGGGCAGCGCTGTCAGCGCCCAGTCACAGCGGCTCAACGTGGTGGCCAGCAACCTGGCCAATGCCGATGCCGTGGCCGGCCCCGACGGACAGGGCTACAAAGCCCGCCAAGTGGTGTTTCAAACGGTACCCATGGGCTCCGAGGCCACCGCCGGTGTCAAGGTCAACGCCATCACCGAGAGCAACGAACCGTTCAAGCGGGTGCACAACCCCAACCACCCGTCGGCGGACGCAGAGGGCTACGTGAACTACTCCAACGTCAATCCGGTGGAAGAAATGGTCAACATGATTTCGGCCTCGCGCTCCTACCAGAACAACGTGGAAGTGATGAACACTGCCAAAACGCTGCTGCTCAAAACGCTGCAGATGGGTCAATAATTTTTTCAAAAGGCAAACCCCATGCTTACCGCAACCACTTCGGCCACAGCTTCAACATCCGCGCTGGCCAGTTCAGGCAGCACCAGCGGCTCGGCCGACATGAACGCAGCCCAAGACCGGTTCTTGAAACTGCTGGTGGCACAGCTCAACAACCAAGACCCCATGAACCCGCTGGACAACGCCCAAATGACCAGCCAAATGGCCCAAATCAACACCGTCACCGGCATTCAGCAAGTGAACGACACGCTCAAAAGCATGGCCGAACAATTCACCGCCATGCAGGTGTTGCAAGGCTCCAGCATGGTGGGCCACGAGGTACTGGTGCAAGGCAGCACACTCAACATCCAGAACGGTACGGCAGGTGCGGCCATTGACCTGACCGCCCGGGCCGAAAGCGTCAAGATCGAGGTGCTTTCACCGGGTGGACAAGTCATCGACACCATCCAACTGGGCGCGCTGGATGCAGGTCGCCACAGCTTTGACTGGGATGCCTCCAGCTACCAGGGCACAGGCAACCCCAGCTTCAAGGTCACGGCCACCACTGGCGGCAAAGCGGTTGAAACCAGTTCCATGAGCCGCGCCAAGGTCACTTCAGTCAGCAGCGCAGCGGGCGTGATGCAAGTCCAGTTGCAAGGCCTCGCCGATGTGGCCTACAGCAACATCAAAGCCATCCTTTAAACCGACCCCTTCTTTCTTGCCCCAAAGGAAACCATCATGTCATTCCAAACCGGACTCTCAGGCCTCAATGCATCCAGCCGCAGCCTGGATGTGATCGGCAACAACATTGCCAACGCCAACACCACCGGCATGAAATCCTCACGCGCCGAGTTTGGTGACCTGGTTGCCTCCTCGCTGGGCGTAGGCGGCACCGCCGGTGCAGGTATTGGCGTAGCGGTGGAAGCCATTGCCCAGCAGTTCACCCAGGGCAACATCAACACCACCGGCAACAGTCTGGATGTGGCCATCAATGGCGGCGGTTTTTTTCAGCTCACCCAGCCGGATGGCTCGATTGCCTTTACCCGTGACGGCTCCTTCAAGCTGGACAAAGACGGCTACATCAAAACCAATACCGGGGCCAACGTCATGGGCTACCCCACCGACAAACTGGGCAACGCCACCAGCGTCACCGCGCAAAACCTGCAGTTGCCCACCAGCGCCCCCATTCCGGCCAGTGCCACCACCGCCATCACCGCCGAGTTCAACCTGGATGCCCGCGCCCCGGAGGCGGCCACCGCCGTGCCCCCGACACCCCGAACCACCTACGGCACTTCATTGACGGTATTTGACTCACAAGGCAACACCGTGCCGGTGAGCCTGTACTTTGAACGCATGGCCCCGTCGGGCACAACGCCCAACGTGGTGGACAACTGGGACGTGTACGACGTGGCCAGCGCCGGTACCAAACTGTTCACCATGAGCTTCAACTCCGCCGGAGCCTTGGTGGCACCGGCCACCGCCCCCACCCTGACCATTGCCACCCCGTCCACCGTCACGCCCGTCATTGCAGCCACCCTGGACATCAGCAAGGCGACCCAATTTGGCTCGTCGTTTTCGGTCTCCAACCTGACGCAGGACGGCTACGCACCCGGGGAACTCACCGGTTTGAACATTGGCGAAAACGGTGTTATCACCACGCGCTACTCCAACGGTCAAACCCAAGCCGCCGGGCAAGTCATGCTGGCCGACTTTCGCAACGTCCAAGGCTTGCAGCCCCTGGGCAACAACAACTGGGCGGCCACCTACGCCTCCGGTCTGGCGGTGCAAGGCAAGGCCGGCGACGGCAAGTTCGGCGCACTGCGCGCCGGCGCACTGGAAGAATCCAATGTGGACTTGACCTCTGAGCTGGTCAACATGATGACCGCGCAACGTGCCTACCAGGCCAATGCACAAACCATCAAAACGCAAGACCAGGTGATGTCAACCCTGGTGAACCTGCGCTGAGCAGTGGCGCGGTTGACCCTTTTGGAATGGAGACCCCATGGACCGTCTGATCTACACCGCCATGACCGGGGCCAACGCGTCCGAACACCGGCAAGCCGTGCTGGCCAACAACCTGGCCAACGTCTCCACCAACGGTTTTCGGGCCGAAATGTCAACCTACCGCTCGGTACCGGTGCGCGGCGACGGCTCCAGCACCCGCGTCATGGCGCTGGAAGCCACGCCCGGTTTCTCGGACATTCCCGGCAGCCCGCAGCGCACCGGCCGCGCCATGGATGCCATGACCACGGGCAACAGCTGGTTTGGCGTGCAGGGGCTCGATGGCACCGAGGCTTACACCCGCAACGGCTCGTTTGAAGTGGCCGCCGACGGCACGCTCAAAACCAGCACCGGGCTGACGATGCTGAGCGACGGAGGCTCGCCCATCACCGTACCGGCAGGGGGCGAGGTCACACTCGGCTCTGACGGCACACTCACCGCCAAAGTCGGCAACCAACCTTCAACCGGCATTGGTCGGCTCAAGCTCGCCACCCCCACGGCAGAAGACCCGCTCAAACGCGGCACCGACGGCCTGTTTCGCACCACCTCGGGCGAGCCCATGCCCAACGATGCCGGCGCACGCCTGCAGCTCGGCGTGGTGGAAGGCTCCAATGTGAATGCCATCGAAACCATGGTGCAGATGATTCAGGCGGCGCGACAGTTTGACACCCAGACCCGTTTGATGACCACGGCTGAAGCCGACGACCGCTCGGCCGCCCAACTCCTCAGCATGCAAGGCTGATTTTTCAGATTTTTCAGGACACCCATCATGATCAACTCCCTGTGGATTTCAAAAACCGGCATGGAAGCCCAGCAAATGCAGCTGGACGTGATTTCCAACAACCTGGCCAACGTCTCCACCAACGGCTTCAAGCGCGCCAGCGCCGTGTTTGAAGACCTGATGTACCAAAACCTGCGCCAGGTAGGAGCCAGCAGCACCGAGCAATCCACTCTGCCAACCGGCCTGCAGATCGGCCTGGGCGTGCGCACCGTGGCCACCAGCCGCTCCTTCACGCAGGGCAGCTTGCAACAAACCAACAACAAGCTCGACGTGGCGATTCAGGGCGACGGCTTCTTTCAGATCACCATGCCCGATGGCAGCACCAGCTACAGCCGCGACGGCTCGTTCCAGGTCAACGCCGCCGGCGCACTGGTCACCGCCTCGGGGCTGGCCGTGGCCAACGGTGTCACCGTGCCTGCCAACGCCAGCAGCGTGTCGATTGCCGGTGACGGCACGGTGTCGGCGACCATTGCCGGCACGGCTACGCCGCAACAAATTGGCACCATTGCCCTGGCGCGCTTCATCAACCCGGCCGGCCTGACCCCGCTGGGTCAAAACCTGTATGCCGAGAGCGCCGCCTCCGGCCAACCCCAGGCCGGCACACCCGGCTCAGACGGCATGGGCGCGCTGATGCAGGGCTTTGTGGAAACCTCCAACGTCAACGTGGTGCAGGAACTGGTGACCATGATCCAGACCCAGCGCGCCTACGAGATGAACTCCAAAGCGATCCAGACTTCAGACCAGATGCTGCAAAAACTTGGCCAGCTATAAAGACCGCGGTGCACCATGCAATTATTTAAGCAAAATTGGCCTCTAGCCCATTCATACAAAGGGCGAATAGCTATATTATTAATAGCAATTGGCGCTTGCTCGGGCTGCAGTTCCCTGCCGCAGACCGTGGCGGTTGATTTTCCCGACACGGCCACGCCCCGGCCCGCCGCGCCGATACCGGTGGCGGCTGCGCCAGCCTCGGGCAGTCTGTTTCAAAAAGCCTCGTACCGACCGGCCTTTGAAGACCCGCGGGCCCGCGCAGTGGGCGACAACATCACCATCCAGATTGTTGAAAAAGTCACCGCCAGCCAGGTCTCCAAATCCACCGCCAACCGCACCACCTCGGGCTCCACCAGCGTGTCGGCGTTCCCACTGCTGTCGCCGATGGACATGGCCAATCTCAAATCCGGCACGGCTTCGGCCAGCGATTTTTCTGGCAAAGGCGGCACCGAGAGCGCCAATACTTTTTACGGCATCATCACCGCCACCGTGGTTGAGGTGCTGCCCAACGGCCACTTGCTGGTGGCCGGTGACAAGCAAATCGGGGTCAACCAGAATGTGGACGTGATGCGCTTCAGCGGCACGGTTGACCCGCGCCTGATCCAGCCCGGCAACCTGATCAACTCGACCCAAGTAGCCAACGCACGCATGGAATCCAAAGGCCGCGGGGCCCAGGCCGAAGCGCAAACAGTTGGCTGGTTAACACGGTTCTTTTTCAGCTTTCTGCCGTTCTAAAGTTGCGCAGAATCGTGCCGAGGGGTAAAACACCATGCACGCCAGAACCAGCACCAGCCACACCATTTCACACGCCCGCACAGGCCGCGTTGCCAACGCAGTGCTGGCCTTGTGCCTGACCGTGCTGGGCATCGGCCTGCCCACACAGGCGCAGGCCGCACGCATCAAGGAAGTGGCGGCCGTAGAGGGCGTGCGCAGCAACCAGCTCACCGGCTTTGGTTTGGTGGTGGGGCTTGACGGCACGGGTGACCAAACCACCCAAATGCCCTACACCTCGCAAGGCATCGCCAACTACCTGCAACAGCTCGGCATCACCCTGCCGGCGGCCTCGGCCTCTTCATTGCAGATGAAAAACGTGGCCGCCGTGCTGGTCACAGCACAACTGCCGGCCTTTGCCCGGCCCGGGCAAGCCATTGATGTCAACGTGTCGTCGGTGGGCAACTCCAAATCACTCAAGGGCGGGATGTTGATTGCCACACCGCTCAAAGGTGCCGATGGCGAGATTTACGCCGTGGCCCAGGGCAACCTGATCATTGCCGGGGCCGGGGCGGCCGCGGCCGGCAGCAAGGTACAGGTGAACCATTTAAGCGCTGGACGCATTCCCAACGGAGCCCAGGTGGAGCGCAGCGTGCCCACGCCCTTGCAAGAAGGCAACAGCCTGATCCTGGGCCTGCAGGCCAGTGATTTCCAGACCGCTCGCAAAGTGGCCCAGGCCATCAACACCAAATTTGGTGCGGGCGTGGCACAGGCCATGGACGGGCGCACCATCCGCGTCAGCGCCCCCATGGAACCCGACACGCGGGTAACCTTCATGGCCGAGCTGGAAGAATTGCCACTGTCCGACTCAATCGCCTCGGCCAAGGTGGTCATCAACGCCCGCACCGGCTCCATCGTCATGAACGGGGCGGTCACCCTGAACCCGGTGGCCATCGCCCACGGCAACCTATCCATCACCATCAGCAACACGCCCAGTGTGAGCCAGCCCAACGCCTTGTCGGGCGGTCAAACCACCGTCACGCAACAGGCCGACATCCAGATCAAGAACGAGCCCGGCATGCTGATCCAGTTGCCTGCGGCGGCGCAACTCACCGAGGTGGTGCGCGCCCTGAATTCACTCGGTGCCACGCCGCAAGACCTGTTGGCCATTTTGCAAGCCATCAAGGCCGCAGGCGCGCTCAACGCCGAGCTGGAGGTGATCTGACATGAGCCTGGGCCAGTCCGCATCCCTGTCCAACGCGCTGGCGGCCGATGCCAGTTCGCTCAACCAGCTCAAACTGCAGGCTGGCCAAAGCAGCCCGCAAGCGATCAAGGAAACGGCGAAACAATTTGAGTCGCTGTTCATGCGCGAACTCATCAAAAGCATGCGCGAAGCCACCATGAAATCGGGCCTGCTGGACAGCCCCGGAGCCAACTTGGGCACCGACCTGCTGGATCAACAAA
>JAVHPS010000147.1:0-2110 GCA_036170715.1 Rhodoferax sp. | reverse complement strand
TCTTTGGCCACTTTGGCCCAACCACCAAAAGCTTCGTCAATGCCAAACAATTTCAATTTGGGGAATTGGCTGGCGTACTTGGCCTGCGCTTTGGCAGAGGTTGGACGGTAGAAATTTTTGCCAATGATGTCTTGCGCTTCGTCCGAGTACAGGTATTCCAGATACGCGGTGGCCACGGCACGGGTGCCACGCTTGTCCACCACTTTGTCCACCACCGTGACGGCGGGCTCGGCCAGGATGCTGATGGACGGCACCACAATTTCAATCGCGTCGCCAAATTCCTTCTTCAGCAAAAAGGCTTCGTTTTCCCAACTGATAAAGGCATCGCCCTGACCGCGCTGCGAAAACGTGATGGATGAGCCACGTGCGCCGCTGTCGAGCACCGGCACGTTGGCATACAGCTTGCCCACAAATTCTTTGGCTTTTGCCTCCCCACCGTATTTGCGCTTGGCAAATTCATAAGCCGCCAGAAAATTCCAGCGTGCGCCGCCCGAGGTTTTTGGGTTGGGGGTGATGACGCTCACGCCGGGTTTGACCAGATCGTCCCAATCCTTGATGCCCTTGGGGTTGCCCTTGCGCACCACCAGCACAATGGTGGAGGTGTAGGGCGAGCTGTTGAGCGGCAGGCGCTTTTGCCAGTCGGCTGGTATCAGCCCAGCCTTGGTGTGCAGGGCATCGGTGTCGCCAGCAAGTGCCACCGTAGCCACGTCGGCTTCAATGCCGTCGATGATGGCACGGGTTTGTTTGCCCGAGCCACCGTGGCTTTGCTTGATGGTCACGTCCTGACCGGTCTTGGCTTTCCAGTGTTTGATGAAAGCGGCGTTGTATTCGGTGTAAAGCTCACGCGTAGGGTCGTACGACACGTTGAGCAGCGTCACCGGCGCGGGTTGTGCGCTGGCGGCAATGGCAGCGCCAGAAAGCAAGGCGACGGCGGCAAAGTTGAAAAATCGGCGGTTCGTGGTCATGAAAAAGTCCTCAAAAATTCATTGCCAAAGTGCAATGTGGTGAATTCTGGAGGGTTTTTGTCAAAACTGGAACTACTGAATTCTCAGTTGCTAATTACCAAAACATCTATGCAAGCCATTCAATGCCCCTCATAGAGTTGGCTCAACGCCGCTTTCTGAAGTCTTCAAAACGCCATGAGTGCTGCCGCCTGCAGGTTGCCCAGCACAATGGCGGCAATCTGCAAGATCACCAGCAGCGCCAGCGGTGACAGGTCGATGCCGCCAACCAGTGGCAACACGCGGCGAATGGGTTGCAGCAGGGGCGCCACCAGGCGTTCAATCACATCGGCCATGACCGAGTTGGTTTGCACCCACGACAAAATGGCGTAGACGATCACCGCGCCGGTCAGGCCTGAAATGGCCATGCGCAGCAGCCCAAAACCGGCCAGAATCGGCACTGCAAACAAGCCACCCGCAGCCCCGGCCAGCAGCCACAGCAGGCCAAACTCGGCCAGTTGCAGCAGGTAGGCGGCCACCAGGCTGGCCGTGTCCAGCGCGCCCACGGCTGGCAACACGCGGCGCAGCGGCAGCACAATCCAGTCGGTCAGGGCAAACACAAACCGCCCCAGCGGGTTGCCCGAGCGCGCCGACATCGGGATGCGCTGGTATTGCATGTACAGGCGCAGCAAACACGCGCCGCTCAAGATACCGCAAACAACTTCAAGCAACAGCGAAACAATTTGGTAGAGCATGGCATTCAAAACAAGGCAGACAAAACAGCTCGGTTTGTGGCCGCTAACTGCGGTTGAAAAGGAGGTGACGGTTTCGCACGAATCATAGCGACACACCGGCCATTTAAAATAGCTTGCTAAGCCATACCGCGAACCCAGCGATCTGGCTCTCACTTTTTCTACAGCCGCCCATTGATTGCCCCCACATGTCTGAACAACACACCGCAGCCCCAACCCAAGACGAAAACCAGTTGATTTTGGAGCGGCGCGAAAAGCTCAATGCCTTGCGTCAGGCGCAAGCCGAGGGCAAAGGCCCTGCCTTCCCGAACGATTACAAGCCCACCCACCATGCCGCCGACCTGTTTGCCGCCCACGCCGGGCAAACCCCGGAGGGCCTGCTTGAACAAGGCGCAAGAGCCAAAATTGCCGGGCGCA
>JAVHPS010000146.1:0-2133 GCA_036170715.1 Rhodoferax sp. | reverse complement strand
AAAAACCGATTTTCTTCATGGGTTGTGCAACGGTTTAAAGCATGAACTGAAGGTCAGCGCCGACACATATTGGCTTTGAACATGCCACTGGACAGGAAAGGGTCTCGGTCCAAAATCGGCGGCACCGTTTGCAGCCGCACCGGAATGGCCTCTCGTCCGGCAAAAGCAGACTCACCGGCATCAAGCAAGATGTCTTTTTCGGCTTGTGCCAGCACCACCCTGCCCTCGTGCACGGTCAGCAACACGCCGGACTCGGTGTCTGGCGCGGTTTGCAAGCCAAACAAGCCTTCCAGGTTGGCCTGTATTTTTTCAGGCTCTGGGGTGCTGAGGGTCTTGAAATAATTGGGGGTGACTTGCAAGGCTCGGGCGGGTACATCGGGGCCGTTTACCCGGCCACTTTGGCCAGCAGGCAACACCACCGGTTCGCCTTGCGTGCCAGTCAGGGTGATGGTGCCCTCACGGGTTTGCGCCATCAACGACTCGCCACAAGGCATGTCACCCAGGTCTGCCGGGCTGGCACTGTCGGCACTGCCGCCGGGGGCGCAGACCACGTCAAACACCGTGCCGCGAATGCCAATGGTGGCCGTGGCAGTGCGCACCTTGACCTTATCGGGGTGGGTTTTGCCAATCAGTCCGGTGGCAAAGCGCAAGCCGCCCTTGAACATGTCAATGATCATGCTGCCAATGCCCGCTGGGGCTGAACCAGTGGTTTGGGTGGGGTTGGCGTATTCAGAAATACCCATGCGGGTGGATGGGTTGACTGTGATGCGAGCGCCATCGCTGAACACCAGCACCACGTGCGAGTCAAGCTGGGTTTGCAACACATCGCCGCTGTACAAAGGCTGACCCTCGGCCAACGCCACCAGTGCGCCACCGTTGTGTGACACCTTCACTACACCACGCACCTGCACGGCTCGCGCCGCCACGGGGGTGGCGCTGTTGCGGTGCGTTGCCTCACCTTTGTCGTCACAGTCTTGCTGACACAGGCGCACTGAATAATCTGTGCCCCGAATACCCACCGTGGCGGTGTTGGCGCGCAGCTGGTAAGCATCCACATTGCCACGCTTGCCAATGGTACCGGTCAGGGCGCGAATGCCGCCCTTGAGCAACTGCAACAAAATATTGTCTTGCGCCGGTGATTCTTTTTGGTACTGGTACTTTTGCACCACCAACGTGGACTCCGGCCGCACCACAGTTTCACCGCCGTCGGTGAAGTGCAGGCGCACCGTGCTGTTGCGCGTGGTGTTGATGGCGTCACCTACTTGCAACGATGAACCCCTTGCCAAAATGGCTTGGCGCCCCCCCGCCCGCGTGACAAACACCGTGCCATCTACCGCTGCGGCGGTGGCCACTGAAGCTACCAGCGGTGTAGCCTGGGCTAAAACCAGGCTGGGGCAAACGGCCAGACTGGCCAGCACACACCATGAAGTCAACAGGTTTTTCATTGGCAAGCCTCTTCTTCAATGGTTTTTTTGACTGAAACCAGTTTTTGCTCTGGTGCGGGCGTGGCATCTGTCACGGCCACAGTTTCGACCGCTCGATCCAGCACCACTTCAAGCGGCTGGACTTGCGAGACTTCTGCCACCACCACGTTCAAAGCAACTGGCGATGTCGCTGTAAACGCCACTGGTGTTGGTGTTGGTGTTGGTGTTGGTGTGGGTGTGGGTGTGGGTGTGGGTGTGGGTGTGGGTGTGGGTGTGGGTGTGGGTGTGACAGCAGGCGCTTGCAACGCATAAGCGGTTGAACCAGGTGCAAATGTCAGGCTCCAACCTGCAGGTTGTGTGGTGTTGGTGAATGCACCCGAGGTGCTGGCAAAGTTCATGACTGTGAACGTGCTGCCTGCGCTGGGCACAAAACTGGCATACGAGCTGATGTTCAACGTGCCGTTCAACGCGGCATTGCCCGTGACATTGACATAGTCATATCCCGTGCCTTGGGTTGTGCCGCCCAACTCCAGATTCAGCACACTGGCGGCATTCAGGTTGAGGTTGCCATTGATGGTCAACGCACCTGGCGAGAACCCGGGTGCCAAGGTAGCGCTGCCTATGGTCACATCACCAAACACATTGCCAAAACCGCTGATGGTGCCACCATTGAGGGTGACATTGCCAGTGACATCCCCATGGCTAAGCT
>JAVHPS010000145.1:0-2160 GCA_036170715.1 Rhodoferax sp. | reverse complement strand
CAAAAAACGCACAGCCACCGTGTTGGCCGGTATCCGGGCTGGTGGAGTCAACCTGCATCGCCTTCCCAAGTGCTTTGAAAAAACACTCAGTGGCCTGGATGCAAGCGGAGCCTGGCGGCTCGTCCACTTACCGTTGCGGGGGCAGCGCAGGTTAGGTTTGCTGTTGGCCAGCGCACCCTCCTGCTTCCCGTTGAACTGCAGCATGTGAACCACACTGCGAGCACCAACGCATCGGATTCTAGCCGGGCTGGCTGGCCCAAACCCTACAATGCGACGCTATGTCGGAACTCACCCAAATCGACCAAATCACCGCGCGGGTAGAGCGCTTGCTGCTGCGTTATGAAGAACTCTCACGCACCAACGCCCTGCTCTGCCAGCAAATCGAAACCCTGACGCAAGAGCGCGATTCGCTCAAAAGCCGTCTGAGCGCGGCGCGTGCGCGGGTAGATGCCTTGCTCGAACGCCTGCCGGGCATGGCGCAAAGTCACCCCAGATCGCCCACCGACACCCCCGAAGGACACGCATGAAGCAGCTTGAAGTTCAGATCATGGGGCAAAGTTATTTGCTTGGCTGCCCCGATGGTGGCGAGGCGCGTTTGCTCGATGCGGTTGAAAAAGTGGACACCGCCATGTGCAAGATTCGTGATGCTGGCAAGGTGCGTGCGCGTGACCGTATTGCGGTGTTGGCGGCGCTTAACCTGGCGTTTGATCTGGCCGATCAACATCTGCAGCACCCTGTGTCCACCCCTGCAACCGGTGGTGCTGATGCGCCCGGCGATACCGCACAGCGTTTAGGCAGCCTGATGACGCGCCTGGACGAGGCGCTGCGCCACGACGACCAATTGATCTGACTGATCTGCATAATCTGACCCCACTGCGGCGCGCACCGCATCACCCCGGCAACAGGGGTTAATGGATCTGCCCGCTGGCGGGTGAAACCTGCTCAGGTTGGTGAAAAATTTGGGCCACATCGACCGCATCAAAACGGTATTGCGCCGCACAAAAATCGCAACCCACTTCGATGTCGGCGCGCTCCTGCAAAATGCTTTGCGCCTCTTGTGGGCCCAGCCCTTGAATCATGCGCCCGACACGCTCACGGCTGCAGGTGCATGAAAAATGCGGCCCGGTTTCACCTTGCAGCGGCTCAAAGCGCAACAGCGTTTCCTCCCAAAACAAGCGGTGCAGGATGGTGTCTACATCCAGCGTCAGCAACTCCTCACGCTTGAGGCTGGAAGCCAGCATGGCAATGCGGTTGTAGTGTTCGTTCAGCCCAATCTGGTCTTCATCGGCTCGGGCAGCCGTGCCTGACAAATTGGCCGCACCGGCCATGGGCAGGCGCTGAATCAGCAGACCAGCGGCAACCTTGTCATCGGCCGCCAACACCAGCGTGGTGTCAAGTTGCTCGCTTTGCAACATGTAGTGCTGCAACACATCGCTGAATTTTTCCAGCTTTTCCCGGTGGTCGCCAAACAGCGGCACCACGCCCTGGTAGGGCTGCTGGCCCGGTTGCCGGTCTTGCGGGTCAAGCGTGATGGCGCAGCGGCCCGCGTTGTCCACGTTCACCAGTTGGCTCAGGCTGGCCTGTGCATCCACCACACCGTTGACTGTGGCCGTGGCGCGCACGGCCAAGTTGCTTTGCACTTCCACCACTGCCAGTTTCACCGGACCATCGCCAAGCACCTGCAACACCAAGGCACCGTTGAACTTGATGTTGGACTGCATCAGCACCGCCGCCGCCGTCATCTCGCCCAGCAGGTTTTGCACCGCTGGCGGGTAAGCACCGTGGCTGGTGTTGCTGGCGCGACGGCGCAAGATTTCCCCCCACGCATCGGTCAGACGCACCACGGCCCCGCGCACCGGCAGGCCTTCAAAAATGAATTTATGTAGTTCAGACAAGCGTTGTTCCCGGTTTGAAGACAAATAAAAATCAGGCAATTTTGTTCAGACTGGCCTTGAAGCGTTTGGCATTGGCAACGTAATGGTCGGCACTGTGGCGCAAACCTTGCAGTTGCTCAGGGGTCAGGCTGCGCACCACTTTGGCCGGGCTGCCAATGATCATGGAACCATCAGGAAACGTTTTGCCTTCGGTCACCAGCGCGCCCGCCCCCACCAGGCAGCCTTTACCGATGGTTGCGCCATTGAGCACCACCGCACCAATGCC
>JAVHPS010000144.1:0-2161 GCA_036170715.1 Rhodoferax sp. | reverse complement strand
TGTTTGCTGAACTCGGCCAACTTGGGCGTGTTGGAGATGATGGCGCTGATCTTGGCGCTGAGTTCGCCCAGTTTTTGCGCGTCCTTCTTCGCCCTGGCAACCTTGGCCTGGTCACCTGACATTTTTTTGGCTTTGGCATCGGCCCCGTCGCCACGCTTGGTTTGACCTGCGGTTTGCGTCAAATCATTGCCGCCGCCGTTGATGATGCTGGCACTGGCCCCCGCGCCTGAGCCACCTTGCATGGCCACTTTGAGCGGCGATTGAAAATAGTCCGACAAACCTTTTTTGTCACCCTCGGACGTGCTGCCCAGCAGCCACATGAGCAAGAAGAAGGCCATCATTGCAGTGACAAAGTCGGCGTAGGCAATTTTCCACGCACCCCCGTGGGCGGCGTGGCCGCCTTTCTTGACCCGCTTGATGATGATGGGCTGGAGTTTTTTGGCTTCGGTGGCCATGGTACGGTGTCTGTAGCCTTATTTTTTCTTCACAAAGGCTTCCAGCTCGCCAAAGGTGGGACGGTCGGTAGAAAACAGCACTTTGCGGCCAAATTCAATGGCGGTAGCCGGGTTGTAGCCCTGCATGCTGGCCAGCAGCGTGGTCTTGATGCACTGAAATTCTTTACCGGCTTCTTCCACTTTTTGCTCCAGCAGACCTGCCAGTGGCTCGGCAAACGCATAAGCCAACAAAATACCCAGAAATGTACCCACCAGGGCGGAGGCAATCATGCCGCCCAGCACGGCCGGCGGTTGACCCACCGAGCCCATGGTGTTCACCACCCCCAGCACGGCGGCCACAATGCCAAACGCGGGCAAGCCGCCGGCAATGCGCTGCAAGGCGGCCACGGCGGCGTGTTCTTCGGCGTGGTGGGTGTCAATTTCGCTGTCCATCAAGGACTCGATCTCATGGGCGTTTAGGTTGCCCGAGACCATCATGCGCAGGTAGTCGGTGATGAATTCGACCACATGGTGGTCATGCCCGACATCGCCGTGTTTTTTGAAGATTTCGGACGAGTGGGGTTCTTCGACATCTTTTTCAATCGCCATCAGGCCTTCTTTGCGGGCTTTTTGCAAAATATCAAACAGCAAAGCCAGCAAGTCCATGTAGCGTGCTTTGGTGTATTTGCTGCCTTTGAAACAACTACCCAAGCCCTTCAGGCTGGCCTTGATCACCTTCATCTGGTTGTTGGCCACAAACGCACCCATGGTGGCACCACCAATGGTGATCAGCTCAAACGGCAAGGCGTGTAGCACCACCATGATGTTGCCACCGTGAAAGATGAACACGCCAAAGACGCAGACCATCACAATCAACCAGCCAACAATGACGAACATAGATAGAGCGTGTCAGAAGAAGCCATAACTGCAACAAGTGCAAGGACTCACCCCATGTGAACCTGTCACTATCATATCGTCTTCAAATCGGCTACCTTGAAGCATATGATAAAAATGCCATGTAGCCCTTGTAAATAAAGGCTATATAGCTATTGTTTTTATATAGATTAGTGCAGCAGGATGCCACCCGCACTGGCTCCTTTGCCAGCCCGTGCCGGTGGGGTGCACAGGCCGCACTCAAAGTGGCGCGCGTTCTCATAGGGTTCGGTCACAAAGTGGCCACCGCATTTGCAGCATTTGGTCATGGCCAGCATGTGGTTGTCGACAAACTTGACCAAGCGCCAGGCGCGGGTGATGGTCAGCAAAGGCTCTACACCGCAGGTGGCGATTTGTTCGCTGTACAGCTTATAGGCCTTCATGATCGCGTCAATGTCTTCCAGCGCGCTGACCTTGTTTAGGTACTCATAAGTGTTTAAAAACAGCGAGGCGTGGATATTGGGCTGCCAGGTTAAAAACCAGTCGGTGGAAAACGGCAGCTGTCCCTTGGACGGTGATTTACCAGCCACTTCCTTGTACAGGCGTAGCAGGCGTTCGTAAGACAGGCTGGTTTCGCTCTCAAGCACTTGCAGGCGCGCTCCAAGTTGGATCAGAGCTACAGCGCGTTCAACTTGTTTGGAATCGTTCAAAACGCTCTTGGTGGATGCGGTGGCCATGGTGTTTGTCCTTTGTCAGAAGGGTTACAGGGCTTGCTCAAAACGACCCGCCATCAAAATGCTGGCGTGCAGTTTGGTGGTGGCATCGTTGTCCACCTTGGCAGGGGTGTGGTTGGT
>JAVHPS010000143.1:0-2174 GCA_036170715.1 Rhodoferax sp. | reverse complement strand
CCGTGTCCAGCGAAGCCGGGGCCAAAGGCGGTCTGGGTGCCCTGTCGCTGGCCAAACACGCCAAACTGCTGTTTGAACAAGCCCTGCAACTCGATGCCAGCGCCCTGGATGGTTCAGCCTACACCAGCCTGGCCACCTTGTATGCCAAAGTCCCCGGCTGGCCGCTGAGTTTTGGTGACAAGGCCAAAGCCGACGAACTGTTCAAGCAAGCCCTGGCGCTGAACCCGCAAGGCCTGGACAGCAACTTTTTGTACGCTGACTTCCTGGTCGATCAAGGTAAGCACGCCGATGCCACCCGCCACCTGCAAGCCGCGCTCAAAGCCGCCCCGCGCCCGGGCCGTGACGTGGCCGATGCCGGTCGCAAGCTCGAGGCCCAAGCCTTGCTGAAAAAAATAAGCCCCTGATAATTTATACAAAAATAGCATGTAGCCCCAATAAAACAAGGGCTACATGCTATCAATTTAATACTGTTTTAAAACTATCAGGAACCGTTAGAGGCTCTTTGGTGTGACCCTGAACCAGGCCGCGTACATGGCCGGCAGTGCCAGCAGCGTCAGCACCGTGGCCACGATCAGCCCGCCCATGATGGCCACCGCCATTGGTCCCCAGAACACTGATCGGCTCAGCGGAATCATGGCCAGTACGGCAGCGGCGGCGGTCAGCACAATCGGACGCAGGCGGCGGGTGGCCGCGCCCACAATCGCCTCCCAAGCCAGCACGCCCCGGGCGCGGTCTTGCTCAATCTGGTCAATCAGAATCACCGAATTGCGCTGGATCATGCCCATCAGCGCAATCACCCCCAGCAGCGCCACAAAGCCAAACGGCCGATTCAGCAGCAACAGCGCTCCCGCCACTCCTGCAATGCCCAGCGGCCCAGTCAGAAACACCAGCACGGCACGGCTGAAGCTGTGCAACTGCAACATCAACAGGGTAAAGGTGATGAACAGCATGACCGGAATGCCCGCCACAATGCTCGACGAGCCCTTGGCACTCTCGGCCACCGCGCCCGCCACCTCAATTCGGTAGCCGGTTGGCCCGGCCAGCACCCAGGCGGCTTCCAGTTTTTTGAGCTCTGGCAGCAGCTGGTTGGTCACGGTGGCTCCTTGCAAGCCTTCCACAATGTCACCCTGCACCGTGATCGCATAGTCACGCCCCTCACGCCACATCACGCCCGGCTCCCAGGTGAACACCGGTTTGGCAATTTGCGTCAGCGGTATCGACTTGCCCGATGCCGTTGGCAGGTAGGCGTTGGCAATGTCGGTGATGGCGTTACGCTCTTGCAGCGGCTGGCGCAACACGATGTCGATGAGCTTGTCACTCTCGCGGAATTGACCCACAGTGCTGCCATTCAACATGGTTTTGGCGGCCTGCGCAATGGACTGGCTGGTGACACCCAGCGCGCGCGCCTTGTCCTGGTCCACCTCCAGCCGCATCACCTTGATGGATTCGTTCCAGTTGTCGTTGACACCACGCAGGTTGGTATTGAGCCGCAGTGCAGCCTTGACCTCATCGGCGCGCGCGCGCAGCAGCAACGGGTCTTGCCCGATCACCCGGAACTGCACCGGGTACGGCACCGGTGGCCCGTTGGCCAGCAGCTTGACGCGGCCACGCACCTCGGGAAATTCTTGTGCCAGCAGCGTGGGCAATTTCAGGCGTAAAGCTTCGCGCGTGGACAAATCGCTGGGCAACACAATCAGCTGTGACACATTGGTTTGCTGGAACACCTGCTCCAGCGGCAAATAAAACCGCGGCACACCGGAGCCCACCCATTGCGTCACCGAAGTCACGCCGGGCTCAGCCATCAGGCGCGCCTCCACCCGTTTGGCAACGGCTTCGGTAGCGGCAAACGACGTGCCCTCAGCCGACCATAAATCGACCATGATCTCGGGTCGGCTGGAGTCCGGAAAAAATTGTTGTTGCACCCGGCCCATGCCCAGCACACCCAGCCCGAACAAGGCCACGGTGGCGGCAATGGTGACCCAGCGGTGTCGAATGCAGGCATGCACCGCGCGTTGAAAGGCGCGGTAAAACGCGGTGTCATACATGTCATGGGACTGGCCGTGCGCCGCCCCTGCGGCCTGCACATGCGGCGGTGCTTGCAGCAGCCGCGTACCCAGGTACGGCACAAAATACACCGACACAATCCACGACAGCACCAGTGCAATCACCGTCAC
>JAVHPS010000142.1:0-2174 GCA_036170715.1 Rhodoferax sp. | reverse complement strand
AGCACAATGATCAGCGCCGCCACCCCCAGCGCAATGCCCAGCATCGACACGCCCGAGATGAACGAGATAAACCCGTTGCGCCGCGTGGCCCGGCCCGCGCGCGTGTAGCGCCAGCCCAGAGTAAGTTCAAAAGGGAGTTGCATGGGTCAAAAGCAAGTAAATCAGTCCATGGACCGTTATGACAGCGTGTACAGCTGCAGGGGCAGCCAGCGCTGGTAGTGCACAAAGTCACCGGCCAGGGTGAAGATGGGCAACTGGTGGTGCTGCGCGGCGGCGCAGATCAAAAAATCGGTGTTCGACCCCTGCACGCCGTTGGTACGGCAGGTGTTAAAGGCTTGCGCCGCTGCCTCAAAAACTGTTGTGGGCAAGGCCAGGTCATCAAACGCGGTCAAACGCTCACGCAGCAGGTCAAACTGGCGGCTGGTTTTGATACCACTGAGCAACTCTTGCCGAATCGCGCCCATCAGCACCGCGCGCCCATCGCGCACCAAGTCAGCCAGCGCGTTGACCGTGGCCTGCTGCTCGACCGACAGCGCGCTGCCTGTGGGCCGACGCAAGGCCAGCGACCACACCGAAGTGTCAACCAGCACTTTCATGCTTGAGCCAGCCCCGGCCTGGCCACCCGGCGCTGCGCCTTGGCATCAAACCCCGCATCAAACTCGACTTTGCCAAAAAGATCCAAAAGCTGAGCCTGACGGCGGCGCTGCACATACTCAAGCAAGGCCTGTGTCACCACTTCTTTCTTGGTGCGCTGCCCGCCCAGCTGCCGTGCTGCTTCAATCAAATCATCGTCCAGCGCCAGATTGGTTGCCATGTGTGAACTCCTACACAATTACACGTGCAAGTATAGATGAACCATTGCCAAAACCACTGCACCGTGAGAACCGGGCACACATCCCGGACAATCCCCCCATGCACCTGATCATCCCCTACGCCGCCAGCACCTCCGAAGGTTGCCAAGCCTCGCTGCCCACGCTGCGACTGCCCCATCTGCAAAAGCTGCTAGCCCGCCTGCCTCCTTTGCCCGCCGACGCTGGCGACGCGCACAGCCTGACACCGCCGCATGAGCGTGCCTTGGCGCGCGCGCTTGGGCTTGCCGCTGCAGATGGCCAAATTCCTTGGGCGGCGTTGCAAGCCCGCCAACATGCTGACCTGGTCGTGTCAGAGCGCGCCTGGGCCTTTGTGACCCTGTGCCACTGGCGGGTCAACACCAACCACATGGTGGTGAGCCACCTGCCGCTGCCCGAGCTGAGTGCGGCCGAATCCGATGAACTGCTGGCCACCGTGCGCCCCTATTTTGAGGAAGATGGTATTGCGCTGTACGCCGACATCCCCGGGCGCTGGCTGGCGCAAGGCGAGGTGTTTGCCAGCCTGGCCAGCGCCGCACCCGACCGCGTGCTGTGCCGCAACCTGGACGACTGGATGCCCACATCCGCCGCAGCCGCACCGCTGCGCCGCCTGCAAAACGAGATGCAAATGCTGCTCTACACCCACCCGCTGTACGACGCGCGCACAGCGCGCGGGCTGGTGGCTGCCAACTCGTTCTGGATCAGCGGCACGGGCAGCCTGCCAGCGGGCTACTCCCCACCCGATGCCAGCGCCCAGCCCACCGTGGTCAACACCCTGCGCGACGCGGCGCTGGCTGAAAACTGGCCCGCCTGGACGCAAGCCTGGCATGACATCGACACCCAGCACATGCAGGCGCTACTGCAAGCCACCGACGCGGGCACGCCCGCGCAAATCACCCTGTGCGGCGAGCGCAGCAGCCAAAGCTGGCGCACCGGGACGATTTCCATGCATCAAAGACTTATGAGCTTTTTTGGCACGCAGCCCTTGTCCACTTTGCTTCTGCAGCTATAACAAACAAAGCACATCGTCAACCCTGCTGATGCCATTCATAATCCAGACTGCACACATCAAGAGGACAGCACCATGGGACTCGCCGCCGAAAAAGCCATCTTTACCGCCACAGACTACTTGGTCTGGGAAGAGGCACAAACCGAACGCCACGAATACCTGGACGGCGAGGTGTTTGCCATGGCAGGAGCGGAAGACCGCCACGTCACCGTGTCCATGAATATAGCTATGGCTCTGCGCCAGCACCTCAGCGGTAGCCCCAGCCGCACCTACATGAGCGACATGCGCCTGCACGTTGCGGCTTGCAACGCTTATTT
>JAVHPS010000141.1:0-2174 GCA_036170715.1 Rhodoferax sp. | reverse complement strand
GTATCGCGTCCAGTTTTGAAATCAGTGATGGCCACAGCTGGCGGCAGCTTTTTCAGGCATGGGCGCGTCACGCGCCACGCCCGCTGCAGCCAGACGTCGCTCGTAGTCGGCCCACAACTGTTCTTGTTGTGCACCCAAAAAATACAGGTAGTCCCAAGAGTAAATACCACTGTCGTGGCCGTCAGAAAAGGTGGGCTGCACGGCGTAGTTGCCCACCGGCTCGAGCGCACTGAGCGTGACCTCGCGCTTGCCGGTTTGCAGCGTTTCTTGCCCTGGGCCGTGGCCCGCCACTTCGGCCGACGGGCTGTACACGCGCATCAGCTCAAACGGAATACGAAACGACGCACCGTCAGAGAAACTGACCTCCAGCACGCGCGACTGTGCGTGCACTGTGATGTCTTGCGGGGTGGGAGCGCCTGATTGCAAACCTGCCATGAGTGAAATTCCTTGTTGAGATGATCACACCAGCACGCGCTCAATACCACCGGCATTGGCGCGCGCCACGTAGTCGGGCATCCAGTCCTGGCCCAGAATCTGATTGGCCATCTCGACCACGATGTAGTCGGCTTCCAGCAGACCATTTTGCAGGTCGTCTTCATAGCGCTTCAGACCCTGTAAGCAACTGGGGCAACTGGTCAGAATCTTGACGTTGTCCTTGGCCCCCACCGCACCGCTGGCGCGCAAGCTGGCCTCGCCCTTGCGAATGGACTCTTCCTTGCTGAAACGAATCTGTGTCGAGATGTCGGGCCGGGTCACGCCCAGCGTGCCTGATTCACCGCAGCAACGCTCGCTTTTGAGCACCTTGTCGCCCACCAGCGCCCGCACGGTTTGCATCGGGTCGCCCAGCTTCATGGGGTTATGACACGGCTCGTGGTACAGGTAGCCGCCTTGGCCGGCCGGCAGCTTGATGCCTTTTTCGAGCAAAAACTCGTGAATGTCGATGATGCGGCAGCCGGGGAATATCTTGCCAAATTCATAGCCCTGCAACTGGTCGTAACAAGTGCCACAACTCACCACCACGGTTTTAATGTCCAGGTAGTTCAGCGTATTGGCCACGCGGTGGAACAGCACCCGGTTGTCGGTGATGATTTTTTCGGCCTTGTCAAAATCACCCGTGCCGCGCTGCGGGTAGCCGCAGCACAGGTAACCCGGCGGCAACACCGTTTGCACCCCGGCGTGCCACAGCATGGCCTGCGTGGCCAGCCCCACCTGGCTGAACAAACGCTCCGAGCCACAGCCCGGAAAGTAAAACACCGCCTCGGTCTCGGCCGTGGTGCTGTGCGGGTTGCGGATGATGGGCACGTAGTCCTTGTCCTCAATGTCGAGCAGCGCGCGCGCCGTCTTTTTGGGCAGGCCACCCGGCATTTTTTTGTTGATGAAGTGGATCACCTGCTCTTTGATCGGGGCTGCGCCCAGTGTGGCCGGTGGCGCGTTGGTCTGTCGGCGCGCCAGCACTTTCAGCAAGTCGTTGGCCAGACGCTGCACCTTGAAGCCAATACCCACCATACCGGCGCGCACCATTTTGATGGTCTCGGGGTTGGTGGCGTTCAAAAAGAACATGGCTGCAGCACTGCCGGGGTGAAAGGATTTTTGTCCCATCTTGCGCAACAGGTTGCGCATGTTCATGGACACCTCGCCAAAATCGATGTTCACCGGGCAAGGCTGCAGGCACTTGTGGCAAACGGTGCAGTGGTCGGCCACGTCTTCAAATTCCTGCCAGTGCTTGATGCTGACACCTCGGCGGGTTTGCTCCTCGTACAAGAAGGCCTCAACCAGCAAGCTGGTAGCCAGAATCTTGTTGCGCGGGCTGTAGAGCAAATTGGCGCGCGGCACATGGGTGCTGCACACCGGTTTGCACTTGCCGCAGCGCAGACAGTCTTTGACGCTGTCGGCAATCGCGCCAATGTCGCTTTGCTGCATGATCAGCGACTCGTGCCCCATCAAGCCAAAGCTGGGGGTGTAGGCGTTGGTCAAATCCGCATATAGTAAATCAGCCTCTAGCCCTTTATTTGATTGGGATAACTGCTCTTTATTTCGTAGCAACTTGCCTTTATTGAAACGCCCTTCCGGGTCTACCCTGGCTTTGTAGTCGGTGAACGGTTGCAGCTCAGCATCGGTCAAAAACTCCAGCTTGGTGATGCCAATGCCGTGCTCGCCGCTGATCACGCCGTCCA
>JAVHPS010000140.1:0-2189 GCA_036170715.1 Rhodoferax sp. | reverse complement strand
GGGGCTGTCCGGGGGGTGACAGGGGTGCATAAACGGCTACAGTTCTGATGAGATTGAAAGGGGATATTTCGATGAAAAAAGTTAATTGGGGCATTTTGAGCACCGCCCACATCGGGCGCGAAAAAGTTATTCCGGCCCTGCAGCATGGCCAGTGGAGCCATGTTGGTGCCATCGCCTCACGCTCGCTGACGCAGGCGCGCAAGGTCGCCGACGCGCTGGGCATTGCCAAGGCTTACGGCTCGTATGAAGAACTGCTGGCCGACCCCGAGATTGAAGTCATTTACAACCCGCTGCCCAATGACCAGCATGTGGCCATGACGCTGGCCGCCGCCCGTGCGGGCAAACATGTGCTGTGTGAGAAGCCGTTTGCCATGAATGCGGCCGAGATGGAGGCGCTGCGCGAGGTGGCGGGCCAGGTGCACATCATGGAGGCATTCATGGTGCGTTTTCACCCGCAGTGGCTGCGTGCCCGCGAGATGGTGCGCAGCGGGGCTTTGGGCGAGCTGCGGGCCATGCAAGTCTTCTTTTCGTACTTCAATCGCAAGCCTGACAACATCCGCAACCGGCCCGAGGTGGGCGGTGGGGCTTTGTATGACATTGGTTGTTACGCCATTGTGGCCGGGCGGTTTTTGTTTGAGGCCGAGCCGTTGCGGGTGGTTGCCCTGTTTGACCGCGACCCTGATTTTGGAACGGATCGCACTGTGACCGCCATGCTGGACTTTGGCCATGGGCGGCGACTGGACTTCACCGTGTCGACCCAGTCCGTGCCCTACCAGCGGGTGCAGGTGATGGGCACCGAAAAACGGCTGGAGCTTGAGATTCCGTTCAACGCCCCTTTGGGGGGAACAACCCGTATTTTTGTTGACGATGCCAGTGCCCCAGGCGGGGCCTCTGCGGTGGCTGAAACCCTGCCTGCTTGCGACATGTACACCTTGCAGGGCGATGCGTTTTCGCAGGCGGTGCGCGGTGTCGTCCCGCTGCCCTACGGACTCGATGATGCGATGTGCAACATGCGCATCATTGATGCGCTGTTCCAGTCGGGCCAGGAGGGCCGTTGGGTCGATGTGGCCTGAGCCGGGCCGGTGCGTACTGGAACCAATCCCCCGCTTGTGTGGGCAAGTATCGAATGACTGAATGGCTTGACTGGCTGGACGACGGCAGTGTCTTCAGCCCCCGTTTCAAAGAGCGTTACAGCTCTTGCACTGGCGCTGTGGAACAGGCGTTGACGGTGTTTCTGGGTGGTTGCGATCTGCCGCAGCGCTGGCGTGGCCGCAAACACTTCACGGTGCTGGAAACCGGCTTTGGCTTGGGGCTGAATTTTCTGACCACCTGGGTGTTGTGGGAGACTGACCCGCAGCGGTGCGACACGCTTGACTTTGTTTCGGTTGAGGGGTTTCCTGTCGGCCCAGCCGACATGTTGCGTCATCTGGCGGCGGTTTGCGCAGGTAACGGCAGTGAAGCGCCCCTGCAAGCGCGCATCCAGGTGCTGGGGCAGGAACTTGCCGCAGTCTGGAGCCGACTGTCGGCGGGCATCAACCATTTCGATTTTGCCCAGGGGAAAGTCCGCCTGACGGTGGTCGTTGATGCGGTCGTACCCGCGCTGGCATCGGTTTCCTGTGCCGCCGATGCCGTGTTTCTGGACGGTTTCAGCCCGGCGGTCAACCCGGACATGTGGTCACCTGCGGCGCTGGCGGCAGTAACCAGGCATGTGCAGACCGGCACCGTGCTGGCAACTTACACGGTGGCCAGAGCGGTGCGTGACACGCTGGCGCAGCTGGGGTTTTCTGTCGCCAAGCTCAAAGGCCTGGCACCGAAGCGGGATCGGTTGCGGGCAGTTTTTTATTGATCGCCATGGCCACTTTGCCCGCCTCAGTCTGCACCCGCGTCCGGTGTCACCCCCAGCTCCGCACACAACCTGATCACGGTGCTGCGCAGCTCGGCCACTTCAGCCTCCAGCCGATCGATACGCGTAGTGGTGCTACTGTCCACCGCGCGGCTGGGGCTGGTGCTGGCCCAGGCAGCCTCAGCCACCGGCCCACACAGCAGGTGCGCCCAGCGTTGCTCGCGCGCACCGGGGGCTTTGGCCAGTTTGGCCACCAGCGCGCCGCCTTTTTCGGCGGACCGGTCTTGCAATTCTTCCAGAAAACCTTCTACCGAGGAAATGTCGGCAAATTTGTACCAACGCTCGG
>JAVHPS010000139.1:0-2192 GCA_036170715.1 Rhodoferax sp. | reverse complement strand
AGCTATTCATGCGGCAATTATCGCATTACCCACTCTATTTCACATAGAGCCGTTATGTTTTGTGTGAATATCAGATCGCCAGTTTTTCTATCCGTAATTTCATAGCGGGCTTCAGTATTGGTTACTTTAGGAACGCTGTTTAATATTTCCAGTTTAAGAATCTTTACCGATAAGTTAACTTTTTTGGTGGCGTCATCTTGAAATATAAGCATAGAGTTTAACGACTCAAGCAGCGCAGTCTGCCACTGCTGCTGGATCATTTGCGCACTGTTCGCCTGTGTATCAACTCTGTCAACCCATGCGAAGTCAAGTGGGCCTGTTTTTTCATCTTGGCGTGCAATGCTTACTGTCAAAGACTTCAACTCAGCATCAATTTTTCGGCTAGACATGCCTACATTCGGAGCTGAAAAATTGATCGCTGGTTGCGAACCGCAACCTGACAAAAATATAGCTGTAACGGCTATCGCGAACAGTTTCTGAAACTTCATAGCTATCCTTTCAAAATTACCGGGATAAAGAAAAGCCATTCTCCACCGGCATGGAAAATGGCTCGGGACATATCTGCTTAAACTACAAAAATTCTAGGTTGCTACTTGTTGCGATAATTTTTCACGACTTTCCATCCAGCAACGCCAACTGCCAGCCCTGCCGCGCCTCCGGCAATAATTGGCCATACAGGTGCCGACACAAGCCCGAGAGAAAGCGCCATCGCGCCCAATCCATGCGAACCCAGCACAGTGACTGAGCCCGCCGCCAAACTGCCGCCCAGTGCCGCGCCCGTTGCTGCTGTGACACCAGTAGTCGCACCCATTGCTGCATCTTCTGCATTCAATTTTTCAATGAGGGCCTTCAATTCATCCATGGTTTTCGCAATCACTTTGGCGGTGAGTTTTGTGAGCTTGATTACGCCGTCCTGTAGGCTGGATACCAACGCCAGCACTTTTTCGTCCGTAATCAGCCGCCTTGCTCCATCGACAAACAAGGCAAGACCAATTGCAAGAATTGATGCATCCGTGAATCCAAATCCACCGGGCGGCTGGAAAAAATTCTGCGCCATGTCTCCGACCGAATAGCCGAATGCACTGAAAATTGCTGCGCCTCCGCCAATCAATGCAACGGCAGGTATCCCAATTTCTCCTCCCATCGCAGTAATACCGATAGATCCGATGAAGGATGCTGCAATGCCGCCAATGCCAGCACCGGCACCAGCTCCAATATCCGACCACTGGCTACCAACCACATGCGATCCCATGTCGATGTTCCCGGTCTGCAACCCCCAAGTGATGACGGCTGCGCCCAGCGCCATCTCGCCTACACCGACAGCCCACTGATTCCTTTCGCACCATTCCTTGCAGTATCCGAGCAAGGTTTGAAAATGCCGTTTATCTGGATCGCTCATCATCATTTCGTACATGCCACAAACTCCTGCAGTTATGGGAAGACGTAATGATAGAGTAAAGATGTAATTCCTCCTACTATAGGAGGAATATTTGGACGCTGGCATTGCTTTTGGGAAAGTGCTGAGACGACTGCGAATAGAGGTTGGATTGACGCAAGAAAATCTTGGCTTTGAAGCAGACTTACGGCGCACCTACGTCAGCATTCTGGAACTTGGCCAGCAACAGCCATCGCTCACGACCATCATCAAGATTGCACAAGCACTCAACCTCACGCCGGGTAGCTTGATGGATATGGTGACTGATGAGATCAAGAACGCGAAGAAAAAGAAATAAACCCTCCACTGCCAATTTTTCCGGCGCTGTTCGATCTGGCGAACTGCTGCTTGTTGGGAAGTGTTCGGAATGCCACGGGGATGTTGCAAGGATGATTGAGTCGAGTTAAAACTACCCACGTCCAATAGGGATAGTCAATCAGAAGTCGAGGAACACCACTGATACAGCACAGCCAACGACGCGACACCTCCGTTCAGGCGCATCACCTCAATTTGTCACAGCAATTGCAGCAGCAAGCGCATAGCGTGGCTTGCAAGGGGTAATCTGAAAGGGGCAACTCGGCCCGTACCAAATCAAGTGCAATTCCTGCGCCCCCGGCAAAACCTATACCGACTTTGCCGAACCGGAGTTTTGCCGAAAAAGCACATTCTGGAGGCGGATAGTAAAAAGCCACTTTCTTGCGAAAGTGGCTTGAATACTGGCTCCCCGACCTGGATTCGAACCAGGGACCTGCGGATT
>JAVHPS010000138.1:0-2214 GCA_036170715.1 Rhodoferax sp. | reverse complement strand
CTGCGGCTTTGGCATTTTCTGGAGCAATGCCTGCACTGACGAAAGCGCTGTAAATTTCAAGTTCCATGAAAATCAGTTTCACGAATCTTGCGGATTACCTGAGCAGACGTCCATAAAAAACCCCCGCCAAGCTACCCAGGCGGGGGTTTGAGGTTTTTACCGTTAACTGGCTTGCGCCAGTGTCAGATTAGAACGTGTGCTTGATACCAGCTGCCAACAGCGAAGTGTCTGTCGTCGTAACGCCAAGACTGTCGGAAGAGGTTTTGTTCCAGCCAGCATACAAAGAAGTACGTTTGGACAGAGAGTAGTAGCCAGCCAAACTCCAACCTGAAGCCTTGGTGTTTACGTTAGCTGTGTCGCTAGATGTATGGGTGTAACCCACAGCCACATTGGCTGCAGTACCCACTGGGAAATTCACGCCCAATTGGTATTCAGAATCTTTGGTTTGAACTGCTGCATTGTTTTTAGCTTTGTTAAAACCAGCAACAACTTTGGCCATACCAAAGTCGTAAGAACCAGCCAACATGTTGTAAGTCAACGTAGCAGCTGTGGCACCAGCCAAAGCAGCAGCCTTTTGGTCTTGGTAAGCGTAACCCACCAACAAAGGACCTGCAGCATATTTCAAATGCAAGCTGGTGTTGGCAGAAGCAGAAGAACCGACTGTAGCATTATCTTCACCCAAACCATACATCACAGCAGCGCTGAAACCACTGAAATCGGCAGTGTCAAAGCGGATGGCATTGTTAATGCGATTTGTGTAATCAGCTACGCCTGCACCCCACACAGTTGCGGTTGTAGCCACAGCTGAATCGTATGTGTTGTTGGTTGCACCACGCAGTGAGTCATAAGCAGAGTACTGACGACCCAGGTTCACAGAACCGAAACCACCAGACAAACCAACAAAGGCTTGACGTCCAAACAAAGCGGCCTGCTGGCTTGCACCAGTAGAGATGTCAAAACCGCTTTCGAGTTGGAAATTGGCTTTCAGACCACCGCCCAAATCTTCAGAACCTTTCAGACCCCAACGTGAACCACTCACGCCACCGCTGTTCAAAACGGTTTGAGTCAAACTTGCAGCGCCAACGCCAGATTTTGAGTTTGCCAAAAAGATGTCGGCAACGCCATACAAAGTCACAGTAGATTGAGCCATTGCTGCGCCAGAAGCAGCCAAAACGGCCAATGCGATCAGGGATTTTTTCATTTCAAATTTCTCCAAGGTTAAACATAAAGGCTTTGAAATCAAGTCGTTTCAAAGCCCTGAGCCAACCTCCTGTTTAAGGAAGTTAGACGTATTGAAACAGATGCCAATCGTTTTTATCGGAATAACGTCTAAAAACGCTGCCGAAAGCTGCGCAAGCGTGGTGATCTTGCAACAAATTGCAACCAATCAAGGTATTTCAACGGTAAGCACTCTTCCTAAAAAATAAAAGCCGCCCGAAGGCGGCTTTGAATCAAAACTGAAACAGTTAAACCTGCATCAAATCTCAAATGATCAGAATGTATGTTTCACGCCAGCTGCAACCACACGACCCGTTGTGTCTACACCAGCCAGTGAAGTTGTACCTGACTGCAGACCACCGTACAAAGTGGTACGTTTGGACAAACCATAAGCCAATGCCAAGCCGTAGCCATTACGTGAAGCATTGCCTGCTGCATTGTTATCGCTGGAACGAGCAATACCGCCAGACAAGGTCAAAGCGGCAGACACAGGGTAATCTGCACCAAGAGACCATTCAGTGGTTTCTGCGCCAGCAGGTGCGGAAACACGACCATAGCCAGCCAACAACTTGGCAACACCTAAGTCATAAGTACCGTTCAAGCGAGTAAACGATGTGGAAGCTGCACCAGCAAGAGGTTGTTGTGTTTGATAGCCCAAACCAACAAACACTGGGCCACCCTCATATTTCACGTGAAAACTGGTCACAGAACTTGCTGAAACACCCACTGCCTTGTTTTCGCCCAAGGCGTAACTCACTGCACCGCTGATGCCGCCGAAGTTGGGGGTTGCGTAATAAATGTTGTTGTTGGGATTAGAGTTGTATCCACCGCTCATCCAAACGCCAAAGGCACCAGTTGTTGGCGCTAACTTGGAGTCAAAAGCTGCATTGGCGGCACCGCTGATGTCGTCATAAGCTGTAAACACATTGCCTAATTTGACTTCACCAAAACCACCCGAAAAACCTACGTAAGCTTGGCGGTTGAATAATGCCCCAC
>JAVHPS010000137.1:0-10891 GCA_036170715.1 Rhodoferax sp. | reverse complement strand
TGAAATTGGTAAAGTCAGCAATCACTTGCAGCAAAGACCGAACCTCAATGCTCTGGAAGTTGAGTGACAGCTTTTGTCCGGTATAACCCGGGCCTTGCGACAGTTTCGAACTGTCCACTTTGACCGGCTTCACCTCCACCACAAATTGCGCATCGGTCTGGTATGCACTGTGAATCCATTGCCCTTGCGGCTCTATCACCACGCGCACACGGTCACCCACTTGTGACGCACTGATGGTCTTAACAGGCGTGCCAAAGTCGGCCACATCCAGACGGCGGCGCAACCCCTCGGGTAAGGTGGTTTTCATGAATTCGACCACCAGGGTTTGGCCCTGCTGGCGAATGTCAACCCCCACTTGGTTGTTCGGCAAAGCAACTACCACACGTCCCGTGGCATCTTCACCCCGGCGGAAGTCCAGATCCCGCAAAGGCATGGTGTCACGGTTTTGATTTTCAGCAAACACCTGTGGCGCAGTGGCTGCCACTGTGCCCACCAGGGGGTCGAGCAGCACCAGCAAGGACTTGCCCTGAATTTGTGTTTTGTACGTGGTGTACTGCTTTAAATTAAGCACCACACGTGAGCGCCCCCCGGCCTGTACTACGCTGACTGACTTCAAGTTGCCTTGGTTAATCTCAATGTTGGATCGCCCCATGGTGCTGACCACGTTCGGAAAATCGAGGGCAATGCGCGCTGGCGACTGAATTGAAAACCCGGCTGGCAAAGCTGTCGGGGCCTGACTCAAATCGACCTTGACGACTTCTACGCCGCTCTGCAACGAACCGGTAACGGCCTCAATGCTCACCTGCGCTTGCGCCCAACCGGCGCTAGTCAACAATACGACGGCTAACGACAAACGTCGGAACAACGACACGAAAGACTGACGGTTATTCATTTTCATTTTGACCTCTCTTGCAACTGCAAACTAGCAATGCGTTCAATCCATTCACCTGCTGCATCTTGCACAATTTCACGCAAACTGACTTCGGTTTCTGAAATTTTGGTGACACGTCCGTAGTTCAGCCCCAAGTGTTCGCCTTGGCGAACTTGGTACAACAATTTGCCTACGGTGACCAAGGCTACCGGTTTCCCGGCCTTGATCATGCTGCCCACCATGGCCATCGAATCAACCGGGAATTCTTCAAGTGGCTCTTTTCGGCGTGCCAGTTCAGGGGCGATCAGTGCGCCATTTGAAGCCGCTTGCGAAGCATCTTTTTTCAGGGCTTGTGCCAATTTCTGATTGCTGAAAGGTTCCATTTCGCCAGCCGAGGCATAGTTTTCTGGCTGGAACAACTTGGGCTCCGCAATCGGCGTGATTTTGGGATGTGTCTCACTGCGTTGCTGCGCCATCCACTGCTGCAATTCATCTTCTGGCGCAACCCCACAGGCCGTCAAAAGTCCCAAGACCACCAAACCAACAAGCCCATACAGAAACTTACTCATTTGGTCGGCCCTTTTTTGGCTGCCGCTTGACGTTGTGCAGAAATTTCATCCGCATCCAGATAGCGAAACGTTTTGGCGGTTGCATCCATCGACAAAACACCGTCTTTGGCGGGCAAAATAGACAGGTTGTTCAGGGTCACAATGCGTGACAAGTTGGCGATGTCTGCCGCAAAATTCCCGATGTCGTGGTAGCGCCCCGTGACCCGCAAGGTGATGGGCAATTCGGCATAGTAGTCCTTGACTGCAATTTGGCCTGGCCGGAACAAATCAAACTGCAGACTGCGCCCCAACCCAGCCTGATTGATATCAGACAACAAGGCATCCATTTCCGCTTTACTGGGCAGTTGTTTTTCAAGCTGTGTAACGTATTGCAGAACCTGTTCACGCTGTTTTTTCAGCGCTTGAAGGTTCACCGCTTTGCCCAATTTGACTTTGTACTCGTCGCGCAGTTTCAGTTCTTTTTCTTGCTCGGTCGTTAATTCAACCTGGGTATCACTGAGCCACAAAAACCACAAGATCACCATCAAAACAGCCACTACGGCGGCGAATACCCCATAGCGCGGCACAACAGGCCAATTGGAGGGGTCTTTGGGGTCAAGATTCTTGAATTGGCTGGCCAATGAATTGGACAGCCGTTTAAAGTCCATGTCAATTTTCATAGCAGTTGCCATACAGGGTGCTCCTATTTTGTTGCAGCAGGGCGGGATGCAGCCACTGCCGCCTTGACAGGCAACACACCACCGGAGACGACATCCGCAGGCTGGCCTGCCTTGTCGTTTTGCACCAGCTTCACATTGATTTTGAAATTGGCCACGCGTCGCACATCGCGGGGCGCAAGGGTGACTGAACCCGCCACAATTTCAATCAGTTCCGGACGCGCGAACCAGGGGGAACGGTTGCTTAAATTGCGCAACAACTCAGAGACCCGTTCATTGGATTGTGCAACCCCCTGCAGCGCCACATTTTTACCATCTTGCCGCATGCTGTTGACGTAGACACCGTCCGGCAATTGACGTACCAATTCGACCAGCAAGTGCACTGGCAAATTGCGATCAGACTGCAAATCTTCTACCGCTTGCTGGCGCGCCCGCAGCGCAGCGATTTCAGCCTCAAGACCCGCAATATCCTTGATTTGGGCATCAAATTTTTTGATTTCAGTTTGGAGCAGCTGGTTTTTTCCTTGCTGCGCCGATATCTGGGTTTGAAACCACAAAAACACCAAGCCAGCCAGCAAGCCGCCAACAAGGGCAGAGATACCCAAACTAACGTTAAAAATATCTTTGCGTTGTTTTCGAGCCGCCTCACGGTGCGGTAACAAGTTGATCAATATCACTACACGAACCTCCGCAATGCCAACCCGCAAGAGGTCAGATAAGAGGGGGCCTCACGCGTCATTTTGTTGAGTTTGATGCCATCAGCGATGTCCATGCCATCAAAAGGATTCACCAAGGAACACGCAAAACCCGTTTGCTGGGTCACCGCTTCCGTCAAGCCTGGTAACGCCGAAGACCCCCCAGCCAGCATGACCATGTCCACCTTGTTGTGCGTTGTACTGGTGAAGAAAAACTGCAAGGCCCGACCAATTTCTTGAACCAGGTTGTCGATGAAAGGCTTGAGCACCGCGCTAGCGTAATCGTCCGGCAAATCACCGCTGCGCTTTTTGTTTTCAGCTTCTTCCATTGAAAACCCGTATTGACGCACGATCATCTGTGTTAGTTGCGCACCACCAAAGGCCTGATCACGGTCATACAGCAACTCATCGTCGCGAATCACCTGCATGCTGGTCGTCATGGCTCCCACTTCGAACAGTGCCACGATGCTGCCCACGCCACGGTTTGGCATCCGACCAATCAACCGCCCGGCAGCCAGTCTTGAGGCGTAAGACTCCACATCAACGATCACGGGCTTTAAACCTACCGCCTCGGCCAACCCCTGGATGTCTTGCACCTTTTCACGCCGCGAGGCGGCAATCAAAACCTCCACATCGCCCGTCGCATTGGAGCTGGGCCCCACAATACAAAAGTCCAGGCTCACCTCGTCCAGAGGAAAAGGGATGTATTGGTTGGCCTCTGACTCGACCTGTGTTTCGAGTTCTTGATCAGACATACCCCCCGGCAGGACAATTTTTTTGGTAATGACGGCAGAGGGCGGTAACGCCATGGCCACATTTTTGGTTTTGGTTCCACTGCGTTTAATCAGACGGCGCACTGCGTCGGCCACTTCGTCAAATTTTTCAACGTTGCCATCGGTAATCCAGCCACGCTCCAAGGGCATCATTGCACAGGTTTCAAGCACCAAATTGCCCGCTTTATCCTGACTCAATTCCACCAGCTTGGCGCTGGAAGAGCTGATGTCCAGGCCCAGCATGGGCGCAGGTTGGCGACTAAATAGCGACCCCAATGAAAACAATACGATCCCCTTAAAAAATGTTTATGGGCTTGGCAACTCTTGACACTTCACTTCAATAGTAGCAGCAAGAGTGTTGTCTCGCAATGATATTTACCCGTTTGATCGTGGGCAACCGTTGCCAAATATCAACGCTTTTTGTAACCGCACTGGAAAAAAAACAAGGAATAAAACCGTTTTCACCCACACTGCTCCACACGGCAAATGCTAACCTGATCACACCCAGTGCCGATTTTTATAATGCCCGGCATCACCTTCTCATCTTATGTCTGAAAAAAACGCCACCACTGCCACCGGCTCCAGCAAGCCCTCCCCGCGCGCCAAGCGCGCCCCCATGCATTGGGGCCTGAAGTGGCTGCTGGTGGCTATAGGATTGCTGTTGTCGGGGCTGCTGGCCGCGTTGCTGATCGGCGCGCTGGCCTTGGCGGTGGCGTTCCCCAACCTGCCCGACATCTCTGCGCTGTCAGATTACCGCCCCAAACTGCCGTTGCGGGTTTTTTCGACCGAGGGCATCTTGATTGGTGAATTTGGCGAAGAGCGACGTCACCTAACCCCTGTCCAGGAAATTCCCAAGGTGATGAAAGATGCCGTGCTGGCCATTGAAGATGCGCGGTTTTACGAACATGGCGGCGTGGACTACAAAGGCATGGTACGCGCCGCGCTGGCCAACCTGGGGCGCATCAAAAGTCAGGGGGCCTCGACCATCACGATGCAAGTGGCCAGAAACGTCTATCTTTCGTCAGAAAAAACCTACACCCGCAAAATTTACGAAATCCTGCTCACATTCAAACTGGAGCACATGCTAACCAAAGACCAAATTCTTGAGGTCTACATGAACCAGATTTTTCTAGGTAACCGGGCTTATGGTTTTGCGGCAGCGTCAGAGGCTTACTTTGGCAAGCCACTCCAAAAAATCTCGATCGCCGAGGCGGCCATGCTGGCCGGTTTGCCCAAAGCCCCATCGGCTTACAACCCCATCACCAACCCCAAACGCGCCAAATCACGCCAGCTCTACATCATTGAACGCATGCTTGAAAACGGTTTCATCACGCCCGCGCAGGCCGATGCCGCCAAACGCGAAGAGCTCAAAGTCAAAAGCAACTCGGACAACACAGGCGTGCACGCAGAGTACGTGGCAGAAACCGTGCGCCAACTCATGTTTGCCCAATACGGCGAAGACACCTACACCCGTGGCCTGAATGTTTACACCACGTTGCGCATAGAAGACCAATCCAACGCCTACAGTGCGCTACGCCGCGGCATCATGAACTACGAGCGCCGCCAGGTCTACCGCGGGCCAGAAAAGTTCGTCAGCCTGCCCGGCATACAAGCCGAAATCGACGATGTGATTGACGAAGTGCTGCAAGAACACCCCGACAACGGGGACATCCTGTCGGCCGTGGTGCTGGAGGCGAGCGCCAAAAAAATCCAGGCCGTGCGACAAAACGGAGAAATTATCGAAATCAGCGGCGAAGGGCTTAAGCCTGCCCAGTCCGGTTTGTCTGACAAAGCGGCGGCCAACATCAAAATCCGCCGCGGGGCGGTGATTCGCGTGGTGCAAACCCCCAAGCAAAGCTGGGAAATCACCCAACTGCCTGAGGTTGAAGGTGCGTTTATAGCGCTGGATCCGCGTGACGGCTCGATCAAAGCCATGGTCGGTGGTTTTGACTTTGCCAAAAACAAGTTCAACCACGTCACCCAGGCTTGGCGACAACCCGGCTCAAGCTTTAAACCTTTCATTTACTCTGCCGCTTTGGAGCATGGCGTGACCCCGGCCACCATCATCAACGATGGCCCTCTGTTTTTCAGTGCCGGTGTTACTGGCGGCCAGGCTTGGGAACCGAAAAATTACGACGGCAAGTTTGAAGGCCCCATGACCATGCGCCGCGGTTTGGCCAAGTCCAAAAACATGATTTCAATCCGCATCCTGCAGATGGTCGGGGCTCAGAACGCTCAAGACTGGGCCACGCGTTTCGGCTTTGATGCCGACAAACATCCGGCCTACTTGACCATGGCACTGGGAGCCGGGTCTGTCACGCCAATGCAAATGGCCACCGCCTATTCGGTGTTTGCCAACGGCGGCTACCGGGTCAACCCCTGGCTGATTCAGAAAGTGACCGACCAGCGCGGCAAAGTGCTGTCCGAGTTGCAGCCACCGGTGCTTGATGAATCCTTGCGTGCTATTGATGCACGCAACGCGTTTGTGATGGGTAGCCTGTTGCAGGAAGTCACCCGCAGCGGTACGGCCGCTTCGGCGCAAGCCAGGCTCAAACGGCCTGATTTGTATGGCAAAACCGGCACCACGAACGACTCCCTGGATGCCTGGTTTGCTGGCTACCAGCCCACGCTTGCCGCCATCACCTGGATTGGCTACGACACCCCGCGAAAGCTTGGCAGCCGCGAAACCGGTGGCGGCCTGAGTTTGCCAATCTGGATTGATTACATGAGCCAGGCGCTCAAAAACGTGCCAGTGATGGAGCCCGAGGTGCCCGAAGGCGTGGTCAACTCTGGCGGCGAGTGGTTTTATACCGAGTACAGCAACGGCGCAGGTGTCACCACACTGGGCGACAACACCGCTGTTGATGGTGCACCGCCCGTGATCCCAATGCCGGCCGCTGATGAGAAAAAGCAGATTCTTGATTTATTCAAAAATTAAGGTCTGCCCAGCCTGTTCACTCGCGTACCGCGAGAGTGTGGCAAAAAACTCCCCCTGACCCTTGGTATCCATCCATTGTTTGCCATCAAATTGATAGTGGAATCCACCCGATTTGGCGGCCAGCCAGATCTCATGCAAGGGTTTTTGCAGGTTGACCACAATCTGGCTGCGGTTGGCAAATGCCAGCGTGATCATGCCACCTGAGCGCTGGTTGTCAATGTCAGCCTCGGTGGTCTCGTTGATACGGTCGCAACTGGCTTCGATGCCTTGGAGCACACGCTCTGCAAAATCCAGAAATTCTGAGTCGGTCATTACAATTTCACCATGCTGTTGATTCCTCAAATTCTAGTGCGCACCCTTATCCTGGGTAGCGTTGCGGTCACTCTGCTGGCCTGTGGGCAACAAGGGCCGCTGTACCTGCCGCAAACCGGTCAGGCGCACCGCGCCACCCTGCCCGAATCCTTGTTGCCTGCACTGGGCACGCAACCCGGTTCTGTACCACCGGCCACCACGGCATCTGCTGCACAACGTCCATGAATTCAAAACATTTACCTGGTCACCCTCACTTTGCCTACCGGGATCATGAGCTGTTTGCCGAAGCGTGCAGCCTGAGCATCCTGGCGCAACAGCACGGCACACCGCTGTTTGTGTATTCAAAAGCGGCCATGCTGGCGGCTTTAGCGGCTTACCAGCGCGGGTTTTCCGGTCGGCAGGTTCAAATTTGCTACGCCATGAAAGCCAACTCCACGCTCGGCGTGATCCAGCTTTTTGCCCAGGCCGGTTGCGGCTTTGACGTGGTGTCGCTGGGAGAGATGACACGCGTACTGGCTGCTGGTGGCCAGGCCAGCAAGGTCATTTTTTCCGGTGTTGGGAAAACCCGCGCCGAGATGCAGGCGGCCCTGCACGCGGGCATTGGCTGCTTCAATGTGGAGAGCGAGGCCGAACTGGAAGTGCTCAGCGAAGTAGCTCTGAAGCTGGGGCAGCGTGCGCCCGTGAGCATCCGCGTCAACCCCAATGTGGATCCGCAAACCCACCCCTACATTTCTACCGGTCTCAAGGGCAATAAATTTGGCATTGCGCATGAACGCGTGGTGCAAACCTACCAACGCGCCACCACGCTACCCGGTCTGCAGGTGCAGGGCATCGACTGCCACATCGGCTCACAAATCACACAAGCCGCACCGTACCTGGATGCCATGGATCGGATGCTCGATCTGGTACAGGCGATTGAAGCCGCAGGTGTGCCGCTGCACCACCTTGATCTGGGCGGTGGTCTGGGCATCAATTACAACGGTGAAACCCCTCCCGAAGCCGATCAACTGTGGCAGCAACTGCTGGCCAAGCTGGATGCGCGTGGCTATGGCCAACGGGCCTTGATGGTTGAGCCGGGGCGCTCCCTGGTGGGCAATGCTGGCGTGTGCGTGACTGAGGTGCTGTACCTGAAACCGGGCGAGCAAAAGAATTTCATGGTGGTGGATGCCGCCATGAACGATTTGCCTCGCCCCGCCATGTACCAGGCGTATCACCAGATCGTGCCGCTCCAGCCGCGTGCAACGGCTGCAGACACTTGGGAAGTGGTTGGGCCAATTTGCGAAAGCGGTGACTGGATTGGCCACGACCGTCACCTGTCGGCGCAGCCGGGCGATCTGTTGGCGGTGCTGTCGGCAGGAGCCTATTGCATGAGCATGTCCAGCAACTACAACACCCGCAACCGGGCGGCAGAAGTGCTGGTTGACGGGGCACTCAGCTACTTGATCCGCGAGCGCGAGAGCTATGCCGACCAAATGCGCCTGGAGCATCTGCCGCACACTTCAGAAACCGCATCCAACACCGCCAAGACTGCGTTCTAGTAGCTCAAAAATGCTATTATTTATGTAGCTACTTGCCCTTTAAATAAAAGGGCTATATGCGTCTTTTATTAAAATAAAACCAAGCACGCCACCCCAGTAACAGCAGCAGTACGACGGCATAAACCAGAACATCAGCAAAGTCATTTTTGGCCGCCCGCATCCAGAAAAAATGCAGCATGGCCAAACCGGCAACAAGATACACAGCCCGGTGCAGGCGCTGCCAGTTCTTGCCCCCCAGCACTTTGATAGCCCGATTGAACGAGGTCAGCGCCAGGCTGGTGAGCAGCACCAATGCGCTGAATCCGACCAGAATAAAAGGCCGTTTGCCAATGTCTCTGGCCATGTCTGCCAGCTCAAACGCCATGTCAAAACCGCTGTAACTCAGCACATGCAGCAGCACATAAAAGTAGGTAAACAGGCCCAACATGCGCCGAAAACGCGCCCACACGGCCTGTCCGGTGAGCACACGCAAGGGGGTCACAGCCAGCACGACACACAACATGCGCAAGCTCCAGTCGCCCGTGGCACGCACCAGCGCCTGCGCCGGGTTGGCACCCAATTGATCAAACACCACCGCCCACACCAAGTAGCACAGCGGCAGCAGGGCCAACACAAACACCAACGGCTTGGACCAGGGATGCAGCCGCCACACGGTGGAGCGCGGCGACCGGTCTGACATGACAGCCGAGGCCATCAAAAGAACTTTTTCAAATCCATGCCCGCGTACAACTGCCCAACCTGTGCTTCGTAGCCATTGAACATCAGGGTTTTGCGTTTTTTGGCAAACAGACCGTCTTCACCAATGCGTCGTTCCGTGGCCTGGCTCCAGCGCGGGTGATCCACGTCGGGGTTGACGTTGGAGTAAAACCCGTATTCGCTGGCTGCAGCTTTGTTCCAGGCCGTGGCAGGCTGGCGCTCGGTGAACCGGATTTTGACCAGACTTTTGCCGCTTTTGAAGCCATATTTCCACGGCACGACCAAACGCAATGGGGCCCCGCTTTGCTTGGGCAACACCTCGCCATACATGCCAAACGCCAGCAAGGTCAACGGGTGCAGTGCCTCATCCAGACGCAGTCCTTCCACATACGGCCAGTCCAGCACCCGCGAGCCTACGCCAGGCATGGTTTTGGAGTCGGCCAAGGTCACAAATTCAACATATTTGGCACTGCCCAAAGGCTCCACGCGTTTGATCAGTTCAGACAAGGAATAACCGACCCAGGGAATCACCATTGACCAGCCCTCCACGCAACGCAAGCGGTAAATCCGCTCCTCTTGCGCACTGAGCTTAAGCAGGTCTTCCAGCGCGTAACGCCCCGGTTTTTTGACCAGCCCTTCAATCTCAACTGACCATGGACTGGTTTTGAGGCTGTGTGCGTTGCGCGCCGGGTCGGCTTTGTCCGTACCAAATTCGTAAAAATTGTTGTAGCTGCTGGCGTGTTTGTATTCGGTCACTTTCTCCATCGTCAACGCGCCGGCCACCGAGGTTTTGCCGCGTGTCAAAGCAGCCTGTTTACCGGGTGCCGCCCAGTTTTGGGCCAACGCCTCACGCCCCGCCCAGGAAGCCAGGGAAGCACCTGCCGCACCGGATGCCACAAGGCGAATCAGATCGCGGCGGGAATGGTAAACAGCCTGTGGCGTGATGTCACTGGGAACGGGGTGGTTAAAACCTTGGGTGTGTGTCTGGATGCGCATCGGTGCTCCTTGGTGCAGGTTGGTCGCTTAAGAATAGGTTTTCTTACCAACTTGTGCCCATGAATTCAAAAAAAAACCCTACGCCAACACCAGTCCAGGCGAAAAAAAGGCAAGTTGTACAAAACAACTTGCCTCATGGGTCGGCCAACCCTGGCAACCAAAGTCACCCGACCATCAGACCACGATCAGTGCAAACCGGAAATGTAGTCGGCCACAGCCTTGATTTCACGGTCGTTGAGCTTGGCCGCCACTTGCGTCATTTGGACGCTGTTTTTACGAATGCCATCGCGAAAAGCCGTCAGTTGCACCGCAGCGTAATCCGCATGCTGACCACTTAACCGTGGATATTGGCCCGGAATGCCCGCACCGTTGGGGCTGTGGCAACCCGCGCAGGCCGGAATTTGACGGTCGGCAATGCCACCACGGTAAATTTTCTCACCCAGCAGCACCCATTCTTTTTCTTTGGCTGCACCGGGTGTCGCTTTTTTGCTGCTCACCCAGTAGGCAATGTTGCGCATGTCGGATTCGCTCAAGGCAGCAGCCATCCCGTTCATCACCGCGTTTTCACGCTTGCCGGCTTTGAATTCGGTCAATTGTTTGATGATGTACTCGGGGTGCTGCTGTGCCAGCTTGGGGTTCACCGGAATCAACGAATTGCCGTCCGGCGCGTGGCAGGCGGCACACACGCCAGCAAAACTGGCCTCGCCTTTGGCCAAATCGGGCTTGGCGGGTGCGGCAGCTTCCCCGGCAACACTTGACAAAACGGTGGCGGCCAACGCAGCGGCAACGGTGAATGTAGCAATCAGCTTCATAGGTAGGCAGGTCAGTAAAGAGTGGGGGAAAACCC
>JAVHPS010000136.1:0-10915 GCA_036170715.1 Rhodoferax sp. | reverse complement strand
CCAATCATGCCCGCCAGCCCCATGCGCTGGCCGTCTTCGGGGCTGTAGATGCGCGTCACGCCGTAGGCCATGAGTTCCTTGATTTCACTGGGCACAATCACACCACCACCACCACCAAACACCTGGATATGCGCGCCACCGCGGGCTTTGAGCAAATCGACCATGTATTTGAAATACTCCACATGGCCGCCCTGGTAACTGCTGATGGCAATGCCCTGCGCGTCTTCTTGCAAGGCGGCCGTCACCACCTCATCCACGCTGCGGTTGTGGCCCAGGTGGATCACCTCGGCCCCCATGCTTTGCAAAATGCGGCGCATGATGTTGATGGCTGCGTCGTGGCCGTCAAAAAGTGAAGCGGCGGTGACAAAGCGAACCTTGTGCGTGGGACGGTAATTGGCCAGGGTCTTGAAGTCGGCGGACAGGTCGGTCATGGTGCGGGTCTCCGGTGCAATAGGTGTTGGATGGGGTCAAGCATCAGACCAGATGTGACTGACTTGACGTTGACGTAAACGTCAATCAAGGTATCGATAGTAGCGCTTTTTTTAAATGAAAAGGGGTGCCAGCGCACCCCTTTGCTTACACATTTTTGGAGTCAGCCATCATTTGTAAAGTAATTGCGGCAACCACATGCCAATTGCTGGAAATTGGTACAGCAGAAAAATGGCAAATATCTGAATGCCCATGAACGGCAGCATGCCAGCAAAAATCTGGTTTAGCGTTACATGTGGTGGACTCACACCCTTTAGGTAAAAAGCGGCCATTGCTACGGGTGGACTCAAGAACGCTGTTTGTAGATTCAGTGCCACCAACAAACCAAAAAACAACGGGTCAATGCCAAAGTGCGGCAGCAGCGGAATAAAGATGGGCATAAAAATCACAATGATCTCAGTCCACTCCAGAGGCCAACCCAGCAAGAAGATCACGATCTGCGCCAAAATCATAAACTGCACCGGTGTCATGTTCAACGACAGCACCCAGGTGTTGATGATTTCCTGGCCACCTAGCAAGGCAAATGCTGCTGAAAAAATGCTGGAGCCGACAAATAGCCAGCACACCATGGCGCTTGTTTTTGCCGTCAGATAAACCGACTCGCGCATGACCGTCATGTTGAGTCGACGATAGGCTGCAGCCAACAACAATCCACCCATGGAGCCCATGGCAGCCGCCTCGGTGGGGGTGGCCAAGCCAAACACAATGGTGCCCAGCACCGCCAAAATCATGATCGCCAGCGGAAAAAACGAGCCCAGCAGCATCTTGAAGATTTCCAGCCGGACAAAACTGAAGTAGGCATAAAAAATAGCCAGCGCAACAGCACAGCTGGCTAACGCAATCCAGAAAATGGTGGGTGCTGGCTGCCGTGGCAGGGCCGCTTCCGGTACAACTGGTTCAGGTGAGGCCACTGGCGTGGACGCTTCAGCGGGTGCCGCTGCCCCCAAAGGGGTCGCTGTGCCAAGTTCGGCAGGTGGTGACTGTAGGTCGCCCTCGGCGGCGGGTTCTTTCAGGCCCTCGGGTTCGGCCAGACCGCCACCGCTGTCCGATGCCGCATCAAACGAGCTGCCACCCATGGCAACCACACCTTCTACGACTTCAGGTGCAAGCGGGGCGGTAACCTTCAAGAAAATAATGCCCATGATGACCGCCACGGCCATGGCGGGCAGCAGTGCCAAACCCAGGTGGGTAAGCAAGTCGCGCACGGGGACAGCGGCATTGCGTTTGCCCTTGAGTGCACCCAACAGCCCCGGCAATACCTTGTTGCTGACCGAGGTAGAAACCACTTCGGCAAAGGTTGGCAACGGCACATAGCGGTCTGCAGCCGACATAGGTGGTGCCAGGTGCGGTTTGAGCTTGGCAATGAATACCACATACAACACATACAAACCTGCCAGCATGACACCTGGAAAAAACGCCCCCGCATACAGCTTGACCACCGACACACCGGCGGTAGCGCCATAAACAATCAGCATGACAGACGGCGGAATCAAAATGCCCAGGCACCCCCCCGCAGTGATGGCCCCGGCCGACAATTGCACGCTGTAACCAGCGCGCAACATGGCGGGCAAGGCCAGCAAGCCCATCAGCGTCACCACGGCACCGACAATGCCGGTGGCTGTGGCAAAAATGGCGCAGGTGATGATGGTGGCCACAGCCAGTGAACCCGGCACGCGGGCGGTGGCCAGGTGCATGCTTTTAAAGAGTTTTTCGATCAAATTGGCACGCTCAATCAGGTAACCCATGAAGACAAACAAGGGGATCGAGATCAGCACATCGTTGGACATGACCGAGTAGGTGCGTTGCACCATCAAATCCAGTGTTTGCTGCACAGCCAGACCAGGGTTTTGACTTCGGTAGGCAATCCAGGCAAACACCATGCCCATACCCATCAGGGTAAACGCGGTGGGAAACCCCAGCATGATTGCCACCACAACCAAGGCCAGCATCAGCAGTCCCAAATGGCCATTGGTCATGAGCGCCACCGGCGGCAAAAATACAAAGGCAGCCAGCACCACCATGGCCATGATCGTCAGGCCAAACCAGACTTCTTTTCTCATGATTGAACCCTCGTGGGTTGAACTACGAAGTCGTCAAGTTTTGCAATGTCTTCGTCTTTCACGTGAACCATTTCTTTAAGTTTTGCAATATCAACCTCGGCCACGTCATTGCCGCGGACAGGCCAATCGCCTTGCTTGAGGCACACCACGCAGCGCACAATTTCAACCAGGCCTTGCAACAGCAGAATAGTCCCGGCGATGGGAATAATGGTTTTGAAAGGATAAACAGGCGGCCCATTGGCTGTGATGTTGGAGTGCTCGTTAATAGCCCATGACTCGGCTGCAAAGTTGTAGCCGGCCCACGCCAAGGCCACCACACCCGGTATAAAGAACAAGATGTAAAGGGCCAGGTCAAGGCTGGCCTGTAAGCGCGGTGGGAAAAACCCATAAAGCACATCGCCACGCACATGCCCGTTTTGCGACAGCGTGTAAGCCCCAGCGGTCATGAACAGCGTGCCATACATCATGCTCATCACATCAAAGGCCCAGGGGTGCGGGCTGTCCAGCACGTAGCGCGAAAACACTTCCCATGTAATCATGAAAGTGAGCACCACAATCAGCCAGGAGAAAGCCTTGCCAACCAGGGTACTGAGCTTGTCAACTGCCAGTAGCAATTTCTGCATTTTTGATACCGCCTAAATAAATCAGCCATTCAGATCAACTCTGAATGGCTGAACCATGGAGCAAAACAGTTAAGCCTTTTTGGCCCCAAAGAAGTGGTTTACCGCCATACGCCGGTTGACATAAGTGTCTTGATCCCACTTCACGGCGCGTGCTGCAAAGGCTTTTTGCGATGCTACAACCTCCTTGAACAAGGGGTTTTCAGCTGATTTTTTCTCGACAATGTCAGTCCAAAGTTTGAGCTGATCTTGCAGCACGGAATCAGGTGTCTTATAGAACTTGACCTTGTCTTTGGTTTGCAACTCAATGTAGTCTTTGGAGTACCGATCAATGGCCTTCCAGGACATGTCAGCCGAAGCAGCTTCCGTCGCACCGGCAATGATGGCTTTCATCTTGGCTGGCAATGCGTCGTACTTGGTCTTGTTGAACATGATCTCGAAAGTCTCGGCACTCTGGTGGTAGCTTTGCAGCATGCACACTTTGGATACATCCGGAAAGCCCAGCAAGCGGTCAGAAGTGGCATTGTTGAACTCGGCACCATCGAGCAAACCTCGATCCATGGCCGGCACAATCTCGCCACCTGGCAAAGCATTCACGGCAGCACCCATGGCGGTGAACAGATCAATGGCCAATCCGTTGGTACGGAACTTCAGACCTTTGAAATCTGCCGACTTGGTAATAGGTTTTTTGAACCAACCGAGCGGTTGCGTTGCCATTGGACCATACAAGAAAGACTGTACGTTGCCGCCAATCGATGCATACAGTTTGGCCAGCAGTTCAGCACCACCACCATATTTGTGCCACGCCAGAATCATGTTGGCATCCATGCCAAAGGCAGGACCTGAGTTCCACAATGCCAGGGCGTTTTGTTTGCCGTAGTGGTAACCCAACACACCATGACCACCGTCAAGTGTGCCTTTGGAGACGGCCTCCAGCAAGCCAAATGCAGGTACTACAGAACCGGCAGGCAGCACTTCAATCTTCAGATCACCGCCAGTCATGTCATTGACTTTTTTAGCGTAATCCAGTGCGTACTCGTGAAAAATGTCCTTGGCAGGCCAAGTGCTTTGCCATCGCATCGAAATCGGGCCGGTTTGAGCCTTGGCAATCATGGGGGCAGACAGAGCACCTGCGGCAAGCGCCGCACCTTTGATCATGCTGCGACGGCGGGAAGTTTTGCTATCAATCAAGTGAGTCTCCTGTTGTGAAAAAAATCCTCGCTCATTCTCAACACACTCGAATGCAATTGTTGTTGGGGTTTCTACTGAGCCAGTTCCAAATTTAAACAAAATACCTTTTACTTTTTTGCTTGCTATATTCACACCTCTTCAACAAAACGCTTCAATACCATGATGATTGACACACCGATTGATCGCCGCGCAGAAGGCTATATGGGCGATATATCTTGTGCACAGGCATACCAATGGTGGCAAGACGGAAGTGCCATATTGGTGGACGTGCGCACCGATGCCGAGCGTGCCTGGGTCGGCTTTGTGCCCGGTGCAGTGGCGGTGGCCTGGAAGCAGTGGCCAGGTATGGTTGGCAACGCCAACTTTGATGCCGAGCTGCAAGCCGCTGTGCCGACCGGCAAAAAAGTGCTGCTGCTGTGCCGCAGTGGCGTGCGCTCCATTGCGGCCGCGCAGCGTGCCACCCAACTGGGCCTGCAGGCCTACAACATTCTGCAAGGTTTTGAGGGTGACCCCGACGAACACGGCCAGCGCAACCGCCAAGGCGGCTGGCGCTTTCATGGCCTGCCGTGGCAGCAGGGTTGATACATCTGCTTACGTCTTGGCCAACTTGCCGATAATGCCGCCATGACTTTTCTGGCCATTGACATTGGCAACACCCGCTTGAAGTGGGCGCTGCACAGCGCACCGCACCGTGAAGCCCCGCTGTTGGCGCAGGGTGCGGAGTTTCTGGAAAACATTGACCGCCTGGCCGATGGCGACTGGGCCGCTTTGGCCCCGCCGAGCCGCATGCTGGGCTGCGCGGTGGCCGGTGATGCTGTCAAGCGCCGGATTGAAGAGCAAATGGAGTTGTGGGACGTGGCTGCCCACTGGGTGGTGGCCAGCAGTTTTGAGGCCGGCCTGAGCAATGGTTACGACTACCCGGCGCGCCTGGGCGCAGACCGCTGGGTGGCCATGATTGGAGCCTGGCATCGCAACCTGGCACAGGGCGCACCGCGCCCGCTGGTGGTGGTCATGGTGGGTACGGCGGTGACGGTGGACGCGGTCGATGCCAGTGGCAAATTTCTCGGTGGCCTGATTCTGCCGGGCCACGGCATCATGCTGCGCGCACTTGAATCGGGCACTGCCGGGCTGCATGTGCCCACTGGCAATGTGTGCGCTTTCCCCACCAACACCAGCGACGCACTCACCAGCGGCGGCACGTATGCCATTGCCGGTGCGGTTGAGCGCATGGTGCAGCACCTGCGCCTGCACTGCGGGGTGGAGCCGCGCTGCATCATGACCGGCGGCGCGGGCTGGAAAATGGCCCCCAGCATGTCGGTGCCGTTTGAGCTGGTGGACAACCTGCTGTTTGATGGTTTGCTGGAAATGGCGGCACACCGCTTTGGGTAAAAACCGGTTACAGCCCTTATAACTAAAGGTAAAGTAGCTATGTTTTTCGAGAAAACCAGGCCTGCACCAGGCGTACCCAATAGCTTGCGCCCAGCGGCAGCAGCGCGTCGTTGAAGTCGTAACTGGCGTTGTGCAACAGGCACGGGCCAGCGCCGTGGCCCACAGCGCGGTGGTCGTCGCCGCCGTTGGCAATGAAGGCGTAGCAACCCGGTTTGGCCTGCAGCATGTAAGCAAAATCTTCAGCCCCCATGGTGGGCTCTTGCACTAGCACGTTGTCCGCACCGACGATGCTGGCCATCACCTGGCGGCACAACTCGGCCTCAAGCGTGCTGTTGAGGGTGGGGGGGTAGTTGCGGCTGAATTCAAAGTCAGCCGTCAGGCCCGCAGCGGCACAGGTGTGCTCGGTCATCACGCGCATGCACTGCTCGATCTGGTCCAGCACCGCCAGCGAAAACGTGCGTACCGTGCCTTGCAGTTGGCAGCTGTTGGGAATGACGTTGGTGGCCTCGCCGGCGTGCACCATGGTGACCGAAATCACGGCCGCGTCAATCGGTTTGACCGTGCGGCTGATGATGCTCTGAAACGCCAGTACCAGCTGGCACGCCACCGGTACTGGGTCCAGCGCCAGGTGCGGCATGGCGGCGTGGCCACCCTTGCCGTGAACCGTGATCTTGAACTCGTTGCTGGAGGCCATCACCGCACCGGCGCTGGCCGCCATTTGTCCAAATGCCATGCCAGGCCAGTTGTGCAGACCAAACACGGCTTGCATCGGAAAGCGCTCAAACAGGCCGTCCGCAATCATCTCGCGCGCACCGCCACCGCCTTCTTCGGCTGGTTGAAAAATCAGATAAACCGTGCCATCAAAGTCACGCTGGGCGGCCAGGTGCTGGGCCGCCGCCAGCAGCATGGCGGTGTGGCCGTCGTGGCCGCAGGCGTGCATCTTGCCGGGGTGGGTGCTAGCGTGGGCAAAGGTATTGGCCTCGGTCATGGGCAGTGCATCCATGTCGGCACGCAGGCCGATGGCGCGCTGCGACGTGCCGCCTTTGACGATGCCCACCACACCGGTGCGGCCCAGGCCACGGTGCACCGCAATGCCCCATTGGGCTAGTTTGGCGGCCACGATGTCGGCGGTGCGCTGCTCTTCAAAACACAGTTCTGGGTGCGCATGCAGGTCACGCCGCAGGGCGGCAAATGATGCCCCTTGTTGTTGAATATTTGCTATTAAATTCATAGTTTTTGGTCGTTATTTGTAAAGGGCTTCAGGCATAAAACACTGTCAATCATGGGCCTGGGTGGCGACGGGTCAGCGGCCCAGGCGGGCATCGGCCACAATCATGCCTTAACTTTGCAAACCACCATGAGCCACGTTGTTTTGTCTGATACTGGCCTGACGACCCCAGTGCGCGGCGCTTGCCCGCACGACTGCCCCGACACCTGCGCGCTGCTGACCACCGTGCAAGACGGCGTGGCCATCAAGGTGCAGGGCAACCCGGCGCACCCGAACACCGGCGGCGTGCTGTGCACCAAGGTGTCGCGTTACACCGAACGCACTTACCACCCTGAGCGCATCCTGCAGCCCCTCAAACGCGTGGGCCCCAAGGGGGCAGGGCAGTTTGTGCCGGTCAGCTGGGACGCTGCGTTGCGCGACATTGCCCAACGGCTGCAAGCCATTGCCGCCCGCGACCCGCAAGCCATCCTGCCCTACAGCTACGCCGGTACCATGGGTCTGGTGCAAAGCGAAAGCATGGCAGCCCGATTTTTCAATCAGCTTGGTGCTTCGCAACTGGAGCGCACCATTTGCGCGGCCGCTGGGGGTGAGGGTCTGGTGCACACGCTCGGAGCCAAGGTCGGCATGCGGGTGGAGTTTTTTGCCCAGGCCAAATTGATTCTGATCTGGGGCAGCAACTCGGTCGGCAGCAACCTGCATTTCTGGCGCTACGCGCTCGAGGCCAAACGCCTGGGAGCCAAGCTGATCTGCATTGACCCCCGGCGCACCGAAACCGCTGAAAAGTGTCATGAACACATCGCCCTGTTGCCCGGAACCGACGGTGCTTTGGTGCTGTCAATGATGCAGCAGCTGATCGTGCACGACTGGCTTGACCACGACTACCTGGCGCGCTACACGCTGGGGTGGGAGTTGCTCAAAGCGCGTGCTTTGCAGTGGCCGCCCGAACGCGCCGCTGCGGTGTGCGGCATCACGCCCGAACAAATTGAAAGCCTGGCGCGCGACTACGGCGCTGGCGCGTCAACCGGTGCGGACGACGCAGCAGCGCGACCCGCGGCGATTCGCATGAACTATGGCTTGCAGCGCGTGCACGGTGGCGGCAATGCGGTGCGCCTGATTGCCAGCTTGCCGGCACTCATTGGCGCATGGCGGCATCGCGCCGGTGGGGTGTTGTTGTCCAGCTCGGGGGCATTTCCGGTGCAAAAAGCGGCGCTGCAGCGCCCAGACTTGCTCGGCGGGCGCACCCCACGCCGCCTCAACATGGTTACCCTGGGCGACGATTTGCTGCGCCCGTCCAGTGCGGCATTCGGCCCGGCCATTGAAGCGCTGCTGGTGTACGACAGCAACCCGGTGGCGGTGGCACCCGAGTCGGCCAAAGTGGTGCAGGGCTTTGCGCGTGAGGATCTGTTCACCGTGGTGCTGGAACATTTTCAGACCGACACCGCCGACTATGCCGACTACCTCCTGCCTGCTACCACGCAGCTGGAGCATTGGGACGTGCACAGCGCTTATGGCCATACCGACGTGCTGCTGAACCGCCCGGCCATTGCGCCGCTGGGACAGGCTAAACCCAACACCCAAATCTTTCGCGAGTTGGCTGCACACATGGGGATGACAGACCCGTGTTTTCAGGATGGTGACGAGGCGCTGTGCCGCCAGGCCTATGGTGACCAGGTGAATTTTGATGAACTTCTGACCCAAGGTTTTGTCACGCTGCCCACACCGGATGCGCCGTTTGCACACGGGGGCTTTCCCACGCCCTCGGGCAAGTGCGAGTTTTTCAGCCAGCGCCTGGCCGATCAGGGCCTGGACGGTTTGCCCGACCATGTGCCCAACCACGAGGCCGTGCCCAGCACAGGCGTTTACCCGCTGGCCATGATCTCGCCACCGGCGCGCAATTTTCTGAATTCGACCTTTGTCAACGTCAGCAGCCTGCGCGCCATGGAAGGTGAGCCGCTGCTCGAAATTCACCCCGCCGATGCGGCTGTGCGCGGCATCAACCCAGGCGACACCGTGCGCGTGTTCAATGACCGAGGCAGCTACGTCTGCCGCGCCGATGTCAGTGCGCGGGCCCGCCCTGGCGTGGTCAACGGCCTGGGCGTGTGGTGGCGCAAACTGGGGCTGAGCGGCACCAATGTGAACCAGCTCACCAGCCAGAAGCTCACCGACCTGGGTCATGGCCCGACGTTTTACGACTGCCTGGTGCAGGTGCAAAAACTGCCAGCCTGAAGCGCTATGTGCGCCCCTGTTGCCCTGCGTCAACTTGGCATCAGGTGGGCTGACTAAGATGATGGCGTTACTTTCTTTTTACAACGCTCATTGCAAGGGATTCACCATGACGGCTCGGCTTTCCAACAAGGTTTGTATCATCACTGGCGCGGCGCAAGGCATTGGCCTGGCCACCGCGCTCAAATTTGCCAAAGAGGGGGCCACGGTGATGGTGTGCGATGTCAAGCAGGCCGGTGTGGATGCTGTTGTGGCGCAGTGCCAGGCGTTGGGAGCCGCGGCGCAGGGTTTTGTGATGGACGTGACGCAGCGCCCGATGGTGGATGCGATGGTGGCGCAGGTGAAGGACAAATTTGGCCGCATTGACGTGTTGGTGAACAACGCTGGCATTACCCAAGACGCACGGCTGCAAAAAATGACCATTGAGCAGTTTGACAAGGTGATTGATGTCAACCTGCGCGGCGTGTTCCATTGCACGCAGGCGGTGGCCGACACCCTGGTGGCGCAAGGCAGCGGGGTGATCCTGAGCGCCAGCTCGGTGGTTGGGCTGTATGGCAACTTTGGCCAGACCAACTACGCCGCCACCAAGTTCGGCATCATTGGGTTTACCAAAACCTGGAGCCGCGAGCTCGGCCCCAAGGGCGTGCGCGTGAATGCGGTTGCCCCCGGTTTCATTGCCACTCCCATGGTGGCGGCTATGCCTGAAAAGGTGCGGGCCGATCTGGCCGCCAAAGTGCAGCTGCGCCGCATCGGACAGCCCGAAGAAATTGCCAACGTCTACGCCTTTTTGGCCAGCGACGAGGCCAGCTACATCAATGGCGAGGTGATCGAAGTCTCAGGCGGGATTTCGCTTTAAATCAGGCTTAAGACTTTATGCTTATTTAGCCTATTACACTTGTATATGAAAGATTTATAGCTATTTTTTTGATAGCAATTTAAGCATCTCACGGCCCCAGGCGATGGAGTTTTCCTCATACAAAATGCCTTTTTTGAGGATCATGTGGTGAATGCGGGCGGCGCGTGACAAGTTGGGTGCGGCAAAGTCGCGCTGCTCAATGTCACGGTACAGCGCCAGTTTTTCTTTGTGCCGCTGGATGCGCCGCGCAAGCTCCGGCGCCAGCCCCAAAGCGCCCAACGCGGCATCGGCACGCAGCCGCACCATGAACTCATCACGTAAATCCATGTCGCTGGACGGCTCGGCTGCCCAGCGCTGCAACTCGGCTTGCCCCAGGGGCAACACCTGGTACAGGCGCTTGCGGGTTTTGCCTGCGTCGGGCGCAGTGCTTGATTCAATCCAGCCGGCGGCTTCCATGCGACCCAGTTCGCGGTAAATCTGCTGGTGCGTGGCGTGCCAGAAGAAGCCAATGGATTTGTCAAACCGGCGCGCCAGGTCGTAGCCCGAGGACGATTTTTCAATCAGCGAGGTGAGCAGCGCGTGTGACAAAGCCATGCGCCCGAGTCTAATTGGGGAAAACACTCTATGCAACTGGTTGCATAATTTTTTGACTTCTCCTAAACTGTGCAACGGGTTGCATAGTGTGAGCCGGATGGACGAGCCACAGTGCGGCAGCCGCATCGCATTTACATCATCGTTTGAGGAACTTCCATGACCCCTTACCCGCACCTGCTAGCCCCCCTGAACCTGGGCTTTACCACGCTACCCAACCGCGTCATCATGGGCTCGATGCACGTCGGGCTGGAAGAAGTCAAAGACG
>JAVHPS010000135.1:0-2221 GCA_036170715.1 Rhodoferax sp. | reverse complement strand
CGCGCATTGCCACCGACATGGTGACGGTGACCGGTACCGAGAATTTTTTGATGGCGGCCACACTGGCCGAAGGCGAAACCATTCTGGAAAACGCCGCGCAAGAGCCCGAGATTCCTGACTTGGCCGCGATGTTGATCAAGATGGGGGCCCACATTGAAGGCCACGGCAGCAGCCGCATCCGCATCCAAGGGGTTGAGCGCTTGCACGGCTGCAACCACCAGGTGGTGGCCGACCGCATCGAAACCGGCACATTCTTGTGCGCCGTGGCCGCCGCAGGGGGTGATGTGCTAGTCCGACATGGCCGCATTGAGCACCTTGAAGCGGTGGTTGAAAAACTGCGCGATGCGGGTGTGACGGTGACCCGCGAGCTTGATGGCATTCGTGTCCAGTCGAGTGGTGCAGCAGGGCTTAAGGCACAGAGTTTTCGCACCACCGAGTACCCTGGTTTTCCGACCGACATGCAGGCCCAGTTCATGGCACTCAACGCCGTGGCGCAGGGGACCTCCAAGGTGACCGAAACCATTTTTGAAAACCGCTTCATGCACGTCAATGAGCTGGTGCGGCTGGGAGCCAATATCCAGATCGACGGCAAGGTGGCCATGGTCGAAGGTGTGCCGCAGCTCTCGGGGGCGAGTGTGATGGCCACCGACTTGCGGGCCTCGGCCAGTTTGGTGTTGGCTGGCCTGGTGGCCGAGGGTGAGACCCTGATCGACCGCATTTACCATCTGGACCGGGGCTATGACCAGATGGAGGCCAAGCTGCGCGCCTTGGGGGCTGACATTGAACGCGTCAAGTAAACCTGGCATAGGCTTGTAAAAGCTATTGATTTAATAGCTACAACTACATATTATATAAGGGCTATAGGCCGAAATGATCACAATCGCATTGTCCAAAGGGCGCATCTTTGAAGAAACCCTGCCGCTGCTCAAAGCGGCCGGTATTGAGGTGCTGGAAGATCCGGAAAAATCACGCAAACTGATCCTGGCCACCAACCAGCCGGACGTGCGCGTGCTGGTGGTGCGCGCCACCGACGTGCCCACTTACGTGCAGTACGGCGGAGCCGACATGGGCATCACCGGCAAAGATACCCTGCTGGAGCACGGCAGCCAGGGCTTGTACCAGCCGTTGGACTTGCAAATTGCCAAGTGCCGCATCAGTGTGGCGGTGCGCTCGGATTTTGATTACGCATCGGCAGTCAAAAAAGGCTCACGCCTGACGGTGGCCACCAAGTACGTGGAAATCTCGCGCGAGTTTTTTGCCAGCAAAGGTGTGCACGTGGACTTGATCAAGCTCTACGGCAGCATGGAGCTTGCCCCTCTGGTGGGCATGGCCGATGCCATCGTTGACCTGGTGTCCACCGGCAACACGCTCAAAGCCAACCACTTGGTGGAGGTGGAACACATCATGGACATCAGCTCGCGCCTGGTCGTGAACCAGGCTGCACTCAAGCTCAACCAGGCTCCGATTCGCCGCATCATTGACGCGTTTGAAGCGGCCATAGGTTGATCAAAACCACACGTCGTGTGCCATCCCGTGCCCCATCGCCTGACATGAGCCCCATACCAGGCACGCCTACGCACCATCTGCCGCTGGAAGGTTTGCGTGTGGTCGAATTCACCCACATGGTGATGGGCCCCACCTGTGGCATGGTGCTTGCTGACATGGGCGCTGAAGTCATCAAAGTGGAGCCGCTTGAGGGCGACCGCACACGTCATCTGCTGGGTGCGGGGGCGGGCTTCTTCCCCATGTTCAACCGCAACAAGAAAAGCATCGCCATTGATTTGCACAAGCCAGAAGGCGCTTGCGTTGCGCGCCAGCTGGCGCTGAGTGCTGACGTGGTGCTGGAAAATTTCAAGCCCGACACCATGGCCAAGTACGGCTTGGACTACGCCGCGCTCTCCAAGCAAAACCCGAAGATCATCTACGTCAGCCACAAAGGCTTTTTGCCCGGGCCCTATGAACACCGCACGGCGCTGGACGAGGTGGTGCAAATGATGGGTGGCCTGGCCTACATGACCGGCCGCCCCGGTGACCCGCTGCGCGCCGGTAGCAGCGTCAACGACATCATGGGCGGCATGTTTGGAGCCATTGGCGCTTTAGGCGCGTTGATCCAGCGCGGCATCACCGGGCGTGGGCAAGAAGTGCAAAGCGCGCTGTTTGAGAACAACGTGTTTCTGGTCGGCCAGCACATGCTGCAGTACGCCATCACCGGCCAACCCGC
>JAVHPS010000134.1:0-2236 GCA_036170715.1 Rhodoferax sp. | reverse complement strand
TCGAAGCCGCCGAGCTGGGCAAACGCATTGGCAAAACCCTGACCCAGCAACTGGCCCAGCCCTATACCTTGGCCGGACAAGACCACAAAAGCAGCGCCAGCATTGGAGCCACACTGTTTGGCATGGAGTCTGCCAGCGCGGCAGACCTGCTCAAGCAAGCCGACATCGCCATGTACCGGGCCAAAGACCAGGGTCGCAACGACCTGTGCTTTTTTGACCCGCAAATGCAGGCTGACATCAGCGCCCACGCCGCCCTGGAGGCCGACTTGGAACAAGCCCTGGCGCTGCAGCAGTTTGTGCTGTTTTACCAGCCCCAGGTCACGGCACAGGGCACAGTCATGGGGGCGGAGGTGTTGATCCGCTGGCAGCACCCCACCCGCGGCATGGTGCCGCCGGTTCAATTCATTCCTGTGGCCGAAGAAAGTGATGTCATCAACCGCATTGGCCAGTGGGTGTTGCACACCGCCTGCCAACAATTGAGCCGGTGGCAGCAAGCACCCGCCACAGCGCAGTTGCAACTGGCGGTGAACGTGAGTGCGCGCCAGTTCCGGCAAGATGATTTTGTGGCACAAGTCACACAAGTGCTGGAGCAAACCGGCATCCAGCCGCACGGGCTCAAGCTGGAGCTGACCGAGTCTTTGGTGTTGGACAACATTGACGGCACGATTGCCAAAATGACCGCGCTCAAAGCCCTGGGGGTGCGTTTTTCGATGGACGACTTTGGCACCGGTCAATCGTCCCTGAGCTACCTGACCCGCCTGCCGCTAGATCAGCTCAAAATTGACCAATCTTTTGTGCGCAACATTGGCATCAAACCCAGTGACGGCATGATTGTGCAAACCATCATCGGCATGGCCGGCAATCTGGGGCTGGAGGTGATTGCCGAAGGCGTTGAGACCCTGGCCCAGCAAACTTTTCTGGCCGCCCACGGCTGCACCCTTTATCAAGGCTACCTGTTTGGCAAACCCGGCCCGCTGACGGGTTTTGAGGCTTTGCTCCCCCCCTCTTCGTTGTCCGCGTGAACACCCACAAAATTACCCCCAAGGCCGCATTTTTGCTGACCTTGCCGCCCCTGTTTTGGGCTGGCAACGCCGTGGTGGGGCGCATCGTTGCCCCGCTGATCTCACCCATGACGCTGAACCTGCTGCGCTGGGCGCTGGCCTTTGCCCTGTTGCTGCCGCTGGCCGCGGCGGTGCTGCGCCCCGGCAGTGCCCTGTGGCCCAGTTGGCGACGGTTTGTGGCCCTGTCGCTGCTGGCCATTGGCGGCTACAACGCGCTGCTGTACTTGTCGCTCAACACCTCCACGCCGCTGAACGTCACGCTGGTGGGCTCCATCACCCCGGTCTGGATGCTGCTGATTGGCCGCCTGTTTTTTGGCATGCGCATCTCTGGCAAGCAATGGTTTGGCGCGGCACTGTCGGTGGCCGGGGTGATGCTGGTGTTGAGCCGGGGCGACTGGGCTGTGTTGCGGCAAGTGCGCCTGGTGGCCGGTGACCTTTACATGCTGCTGGCCAGCGCCGCCTGGGCCTACTACAGCTGGATGCTGGTGCACCCCACCACCGAACCCGCAGCCATCAAGCGCAACTGGTCGGCTTTTTTACTGGCACAAATCACCTTTGGCCTGGTCTGGTCAAGCCTGTTTGCGGGCCTTGAATGGGCTTCGGGGCTAGGGCGCATTGTCTGGAGCTGGCCGTTGGCCGCGGCGCTGTTGTTCATTGCCACCTGCCCGGCGGTGCTGGCTTACCGCGCCTGGGGGGCCGGGGTGGCCAGCGCTGGGCCGTCGGTGGCCGGTTTTTTCATCAACCTGACACCGCTGTTCACGGCCCTGCTCTCCAGTGCATTTTTGGGTGAAGTGCCGCACCTCTACCACGCCCTGGCCTTCGTGCTGATTGTGGGCGGCATCGCGGTGTCGTCGTCACGGCGCTGAAACCTTGCGCTGTTATTGCGCCTTGAAGCCGCTGGCGCTGATGATGCGCGCCCAGGTCTTGGCGTAGGCCTGTTCACGGCTGGCCAGCTGCGCGCCGGTCATGAAGCCCACCGTCAAACCCATTGCCGTCAGGCGCTGCTGTACCTCGGGCAAGACCACCACCTTGGCCACGGCAGCAGCCAATTTGTCCAGCGTGGCTTGCGGCGTACCCCTGGGGGCAAAAATACCGTAGTAGGGTACGTCTTCAAACCCGGCCAAGCCCAGTTCGGCAAAGGTGGGCACATCCGGCAACGCCGCTTGGCGCTTGTC
>JAVHPS010000133.1:0-2243 GCA_036170715.1 Rhodoferax sp. | reverse complement strand
TGGCCGCATAGGGGATCAACAAGTGCATGGAGCAGGATTGTCGAGGAAAGCTTGGTTGGGTGTTTTGGCAGGTAAAACTTATAAGTAAAATTGGCCTCTAGAGCTTATGGAATAAGCTTGAGTAGCTACAAAAATTGAAACAATGGTGCGTGTTTATGCTGTGGTGGGTGTTCTAGCTTTTGAAGGGCAATGGCATTTTTGATTTTTGAGACTTGGCCACACCACGTAGCAAAGTGCCCACGCACCGGCAAGGTCTTGCGCCTCAACGACAAGACGGTCGCCCTGCAATGCACCCAAAGCCAGTGGCGCGTGGCTTACAGTTTTTTATACCGTGTGGTTGATGTCGACAGCGCGGTGCACGAGGTAGCGGAGCTGGGCGCTGCGCGGGTGATGGGGATTCAGGGGAGAGGGAGTCCTCGTCTATTTTTGAATAAATTGAGCCACCGCCTCGGTGGCAGCAATCAGGTCAGTGACCAGGCGCGCATCCACGTCCAGCAAGCCTTCGTCTTCACCCAGGTTACGCGTGTTGTGGCACTTGTCCAGCACGCGCCAGACCTCGGGGCCCAAACCCAACGTGTGGGGCAACACCTGAAACACGATGTAGCGGTTGCCAGCGCGGTAGCCCATGCGCCGCAGTGCCGCCAGACACAGTGCGTGCGCAGCGTTGTAGGCCAGATCGAACCGGCTTTCCAGCGCCAAGTCTGGGTTGCGCGCGTCTTGCAGACGGGCCAGACCTGTGCGTATCAATCCGGCAAGCTCATTCGCGTCCGGTGCTTCCGCTTTCAGCGACTTGCCGGGGCCACATAAGTTCTCAAGCACTGGGTGCATGGCATTTATCCTCGCATCCTATCAACCAAATCTTGGGTTGTTGCACCACACGGGTGATAAATGCGCTGTCTTGCGCCATGCGTTTGGCCCACTCCGAGGGCGTGTAAAGGGTTGGGTTGACCTTGCGGGCGAGCGACATGGCCGCATTCTCCAGCGCGCCAAACACCTCGCCATAACCCAGTCTGGTGCTGACGATCATCACGTCCACATCGCTCTGAGCGGTGTCTTGCTGCCGCGCCACCGACCCATACACAAAAGCAAAGTCGATCTGCGCCGCCAAAGGGCTCAGCGCGGTGCGCAGCACATCGGCCAGCCCCATGGTTTTGAGCACCAGAGCGCGTAACTCTGAAAACACGGGCGCGCTGGCGTTGGCCTGGTAGTGCTTTTGGTTGCCTTGCTTGCTGACGGTGAGCAGCCCAGACGCTGACAAACTGGCCAGCTCACGCTGCACCGCGCCCGTGCCCGAAGCGGCTAGCGCAATCACCTCATTAGCGTAAAAGCTGCGCTCTGGCGCACCAAACAGCACAGCCAATATTCGTTGGCGCACCTTGGGGAAAAGTGCGTCTGCAAGAGAAGTTGACTCGGTTGGATTGGTTGAAATACCCATATTGGGTTTAATCATACCCTAATTGGGGTTTTAATGACAAATTGGCCGGCAGCCCAGGTGGAACGTTCACAAAATGCTATCTAAGAAGTAGCAATTAGATTGATTCGATCTTGTTAACCCCGCTGGTCTTTTTTGGCTTGACGGTGGGCACCACAACGCCAAAGGCATTGGCCAGACGTTGCGCCTGCTTGGCCGACACCTCCAAAGCCTTTTGTAGTGCCTTGGGGGAGGGCGTTAGACGACTTGGTTGAGCTTTTTCAGTATGCGCCATGTTGCGGGTTCCGTTACAGAGAGTTTGTTGGCAAGTTGCGTGGCCACTGGGAGCGCCAGGGGTGCCAATGAATTGGCATGCAGTGCCCATTCATCTGCCAGTGGTGCATATAAATTGAAAAAGTTATTCAGACTGCGGTCAAAGCTGCGCTGCACCACATCAGGGGGGCACATCATGGCCACCGAACGCAGGTAGGCATCAAACTGGCTCAGCGCCAAGTCGTCCAGCTTGGCTTCCAGACAGGGCAGGGCATCGAAGGACTTGGCTTGCACCGGGTTTCACGCTGCCAAATACACGCTGCGTTGCGACAAATCCGGTCGACCCGCCAGCAGGCCCGCGACGGAAATATCCTCATCCAGCGCATCCCAATGCAGCCCGCCCTTGCTCAATTCAACTTGCGCACGCTGCGCCGGGGTGGCCTGTAGCAGGCGCGGAAACCAGGCAAGCGGCGCGGCAATCGTGCGGCCATCGGCCAGACTGACCCAGAGGTTGTCGTCGTCGAAGCGCACGGCTTTAGGCGAAGTGTTCATTCCAGCT
>JAVHPS010000132.1:7407-11090 GCA_036170715.1 Rhodoferax sp. | reverse complement strand
TGGGTGCCACGGTGTGGTGCCAGACCATTTTGTTGCTGGTGCTGGTGCCGTTGGTGACAAAAAAGCAGTGGTCGGCATTGAAGATGCGCGCCGCGTTGCGCTCGCTTTTGCCAATGGCACCGTCGTGATCCAGCAACTGGCCCAGCTCTTCGACCGCGTTGCACACGTCGGCACGCAGCATGTTTTCACCATAAAACTGGTGGTACATCTGACCCACCGGGCTTTTCAAAAAGGCCACACCGCCCGAATGCCCCGGACAGTGCCACGAGTAGGAGCCGTCTTCAGCGTAGTCCAGCAGTGCCTTGAAAAACGGCGGCTGCACGCCTTCGAGGTAGCTTTTGGCTTCACGAATGATGTGGCGCGCCACGAACTCGGGCGTGTCCTCAAACATGTGGATGAAGCCGTGCAGCTCACGCAAAATATCATTGGGCAGGTGGCGGCTGGTTTTGGTTTCGCCATAGATATAAATCGGCACGTCCAGGTTTTTACGCCGCACTTCTTCTATGAAATGGCGCAAATTGAGCACGGCGGGGTCGAGGTCGGGGCCGGGCGTAAATTCTTCATCATCGATCGACAAGATAAAAGCGCTGGCACGGCTTTGCTGCTGCGCGAACTGACTCAAATCGCCATAACTGGTGACACCCAGCACTTCCAGGCCTTCGGATTCAATGGCCTGCGCCAACGCCCGAATGCCCAAACCCGAGGTGTTTTCTGACCGAAAATCTTCGTCAATAATGACAATGGGAAAGCGAAACTTCATGGCAGGCTCCAGCGACTCACGGTAAATGGAATAAATAGGCGCGAAGTGTAAGGAGTAATCATGACACTTCACCTGCAAATCGTTGCTTTCGGCTGAAAATGTCGTCGTCGCAACACAACCAAGAAAGCAAATATGGCTGACTCAACCTTTTGGTGGCTGGCGGCTGGCGGCCTGATCGCGCTAGAGCTGATCACCGGCACTTTTTATCTGCTGATGCTCTCGCTGGGGTTGGTCGCTGCCGCGCTGTCAGCCCACGCAGGCCTGCCCCAAGCCTGGCAATGGGTGTGCGCCGCTGCAGTTGGCGGTGGCTCGGTACTGGTCTGGCGACGCTACAAAAAATCTCAGCCACCCATGGCTCCCGCGCAAGCCAACCACGATGTCAACATGGACATCGGCGAAACAGTCCAGGTAGACCACTGGCAAGCTGACCACACCTGCAGCGTGCACTACCGTGGAGCCCATTGGGATGCCACTTTGCAAGCCGGACAAGCGGCCCAGCCAGGCCCGCACCTGATCGTGGAAGTCATTGGCAGCCGACTGATTCTCAAACCCAACTTCAACCCCTAACTTCGAAAGCCTTGTATGGAAATTGCCATTGTTTTATTTGTGATTGCGGTGATCTTTGTCACCCAGTCGATCAAGGTTGTCCCTCAACAGCACGCCTGGGTGGTGGAGCGGCTAGGCAAATACAACGGCACGCTCACGCCGGGGCTGAATTTTTTGGTACCGTTTGTCGACAAAGTGGCTTACAAGCATTTGCTCAAAGAAGTGCCACTGGACATTGCCAGCCAGGTCTGCATCACCCGCGACAACACCCAGCTTCAAGTGGACGGCATTTTGTACTTTCAGGTGACGGACGCGATGCGTGCCAGCTACGGCTCCAGCAACTACATCACGGCAATCTCTCAACTGGCGCAAACCTCATTGCGTTCGGTGATCGGCAAACTGGAACTGGATAAAACTTTTGAAGAACGCGACATCATCAACGCCCAAGTGGTGCAAGCCATTGACGAGGCTGCCTTGAACTGGGGTGTGAAAGTGTTGCGTTATGAAATCAAAGACCTGACACCGCCAAAAGAAATCCTGCATGCCATGCAGCAGCAAATTACCGCCGAACGTGAAAAACGTGCGTTGATCGCGGCCTCAGAAGGCCGCCGTCAAGAACAAATCAACATCGCTACTGGCGAACGTGAGGCCTTCATTGCCCGCTCTGAAGGAGAAAAACAAGCAGTGATCAACAAGGCCCAAGGGGACGCACAGTCCATACTGGCGGTAGCCGAAGCCACCGCACAAGCCATTGAACGCATTGCTGCTGCCATTCGTCAACCCGGCGGCAGCGAGGCGGTGCAACTCAAAGTGGCAGAGAAAGCCGTTGAAGCGTATTCAAAAGTAGCGGCAGATGCCACCACCACTTTGGTGGTACCCAGCAACATGACCGAAGTGTCCACCCTGATCAGTTCGGCCATGAAGATGATTCAGACGCAAAAATAAGGTCTAAAAAAACAAAACCCCGCATCAGATAACTGCTACGGGGTTCGCTATTTTTGGCGGAGCAGGGGGGATTCGAACCCCCGGAGGGTTTTACCCCTCGCACGCTTTCCAGGCGTGTGACTTAAACCACTCATCCACCGCTCCGCAAGCCAATTATTTTAACCCAGCAAGGGCCAAATTCCTGTCTGAGCTTGACTTGAAACAACAAAAAAAGGGGTGCACTGTCAACAGTGCACCCCTGATTCAACGCCTGCGTAGCCGGAACGACTGCAGGCTAATACTGGGCAAAATTAACGGATCACAGCCAGCGTTGTCAATTGACCACCGCGCACGGTCTTCAATGTCAACGCACCGTTTTTGATGTCACCGCGTTCATCAAATGTGATCGGGCCCGTCACGCCTTTGTAATCGGTAGTAGCCGCCAACACGGGCAGATACTTGACAGGGTCAGAAGAGTCAGCCTTGACCATGGCAGCAACCATGATTTTGACAGCGTCATAGACGTAAGGTGCATAGACCTGTACGTCAGCGTTGTACTTGGCTTTGAACTTGGTCTTGAACTCTTCCATGCCAGCTTTGGCTTCACCTTCAACACCACCGGCTTCAGCGCAGAAAACCTGGTCATCAGCAATCGCATCACCGGCAAGTTTGACCAACTCGGTAGAGCAGATGCCGTCACCGCCCATGAACTTGGCTTTGATCGCCAAGGATTTCATTTGCTTGAGCATTGGGCCAGCCACTGCATCCATGCCGCCGAAGAACACCACGTCAGGCTTTTTGCTCTTGATGGTGGTCAGGATGGAGGTGAAGTCTGTTGCTTTGTCGGTGGTGAACTCTTTGGCCACCACTTTGCCACCCGCAGCTTCCACGGCCTTGCTGAATTCTTCTGCAACACCTTGGCCATAGGCAGTACGGTCGTCAATCACCGCAATGTTTTTGCCTTTGAGAGTGGCCACAGCGTATTTGCCCAAAGTACCACCCAACTGGGTGTCATCAGCCACCATACGGAACGTGGTTTTGAAACCTTGACGTGTGTATTTTGGGTTGGTAGCAGAGGGCGAAATTTGAGGAATGCCAGCGTCGCTGTAAATTTTGGATGCCGGAATGGTGGTACCAGAATTCAGGTGACCAATTACACCGGCCACTTTGGCATCAACCAATTTTTGCGCCACGGCGGTACCTTGTTTGGGGTCGGCTGCATCGTCTTCAGCCATCATCTCAAACGTTACCTTTTGGCCACCGATGGTGACACCAGCGGCGTTAAGTTCTTCAATGGCCATGCGGCCACCGTTTTCATTGTCTTTACCCAAGTGTGCGATCGCACCACTGGTTGGGCCAACGTGACCAATCTTGATCACAGAAGCTGCAGCAGCCACAGGAGCAGCAGGTGCTGCAGCAGGAGCCGGAGCGGCTTCTTCTTTTTTACCGCAAG
>JAVHPS010000132.1:0-7307 GCA_036170715.1 Rhodoferax sp. | reverse complement strand
GGAGCAGCAGGTGCTGCAGCAGGAGCCGGAGCGGCTTCTTCTTTTTTACCGCAAGCCGCCAACAAAACAGCAGCAGCAACCAGGGTCAACGTACCAGTAACTTTAAATTGCATAAATACTCCAAATGGAAGGGTTGAAAAACTGAGCGCTCCAATATACCGCATATCTTTTAAAAAAATGTTAGGGTTGCCACCATGATGCGTGGCAAACACTACACGAATCGCTCTTATTTTTGAGTCTTGCCAAGCTTCAAGACATCTGCTACAGCCTGTTGAATACTGGCGTTAATGTCGGTCTGCAACTGGCTGTTCAATTCGTCCCAGCGCTGCGACAAAGTGACGTGCACTGCGTGCACCAAGCCTTCAAGTTCAGCATTGAGCTTTTGCTCAATCAACGGCTGAATGTGTTGCTGCACTTGGCGCACCAGTGCCTGTACATCCGGCAGATTTTGAACCGCAAAATGAGGCAAACCGGAGGGATCAACCACCTCCGTAAGGGTCGGGACAAAACGTGGCGGAGGTTTAGGAAGGTCGTTCATGACGAAACACCGCCTGCGTCGTGACGAATCAGGTTCAAACCAAGGGCGGCGTAGCGTTTCCAGCGCATGCGCGCCCATCGTTTGTCTGTTTCATCCAGCGACACCACTTCAATCACCCGTCCAAATTGTTCAAACCCTTCAGGAATCGACTCATCCAAGTTGAGCAAAGTGTCCGCAATGATGCCGTCCTTCAACGACGTAGACAAAATCACGGGAGACCGCTTTACCAGGCTCGGCCCGGCATCTGCATCGCAATGCGGTACAAAGTCAGTTGGTGAAAAAAACCATAAAGCAGCATCCAGCTCACGCAACTGCTCTGGCGCACCAGTTACCACAACAGGAATGCCGGTCTGCACCGCTTTGCGTAATAAACGACACACGTAAGTGAGCCGCTCAGTGGCATTGAAGTGAAAAACAATGTCGGTCAAATGATTTTCCCTTTGGAGCCCTGTGCCAACACATAGTCCAAAAGCAAACCCACCGGACGACCTGTCGCCCCCTTGTTTGCACCAGACTTCCAGGCCGTACCGGCAATATCAAAATGTGCCCAGCGGTATGTTGAGGTAAAGCGCTGCAAAAATTTTGCCGCAGTGATCGCCCCCCCAGCTCGCCCGGCTACATTGGCCACATCAGCAAAGCTGGTTTTCAATCCCTCTGCGTACGCATCATCCAGCGGCATGGGCCAGCACAAATCTTGCGACGACTCACCCGCTGACAACAAGGCTGCTGCCAAGGATTCGTCGGGCGTGAAGAAGCCACTGCGAACTGCACCTAACGCAATCACGCATGCACCCGTCAAGGTTGCAATGTCCAAAACCACTTCAGGTTTAAACCGCTCGGCGTAAGTCAGTGCATCACACAACACCAGACGGCCTTCCGCATCGGTATTGAGCACTTCAATGGTTTGCCCACTCATGCTGGTCACCACATCCCCAGGTTTTACAGATCGACCACTGGGCAGGTTTTCGCACGATGCAATCAATCCGACAACATTGATATCGGGTTGAAGTTCGGCCAGCGCCCGAAACACGCCCAGCACACTGGCCGCACCACACATGTCAAACTTCATTTCATCCATTTCGGCAGCTGGCTTGATGGAGATGCCACCACTGTCAAAAGTAATACCCTTACCAACCAACACAATCGGGGGCGTTGTTTTTGCAGCGCCGGTGTATAGCAACTCAATGAAACGCAACGGTTCATCAGAGCCTTTAGCTACCGCCTCAAACGCACCCATGCCGAGCTTGGCAACTTCTTTGGGGCCCAAGACATCAACCTTGATGCGTGCAAACTTTGACAGCGCCTTGGCAACCCCAGCCAAATGGGTTGGAGTTGCGTAATTGGCAGGACGATTCCCCCACTCTTTGGCCAGTTCGATGCCGTTGACTGCAGCCACCGCACGGTCAAAACACGATTGCAAGGCTTTTGCATCCGGCACAGCCACCGAAACGTGCGCTACGGAACGCCCCTGCGTATCAGACTTGGTGTTTGTATAAACATAACTGACATCAGCCAGGGTAGTTAAAGCTGTACGAAGTGTTGGGGGGGCAGGCTGCTGCAAAAATGCGAGGCCAAGTTGACGGGGCTGGGCCGTCTTGATCACCTCATACACCGCCGAAACGGCTTTTTTTACATTGGCCGCTGTGCCGTCTGCCACATGAACCAGGACGACTCGGGATGTCAAAAAACCCACGGGGCGATAGATGTCCAGGAAGTGGCCAGCCTTGGCTACCAAATCACCGGATTTAAGTGCTTTGGCAATCAGCACGGAGAGTGCTTCTTTACCTGCTTTAAAGGCATTCGTCACAAAAATCAGCGAAACATCACATTTTTCATGGGTTGCGTCATGGGGATTAAAAATTTTCAGTTCAAAGTTCATAATTGGCGGTTTCCTTGTCTGCAATGTTATTCCAATCTTCTCTACGCAAAGAACTGTCACGCAGTTTTGGTGCCACGCTGGTGATACTGGTCACAGTGGTCATGACCATGACCCTGATCCGCACCCTGGGCCAAGCTTCGCGCGGGAGTTTTAACCCTTCTGATGTGACGCTGGTCATGGGGTATACGGTGCTTGCCTATATGCCAACTTTGCTGAGCATGAGCCTTTTCATTGCCATCATTGGCACACTGTCACGCATGTACCGTGACAGTGAAATGGTGATCTGGTTTTGCAGTGGCAAGGGGTTGGCCGCATTGCTCACCCCCTTGATGCGTTTTTCATGGCCCATTTTTTCAGTCATCGCGGTGCTGGCCTTGCTGGTTTTACCATGGACTAACCAGCGTATTGATGACCTGAAAAATCAATATGAAAGACGTGGCGATCTGGAACGCATTGAACCCGGTCAGTTTCAAGAATCAGCCAACGGTAACCGTGTGTTTTTCGTTGAAAAAAACACAGCTGGACAGCAAACTGGAGCCAACGTTTTCATTGCCAGCACAGAAGCTGGGAAAGAAACCGTGACCTCAGCCAGAAGCGGACGAATTGACCAACTGCCGCAGGGGCAGTTTTTGATGCTCGACAGCGGCCAACGCCTGGAAACAATCAGTGGCACGACTGACATCAAAGTCAGTGAGTTTCAAACCTATGGAACCCAGGTCACGTCTGACTCGTTCATTGGAAACGACACCGCGTTCGTCAACACGCACCCTACTTTAGACTTGATCAAAACACCCACGGCGGCAGCTTTGGGAGAGTTGTCATGGCGAACTGGGTTGATTCTGGCTGCGATCAATTTTGTCATCATCGGAGTCGCTATTTCAAGCGTCAACCCCCGCGTTGGTAAAAGCATCAATCTGGTTTTTTCCTTGTTTACTTTCGTGATTTATTTCAATTTGCTCAACTTGGGGCAAAGCTGGATTGCTGCAGGAAAAATGCCGTTTACCCCCTACATGCTTGCATTACATGGAGGCGTTTTTGTGCTGGCGATGTTTTGGCTGGCCAAAGGTCACAACAACTGGCGTTGGCAACATGTGTTCCATGCCCAGCATGGGCAACTACACGCGCAAAAGGTTCAATCGTGAAAACCCTACGTCGCCTGATTTTCAGTGAAGTCATCCGTTCCGTCGGGTTTGTCACCCTGGGCTTTCTGGCGCTGTTCTTCTTCTTTGATTTTGTAGAAGAAGTCCAGTCTGTCAGCCGTCATGCTGCAACAGGTTATCGCCTGGTACATGCCGTTGCCTATGTGGCGCTGATGATTCCAAGCCATCTCTACGAACTGCTGCCAATTGCGGTACTGATCGGTACTATTTTTGTCATGTCGCGTCTGGCACAAAGCTCCGAATACACCATTTTGCGAACCAGTGGACTTGACCCGTGGCGCGCCCTGAAAACGCTGCTCTTGTTGGGCTCTGGCTTCGTCGTGCTGACTTTTGCCATTGGTGATTATGTTTCGCCCATCGCCGACCGGACGGCCCAGCTCCTGAAGGCACGCTACACCGGCCGTATCACCCTGGGACAAACCGGCGCTTGGCTCAAGGAGAAGCAGTTGTACAGCCAATTTGCGGTGAATGTCGGCGAACTCTCGGCCGATGGCCACTTACGCAATGTCCGAATTTTTGAGTTCGGCAACCGTGGTTTGCTCCTGTCCATGACACAAGCGGAAATCGCTACGCTCGAAGAAGATGATGCATGGAATCTACAACAAGTGCAGCGCACCGACTTTGCACAACAAAACACCAATCTAGGTCAAATCGAACGCACGCAACTACCCAGCTTGCGGTGGCCAAATCGCATCAGTGCAGAGATGGTATCTGCCGCGTTACTCAAACCAGAACGCATGAGCACGCTGGATTTGTTTCAATACATCCAGCATCTGCAAAACAATGCACAAACCGCACAGCGTTATGAAATTGAATTCTGGAAAAAAGTTTTTTACCCAATCAGCTGCCTTGTGATGGTGGTGCTGGCACTACCTTTCGCTTATCTGCACTTTCGCACCGGCAGCATTGCAAGCTATGTGTTTGGCGGTGTCATGGCGGGTATCAGTTTCTTTTTGTTGAACAATGTATTTGGGTATATTGGCAACTTACAAAACTGGTTACCTTGGCTCACGGCAGCGTTACCGGGATTGATTTACTCCATCATGTCACTCACTGCTTTTGGATGGCTGGTGCTGCGACGCTAGCACCCCATTTCAAGCGAACCACACCATTCAATCACCATGCAGGCCACCGTTCTTTTTGCGCACGGTTCCCGAGACCCGGCTTGGCGTCTCCCGCTTGACCGTGTGTCCGCACACATGCGAACTATCGCTCCAGAACACTTGGTGCGCTGTGCATTCTTGGAACTCACCGAGCCCAATCTTTCCGTTGTCACGCAAGAACTGATTGCCCTGCATGTCACGCACATCCGCATCGTGCCCATGTTTTTGGGGATTGGTCGACATGCACGCGAAGACCTGCCAGCGCTGGTCAATGAACTAAAACGACTCTACCCTGAAGCCAGGTTTGATCTGCGCCCTTCAATAGGCGAAGATCCACGTGTCATCGAGTTACTGGCACGCTTGTCACTACCGATTTGAATGTCTGCCCGTTGTATGCCCCGACCCACTCGACATGAACCTACATCAATTCCGATTTGTGCAAGAAGCGGTTCGACGCGAACTCAACCTGACAGAGGCCGCCAAAGCGCTTCATACCTCACAACCCGGCGTATCCAAAGCCATTATTGAACTCGAAGAAGAGCTTGGCATCGAGATATTTGCGCGGCATGGGAAGCGCCTTAAACGAGTCACCGAACCCGGCCAGCAAGTGCTCAAAAGCATCGACCTGATCATGCGCGAAGTCAGCAACCTCAAGCGCATTGGTGAGCAGTTCAGCGCCCAAGACAGTGGCACCCTGTCGATCGCCACCACCCACACACAGGCACGCTATGTGCTGCCCGAACCAATTGCAAAATTACGACAAACTTTTCCCAAAGTGAATGTCAGTCTGCATCAGGGTTCCCCCGATCAAGTTGCACGCATGCTGGTTGACGAAATTGCCGAGATCGGGATTGCCACCGAATCTTTGGATGGCTACGAAGAACTGGTGACCCTACCCTGCTATGAATGGCAGCACGTACTGGTGTTGCCAACCGGACACCCGCTGTGCGCCAAGGAACACCTGACACTGGAAGATATCGCCCAGGAACCACTGATCACCTATCACCCGTCCTACACCGGGCGCACAAAAATTGACCATGCTTTTGCGGTTCGCAAACTCACCCCCCGCATCGCACTGGAGGCGATTGATTCCGACGTGATCAAGACCTATGTGAAACTTGGACTGGGCATTGGCATTGCAGCAGAAATGTCAGTGCGCGATGTCGTTGACAATGAAACCCAGACGGGTCTTGTGGTTCGTGCAGCAGGTCAGCTTTTTGGACAAAATATAGCGCGAGTGGCTTTCAAGCGTGGGGCCTATCTGAGAAATTTTGTTTATACATTTGCCGAGCTGCTCAGCAGTCGACTCGATCGAAACCTGGTAGCCCGTGCCATGGCCGGACACATGAATGACTATGAGTTGTAAACCCCTTACCTCAAAACTACCGAACGTCGGAACCACCATTTTTTCAGTGATGTCGGCGCTGGCCACTGAAAAAAATGCGGTGAATCTTGGTCAAGGATTCCCTGACTTTAATTGCGACCCGGCCCTGATTGATGCCGTCACCAAAGCCATGCAAGCAGGCTTGAACCAATATCCTCCGATGCCAGGTGTGCCCATCTTGCGCGAAGTCATCGCTGCAAAAATAAAATCGCTCTACGCCCACACCTACTCGGCTAACGACGAAATCACGATCACGGCAGGTGCCACGCAAGCCATCCTGACTGCCATCTTGGCAGTAGTGCACGCAGGAGACGAAGTCATTGTGCTGGACCCCTGCTACGACAGTTATGTTCCCAATATCGAACTGGCAGGTGGTGTTCCGGTGCGCGTACCTTTAACACCAGGTACTTTTCGCCCAGACTTTGAACGCATGGCGGCAGCCATCACCCCCAAAACCCGCGCGATTGTCATCAATTCGCCCCACAACCCGAGCGGTACGGTCTGGACGCGTCGCGAAATGCTCCAGCTTGAGGCACTTCTTGCCCAGAGCAACCTGTTCCTGATCAGCGACGAAGTCTATGAGCACATGGTCTTTGATAACCATCCGCATCAAAGCGCCTCTAGTTACCCGGGATTGGCCGAACGCGCATTTGTGGTGTCGAGTTTCGGTAAAACATTTCACGTCACCGGTTGGAAAGTTGGCCACGTGGCTGCACCCAAAGCACTCAGTCATGAGTTCCGAAAAATTCACCAGTTCAATGTATTCACCGTCAACACGCCGGTTCAATATGCACTGGCTGACTACATGCATGACTCCGCATCGTATATGAACCTGCCTCATTTTTATCAACAAAAACGGGACCATTTTCGTGCTGGCCTGGCTCAGTCACGGTTCAAATTGCTGCCATGCGAAGGTACATATTTTCAGAGTGTGGACTACGCTGCCATCAGTGCACTTAACGAAGCCGATTTTTGCAAATGGTTGACCACTGAAGTTGGTGTGGCCGCAATACCTACCTCGGCGTTTTATGGCGATGGCTTTGATCAGCACGTAGTGCGTTTTTGTTTTGCCAAGAAAACCGAAACCTTAGACCGCGCGTTATTTAAACTGCAACAGCTTTGATTTCATTACAAGTAGAAAAAACAAAAACCGCACTATTTTTTCGATAGTGCGGTTTCTTTTATCTAGTTGGGGTGGCTGATGGGGCTCGAACCCACGACAACAGGAATCACAATCCTGGAC
>JAVHPS010000131.1:0-2263 GCA_036170715.1 Rhodoferax sp. | reverse complement strand
GCCCACAACGTCAGCGGCGTAGACCGTGCCCACATTTACCAAGCGCTGCGCCAACTGGAACGCAAAGTAAAAACTCACGCCCACGTTCAATATGCCGGTCAGTGCAATGCCTGCCACACACCACCAGAACGGGCTTTGCGTCAGCAGATCCGTGCCCAGGCTGGCAGCAGCAGCGGCCAGCTGGCCGGTGGACAGGGTCACATGGCGCACTTCCAGAGCCAGACCAAAAAAAGCCGCAAAAGCGGGGATCAAGCCCAACATGAAACCCAGTGAAATATTGGCCGCCAGACCAGAGATGTTGCGTCGCATGAAGCTGGCCCAGCGGTCAGCGCGTGCCACCCCGAGCACGGCGCTGATGCGTGGGTTGAAACGAATGGCCGAATCCAGCCGCTGCAGCACAAACCAGTTTTCGACCCAACCGGCAATGATGCTGGAGGCAAACAGCAGCACACCTGTGACGGCCGCAAACAGCAGGGTTGGGCCACGCAAGTCCAGGCTGTGGAGCACGTGCGCAGCTTCTTGGGCATCAATCATCGGCGCGCCAAAGCTCAGGTACAGCACGCTGCTGATCACCAGCACCGCCGGGGCCACCAGCGCCAGGTTGCCAGCAATTGCGGCAACCTGTGAACGCACCAGGTGTGCCACTTCATCCACAAAGCTCTCCACCGCACCCGGTGCACCCAATTCTTTGAGTTTGGCCGCCATGGCCGGGGCGGTCATGGCGGGTTGTTTGGTGGCCACAGTCCAGTGCAGCAACTGGATCAGCACAAAGCTCAGTGCATAGTTCAGGCCGGCATAAAAGCCGCTCCAAAAGGCAGACAGGCCCAGCGACAACACGGCAAATTTGAACAGCGTGGTGAGCGACATCACAGCGCCGCCACCGGCCGCATCGCGCAGCATCTGCGCGTATTCACCCCGGGTGCGGGTGATGTAGTGTTCACCGGTCTCGGAACTGCGCTCGGCCACCTTGGCCGCCAGCATCGACGAGTTGGCCGCAATCAGCGCACGCACGCTGCGTCGTTGTTGGCCTACGCTGACCAGATCGGCTAGCAATTGGACGGTGTGGCGCTGCGGTTGTTCAGCCAGCAAACAGTCCAGCAGCGCCCGCACGCGCAGAACCCGGGTGCGCAACTGGCGCAGTTGAAACACCAGGTTGACCGAGATGCCGTGACTGTCCAGATGGGTGTAGACCGACGCAGCGGCCTGGCGACAGGCATCAAGCCGCTCCAGGTAGCGCGCCAAGGCATCCTGCTGTGCCGGGGTGGTGTGTTGTGGGCTGGCCAAAAACGCATCCTGCAAGGTCTGCAGGTCGGCCGCCAGGGCATGAAACGGTGCCGTTTCGCGCGCTGGGGTGCTCATGCGCAGGCGCAGTTCGGGTGAAAACCCGGTGGCCCGAATCTGGCTGGTGCAAAACGTCAAGGCCTCCAGCAACGTGGCTTGCCATTGGGTCACCGTGGCTTGCTGGTTGGCGGGTATCCAGGCGCAGTGGCCCTGTACATCTTGCAGGCACGGGGTTTGCAGCACCAGGGTCAGGCGCGCCAGCGTGGCATCGTCCAGCGCAGCGAGCCACTGGGCATCAAACGGATCGCTCAACACCAGTGCAAACAGGGCCGATGCGTCGGCTGTTTCCGGGGTGGCCGGCAGCCATTTCATGCGCAGGCGTTCGGCCAGCTCACTGGCGAACGCGCTGCGCGACGAAAAACCGTAGTCCGCCAGAAGAGCAGTGGCATCCACCGTGCCCAGCAGCACCTGCCACCAGGCCTGCAATTGGGCGCGGGTTTCGGGGCGTTGTTCCAGCGCGTCCAGCAGCAGGGTGATGCGTGCCACGGTGCGGGTGACCGAGTGGCGGCTGCCGCGCACCCAGGCCAGCAGTTCAATCAGCCATAAGTGACGATGCGCCAGAGCAGCCCCGGGGTTCAAGTTGTCCAGTAGTTCAGACAGGTCAAGTTGGGGTTTCATGGCATCAGTGCAGGCTGCGTCTGCCGCCGTTTTCGCTCAAGGCATCAAGGACAAACATGGGAATGTCTACGTCGAACTTTTCGCCGTCTTCGGCGACGCAAAAATAACTGCCGTGCATGGTGCCAGTGGGGGTGCGCAGGCGCGTGCTGCTGGTGTATTCAAAACGCTCATCGGGCTGCAAAAAAGGCTGGTGTCCAACCACGCCCAGACCTTTGATTTTTTCATTACGGCCGTTGGCATCATTGACGCTCCAGCTGCGTGAAATCAGTTGTGCCGCAATGCTGCCGGTGTTGCGGATGGTGAT
>JAVHPS010000130.1:0-2278 GCA_036170715.1 Rhodoferax sp. | reverse complement strand
CTGCACGGCACGTTCGTTTTCTATTTTGAAGCCGACGGCGATGATGGCCTGCAGGCTGTAATGCTTGACCTGATAGTTCTTGCCATCGGCGGCAGTGGTTAAGTACTGCTTAATAACTGCCGCCTCGTCGAGTTCGTTATCGGCAAAAATTCGCTTCAGGTGCTGGTTGATGGCGGGCACCGACACATCGTAGACCGTGGCCATCATCTTCTGTGTCAGCCAAATATTCTCGTCCTCATAACGCATCTCCACGCTGGTCTTTGCACTGCCAGTTGCGGCGACAAAGGTCAGGTACTCAGCCGCTGATGAACGGACAAGTGTCATCTCGTTTTTCTTGGGAGACTGCGGTGGTTTGTTCTTGCTCATTTCGATGTCCCATCGCGATCAGCACCACTCACATCAACAGCTGATGGCTTGTTGGGCTCAGCCACCAAAACGCCTTCTCCAATCGGTTCACTGTGCATCGCATGGCAGGCATGGTGCAGGACGACATCAAGCACCTTGGAGGGTTCGCCTTTCACCACATCCCAGCACCACGTACCAAACCCGCCGCGCGAATTCACTGCTCGCACCCAGGTGTCAAGTGCCATGCGCTTATTGCGGTTTTGATCAGAATCCTCGCCCTTGATTTCCAGCACCAGCAATTTGCCGTTGGCCAGACGAATCAAAAAGTCAGGTACAAAGCGCCGTTTGCTGCCGCGCCAGAGGTAGTCAATCTGAAAACCCAAATGATCGTTTTTGGCGAACGCCACTACCTCAAGTCGCTGCTCCAGCAAGGTCGTCGTGTACTGCTCCCAAGTGCTGTCGGCCACTGCGTGGCTGATTTGCGATTTGGCGGTTTCAAGGCAGGGCTTGGTCGAGTACCAAGTGCGCATCAGCCGGGTCGAGCCAATCGGAAATTCCGGGTCAAACACCGGCTCCAGCTTTTCGCTGTTTTGCTGATTGATTTGCCCAATCACATGCCCCACCAGCGTGTCGATGGACAACGCAATCAAAATACGCTTGCGCAGCGGGTCCTGGTGAAATAGCGAGGGAATGTCCAGCCGGTCCGAGGCAAAAAACTGTTCCACCAAGCGCACCAATTGCACGATGAGCAATTCGCGGCTCCCGGTAAAACCATGTTCAACGGTTTCAAACGCTTTGCGTGCTGCCAAAAACAGCAGGCGTTGCAAGCGAAATTCGTCCGGCAAGGCTTCCAGATCAATCGACACAGCCTTGGCCAAATCCGCCGCCCCACCCAGTGCCGGAGCCAGATCGGCGCTCACATGCACCTGTGCCGGGTCAATTTTGAGGAGCGGCATCTTTGACCAGTCCACTGTTAATTCAGGGCGCACGATGACATCCACGCGCAGCACGTTAGGCCAGCAAATCTCAAACTCGGCGCGCTCTGCCAGTGACTCGATTTGCGTACTGTGTTTGGGCGGCTCTGGCGCTTGGCCACCGCCATCCGTCTCCTGAAAGATCGACAGTGGCACGCCAAACACGTTGACATATTCCGGCTTGAACAAGTCCCTCGTTTTGCCATCCGGGCACACCACGGGTTCTGTCTCGTAAGACACCCGCCGCAAGCCCCGTCCAATCACCTGCTCACACAGCAACTGGCTGGTAAAGGCGCGCAGGCCCATGATGTGCGTGACGTTCTTGGCATCCCATCCTTCGGACAGCATGGCCACTGAGATGACGTTTTGCAAATCTTGCCCAGCGCTGCCACGTTTGCCCACGTTGTCGATGATGGCGCGCAGCAGCTCCTCTTTGGGCAGCTTGCGCAATGTTTCTTTGCGCGACTCGGGGATACGGGCCGCGTCCAAAATCCCTTGCAACACCGCCTCATATGCCTTGTCTGTGCTGGCAGTTTCACCCATTTCTGCTTTCTCCAGCACACGCGAGTCCACCCGCAATGTCCTCGCTGGTGCTTTTAGCTCTGGCCAATAAGCATCGCCCTGGCGAAAGTAGTGCTCCACCCGGGCAGCGGTCTCTGTCTTGTTGCACACCGTCAGCATCACCGGGGGAGACAGGTGCCCTGCCTGTGTCCACGCATTGAGCGTCTCGCGCCAGTCCGCGCCCAACAGGGTGTAGGCCTCCTGCACAATTTGTGGCAAGGCCTCATGGGGCTGCGCACCACGCCGGTTCAAATCTTCCGCCACCTCGGGTTCGCGGTACAGGTGGTACAGCTTGCTGCGGTAAGTCTGCGCTACGTTTTGCGTGCTTGGCAAGGCACTGTCCCGAATCACCACACGCGGTGTTTTCACCAACCCGGCCTCAATGGCATCGTTCAAGC
>JAVHPS010000129.1:0-2278 GCA_036170715.1 Rhodoferax sp. | reverse complement strand
GATGCGCTGGAAGCCAGATTTGATGCTGGGCATGCCCGACTACGCACCTTTTGATGTGGCGCCAAGTCTTGCAGACCCTGGCACGCGTGCCATGGCTGGGGAGTTTTGGCGCCGTTTGTCAGTGGAGCCATTGGTCAGCGAAGCGTTGCAAGAGGTGGCCAAAAGCATGGCTGGGCGACTTTGACGGTGTGATTTGTTCAAGCGCGTCCTTTTGATTGGCAACGATTGGTGGCCTGGCGCGATGGCGGAGGGTAGCACGGGATGACGGGCGGGTTGGCAGCGTAACCGGTCATAGGGTTTGAGGCTGCGAATTGCACTAGACGGCCACAAGCAGTCGGTCATTGCATGGTTTTGGCCGCCTCCCATACAAGTATTGCCTGTTTGCGATCAGTTCCCCATCGATAGTTACCAGCCTCGCCACTTTCGCGAATCACCCTATGGCATGGGATGAGGAATCCGATATGGTTTGCTGCCAATGCAGTTCCAACTGCCCGTTGGGCGTGTGTGCATCCAGCACGTTCGGCAAGTCGCTGGTATGAGGTCACACGTCCGAAATCGGTATGTATCAATGCCTCCCATACCTTGATTTGGAAATTGGTTCCGCGCAAAACGAGATGCACCCGGCCACGGGATGGTGTGCTGGGGAAGACGTTATGAAGGAGATTCTCGGCCTGAGAATCATCTTGAAGGAATATCGCGTTTGGCCAATATTTAACCAACTCATTGAGCATCGCCTCATGGTAGGTAACGGAAAACGCGAAATGACAAATTCCTCGCAATGTCCAGCCAACAATGACCTCTCCAAAGGGTGAGATGGCAAAGCCATAATGAATTTTCAAACCGCTTCCGCCGGCTTTGATCTCGCCGGGCGTCATCGCCTCGCAAGTTACCATCAAGTCGTGCAGGCGGCTGGTACTGCTTAACCCTGAGTCCTCCGTCACGCTCAGCGTATCCGATGAAGAAAGCAACTGTTTTTTAGCATACTCTTTGGTCAAGTATTGCAGGAAACGCTTAGGTGATATCCCGGCCCATTCGGCAAACAGTCGTTGAAGATGAAATGGACTGAGATGGACGGCATCTGCAACTTGTTCTAAAGTGGGTTGCTCCTTTGCCGAGGCTCGAATAAACGCAATAGCGCGAGCGACACGAGCATATTGCCGTGCCTGCTCATCAGGGTGTTCAGGTTGCATGTTGGGCCTTCATAGGCATCACAGTCGAAATCTTGAATCCCGTAACCAATGCTGTGCCTATCAGAATCATTGCAGCACCAACGAATGTATGCCATCCCACCTGCTCTCCAAGAAACAATGCGCCCCACAAGATGCCAAAAACCGGAATTAGAAATGCAACAGTCAGTGCTGAGGCCGCACCTAAATCGGCGATCAGTCGGAAGTAAAGTAGGTAGGCAACGCCGCTACATATGACACCTAGTGCGATGACCGATAGGGAAACGTGCAATGTTGGCATGGTCGCTATTGCCGGAGCATTTAGGGCAAAGGGAATCAGTATCAATGTTGCTGCCCACATGCTGCCGTGCGCATTGGCAAATGGCTCGACTGAGGTTGCTGATTTGGTATAGGTCGTCGCGACACCATAAGAGAACGCTGCCCCAATACCTGCTGCAATGGCAAGTACGCCGCCATTTGGAAGTGCAAAAGCTTCAACCTTAGCAAGCAGCACCACCCCAAACACGCCAAGCAACATCCCAAGTAGTACCTTTGGCGAAAGACGTGTTCGTAGCCAGATTGCGCTGATGACCGCTGCCCAAATTGGTGCCGTTGCATTAAGGATAGACAATAGAGAAGCTGAAACCGTTTGTGCCGCGTACGCGAACAGCAGAAAAGGGAATGCTGAGTTGAATAGACCTAGCATGAGGTAGTGTTTCCAGTAGCGAGGAGCATTCAAAGACTTTTTCAAATAGATGGCCACCATGAGTAAGAAAAGGGCTGCCAAACCGACGCGTGCAAGTATCAGTATGGACGGTCCCAGAACAGGTGCCCCGATCCGCATGAATAGGAATGAAGCGCCCCAAATGGCGGATAAGAGCAATAGGCGAATAAAGTTGGCTGTGTTCATGACAGTATCTGTGGTTGGAATGCTGGCATGATAGGAATCTGGTGAAGATAATTCAATCCGATTCTTGCTGACTTGTTAAGGATTTTTAGTTCTGCTTTTGGTCGGGATCCGCCAGTCTTATCGGAAACCCTGAAAGTCTGCGATCACCCTTCAGAAGTCATTCAGACAAGCCTAAAAACCGATCGTAAAAATTGAGAATTGT
>JAVHPS010000128.1:0-2282 GCA_036170715.1 Rhodoferax sp. | reverse complement strand
GTGAGCTTGTTGCGGGTTTCCTGCCCGGTCATGCGCTGCTGTATCCACTTGTCGCTGCGGCCATGCTGCTGCCAAGTCTGGCGGGCGCGGTCGACCGACAGGGCCGGGTCGGCCAGCTCTTGCATACGCTCATAACCCACCTTGGCCAGCCAGAGTTTGATGGGCTCGGCTTTGGGGCTGGGGATGGATTGGACGATGCGCAGCAGGCTCTCTGCGGTGGCGACGTCGGTAAGACGCTGTTTGCCATCGGCTGCGGGTAATTTCAACTGTCGACAAACTGTCGACAGTTCCGCCCCATCCTCAGACTTGACACGAATTTTCATCTTGAACCAGTAATCGCGTGCGTTCTCGCTTTCTGTCAGCACTTGCACCACGTCGATCACTGAAAACCACCAGGTTTCGGTGGCTTCGTCATAGACGCGGCGGATGGATTGGCCTTCAAATTCGGTGGGCAGGATTTTCATGTTCGCCTCGATCAGCAGCGCCGGGTCAAGGTCACACCGGGCGCGGGTTGAACCGATTGCCCCACGGCCAGGCCTTGCCCGTCAAACGCCACCGAATAGGCATCAAAGCTACGAGCCACTTCGCCCTCGGCCTTGGGCGCCACCTTGAGGCGGTCAAACAAAGCGTGGGCCGGGGCGTTGCCGAGTTCGCTGTCGTGCTTGAACACATACAGCCCACGGGTGGACATTTCGCCGCGTGCAGCAGAGCGATCGTGCTCGAACATTTGCGCCAGCGCCTGAAACACCAGCTCCAAGTCATCTTCACCAAACCCGGTTTGCTTGGCCAGGAAGGACGACACAAAACCGTGGGCCACATACACGCCATAGGGCACGGTGTGCTTGCGGCCCATGGTGCGGTTGTCGCCGTCCTGTTTTGCCGCTTCAGCCTCGGTAGCCACGGCCATACGGGTGATGGTGTGCTCCAGCGCCACGATGGGCTCGACCGAGCGGGCAAAGGTGATTTGCACCGGGCCGCGCACCTGGCCGCAGTTCATGCCCGTGGACATGACCGCGCCAAAGGTGCGCACGTCAAAGAAGTTCTGGCACATCCATTTGCGGGCTTGGCCCACCTCATCGGCGTTGCCCTTGCGTTTGTCTTTGGCGGGCTTTTTCTTCTTGGTATCGGTTGCGTCGCTTTCTATAGCTTCTTGCGCTTGTTCTTCCTGGGCTACAGCCAGATTTAATGCTGAATAGGCGCGTTGGTTCTGGCGATTCAGAATGGCTTTTTCACGCACATAGATTTCGAAGCGCTTCTCGCCATCGGCCAACTTCTGCTCAAAACGCTGACTATCTGCAGGAGGCTCGGCGTTATCTTTGTCTTTAACAAGCCCCACAAAGTTGCGCACTTTGCGTTTAAGCGACACGTCGGTCACCAAGCCGTGGCCGGATTCAGCATCCAGGCGCGGCATGTTGCCTGCATCGGGGTCACCATTGGGGTTACCGTCCTTCACGTCAAAAATAAAGACGAAGTCGTAGCGGTTGGCGAGTGCTTGTTGGGTGCTCATGCTGGGGTTCCTTCGGTGGGTGTGGTTGTGTGGATGGCGTCGTCAGTTTTTTTGGTGAAGAAGTCTTGTCGCTGGTGGTAGTAGCCCAGTGCAAAGCGGCCTTGATCTGGCAGGGAAAGCTGTCTTGGAACGTCGGGAAGTTCACTCAATATCTCTCCAACCAACTTTTCAAACCACTCCTTTTGACCCCAAGGCAATTTCTTTAAATGAGCAACTTTCAGCTTGTCCAAGGTTGGGAAAACGATGCCGGGCGAACTCGCCATTGCACCGTAATATTTGTCTCGAATGGTTGAGTTCAGTTTTCCGCCGCCACCGGCGGCATACTCCTGAATACGTTCAAGGACAGCAAACAGCCGACCCAAAAGGTATCCCGGATTCGAATTTGTGAGATCAAGCATGGGTAGGAACTCCTTTTCATTTAAGTGGACGGGTGCTGAAAGATTTGCTCTGCGTATCTGTCGATTGAGACAAGCTTTAATTACGGCGGCTCGGGCGTATGGGACGTTTTGAGCTTGCGTTCCCTGCTGCGTTTTCTTTGCTTGTTCTGCGCGGCAGCGCCCTACAGCCGCGTTAAACCACAACGCCGGATAAGTCGTGTTTTCACTCTCAAAAATGGCATCCACAATCGCACCGCCCAAGTTCGGCGGAAGGCGATCAATGTCGCCAAAAGGTTGGCTGTTGGTAGCTAGACAAACCGTTTGAAGCAATCGCTTCAAACTTGGGTATTGCGGGTCATGCGGGCCACGCGCCAGCGACAGGTCTTCAAAGTGCTGGG
>JAVHPS010000127.1:0-2282 GCA_036170715.1 Rhodoferax sp. | reverse complement strand
GATATGTATTTGGGTTCAAAGTGCCAGCCTTACTATGTTGTCACATCTGGTCAAGGTGGTGCTTATGCTTGGTACAAAGCGCTGGCTTTGTGCGGGGCGCTTAACGCCAAAGGATATGAGAGCTATCTTTTTGCAAAAAAAACACATGGGCGCTTTTGGGCGCCTTTGCTTTTGCCTCATGTTCAAACGGCACACTATTTGGCAGGTAAAAAACCAGTGTTATTGCATTTGGGGTTAGACCCCAAAAATCCGCTTGATGTGGGCACGCAAATTCATTTCTGGTGGGGTGGTGTGCCCAAACAATCGCAAAGCGAAAAGTTATCGCTTTTAAAGCATCTGTATGTGCAGGGTGATTTGATTGATGGACCTTTTGAAAGGCTTCACCTGCCTTTGCCTGAATTGTCAAGATGCGCACGACCAAGTGACGCCACACCGCCGGATAAATCGTTACTTTATGTCAGCGAATACACTGGCTTGATTGCACAAGGTTTGCGCGATCTTGAGCGTATTGACGCTGATTTTGCAGACAAATTTGACAAGCTCGTTGCTCAGCTCCACAGCGGACGCGTGTTATACCTTTACGAGTGGTCTGACTTGGCCATTTTGGCGCGTTGGGCTGGTTGCGCGGTGGTGTTGATGCCAAACGCGCAGTGTTTACCAGAGCGTTTTGCTTGGCTGGATGAATGGGGTGTAGAAGGGCTGGCTTGGGGTGATGCAGATGACCAAGTGGCTCACGCACTGGCTACGGTCACTTTATTCCCGGACGCTTACTTGACCAAAGTAGCCAACTGTAGCCAAGAACTTCAAGCTTTCATCGACAACACTCAAGCTACCGCAGAGGCTGCTTCAATGACTACAGTGTGGCCGCAATCCAGTGTGGACATGTTGCCTGATGTTTTTAAAGAAAGTTCCGAACTGGCTGCGCGTGCGGATCGCCTCAAATGGGCGCGGGTTCATCGTCAATACGCTAAATGGGCAGAGCGCAGTTCTTTGCGCGAAATCGATGCGCAAATTTATGCCGAGTACTTGGTCTCTGGTCAGCTGCCTGCCTTGTCGTTGGTCATTGACCATCGGTCAACTCCATTGAATGACTTAGCTGACACCTTAGACAGCGTGTCAGCAGCTTTGGGTCAACCTGAGAGGGTGCTTGTGGTGTCCGACCAAATACCGCCAGATGGGTTTGAGTCCACAGACACGTTGGTTTGGTTGGATATGCGTGCAGTTGATTTAACGCTGGCACTAGAAAGCCTAGTTACAAATCCGTTGACTTTGCTGGTGCGTGCCGGCACCACATTGGCACCACAAGCGTTGATGGAATGGCGTTTGGCTGCGTTGGCAAACCCTATGGCTCAAATCATCTATGCTGATGAAGATGTGCGTGGCGCCGACGGTCAAGGTCAATACCCTCATTTCAAACCTGAGCTGAACGTGGAACTGCTTCGGTGCACCAACTACTTGGGCACTGCTGTGGCGGTGAAATCATCCATTTGGCTGGGTAGGAGTTGCCCAATGTTGGATGGGCAACTGTATGGGCACGCGTTACAACTGGTGTCAAAAACGGGGCGTTCAGCTTTTGCACATGTGGATGCAATTTTGTCGCATGGCAAGGGCGAACTTTCTGCAGCGGTTGAAAATTCAGAATTTGAGGCTGCACGAGGTGCATTAGTTGACACTTTCCCCGGTGCAAAGTTGATACCGTTAGAACGCTTAGGCACTTGGCTGCCAAGCTATGACAACAAAGATCAATCTTCAGTGTCATTGGTCGTGTCCACAGGCACACAAACAGGTTACTTACATAGCTTGCTTAAAAGTGTGTTGCGCTACAAAGCCCCAAGCTTGCGCGAGGTGATACTGGTTTGCACATCTGCGCAGCAATCTGAAGTGGCAGGAGCAGTGAGCAGCATTGCACTGCCTGGCATGAAGATCGTCACACTTGATCAAACACCTTACAACCATTCTGCAGCTTTGAACGCGGGTTTTGCTCAAGCCAGTAGCGACGTTGTGTTAATTGCTGATGATGACTCTGAGGTACTTCATGAAAAATGGCTAGAGCCAATGTTGGGTGTACTGGCTCAATCAGACGTAGGGTGTGTGGCACCCAGGTTGGTGACATCCAGCGCAGACGACCCCAAAGTTGTTGGCGGCCCCATGATCTTGGGGGTTAACGGTAGTGCAGCCAGTTATTTGGGTGAATCACAGGGCTTGGGTGAGGCGGGTGTGTATTCAAGACTGCAGTTAACGCAAGACGTGAGCGCAGTGGCGGGTCATTTCTTTTTGACCAA
>JAVHPS010000126.1:0-2302 GCA_036170715.1 Rhodoferax sp. | reverse complement strand
TGAGCGACGGTATGTGGTTCCTGACCCAGCACAAACGCTGGGGCTTGCTCAAAGACCATCCGGACTACCTGGCGGTGGCCAAACAGATCAACCAGATCGACCTCTACAAACAAGCCGCCACGGCCAGCAAAACGCCGATTCCCAAAGACGTGATGCGCACCAGCAAACTGATCGACGGCGTGGTTTGGGACGGCAAAGACCCGAAAAAGTACGCCGATGGTTTCAAGGTCAAGGCCTGAACAGAAACCTAGCCGCCGGTGCCCAAATCACCCTGGGCGCCTGCACACCGCACCCTTTTCAAGGAGAACACCATGGTCAGCGCTGTTTTTCACTCGCCACTGGAAGCCTCTGGCTCTGCGCCTGCAGCTTCTACTGATTCACACAAAACTATGAAATCTGTAGTTACTCACGCAACAAATAAAGGCTCTACAGCCTCAAAAAACTCACAAAGACCAGCCTTCGACTGGCGTGCCTTGTGGCTGGCCGCGTTGCCGCCATTGCTGGGGCTGGGGCTGTTGGTAGGCATTTGGGCGCTGGTCAGCATCAGCACCGCCAGCAGCATCCCGTCGCCCTCCGACACCTTCAAACAAGCGTTGGTGATTTTCAGCGATCCGTTCTACCGCAACGGCCCCAACGACCAAGGCGTAGGCTGGAACATCTTGATGAGCCTGGAGCGGGTGGCGGTGGGCTTTGGGTTGGCGGCGGTGGTGGGCATTCCGGTGGGGTTTGCGGTGGGGCGGTTTGAGTTTTTGAGCCGCATGTTCAACCCACTCATCAGCCTGCTGCGCCCGGTGTCGCCGCTGGCCTGGCTACCCATTGGCCTGCTGGTGTTCAAGGGTGCGGACCCGGCCGCCATCTGGACCATTTTCATTTGCTCCATCTGGCCGATGATCATCAACACCGCCGTGGGGGTGCAGCGCGTGCCGCAAGACTACATGAACGTGGCTCGCGTCTTGAACCTGAGCGAGTGGAAGATCGTCACCAAAATTCTGTTCCCTTCGGTGCTGCCCTACATGCTCACTGGCGTGCGGCTGGCCGTGGGTACCGCCTGGCTGGTGATCGTGGCGGCCGAGATGCTCACGGGCGGTGTCGGCATCGGCTTCTGGGTCTGGGACGAGTGGAACAACCTGAACGTCAAAAACATCATCATTGCCATTTTTGTGATTGGTGTGGTTGGGCTGATTCTGGAGTACGCACTGGTCAAGGTGGCCACCGCCTTCACTTTTGAAGAAGTCAAAAGCTGATCACTCTGCCCTGTCCCTAACTGATTCAACGAGAGCGCACCATGAACGACAACCAAACCACCAAGTTCATCGACATCGTCGGTGTCGAGCAAACTTTCAAAACCAAAAAAGGCCTGTTTTGCGCGCTGCAAGGCGTTGACTTGACGGTGGCCAAGGGCGAATTTGTGGCACTGATTGGCCACTCGGGCTGCGGCAAATCGACCCTGCTGAACCTGATTGCTGGCCTGACCACGCCCACCCAAGGCCATCTGCTGTGCGACAACCGCGAAATTGCCGGCCCCGGCCCAGACCGTGCCGTCGTCTTTCAAAACCACTCGTTGCTGCCCTGGTTGACCTGCTTTGAGAATGTTTACCTCGGTGTAGAGCGTGTTTTTGGTGCAGCCAACAAGTCCACCGGCGCACCTTCTGAAAACAAAGCGCAACTGATGGCGCGCACCGATGCCGCTTTGGCACTGGTGGGCCTGACCCCTGCCGCACAAAAGCGCCCCGGTGAGATTTCTGGCGGCATGAAGCAGCGCGTCGGCATTGCTCGCGCCCTGGCCATGGAGCCTAAAGTGCTGCTGATGGATGAACCCTTTGGCGCGCTTGATGCCCTGACCCGCGCCAAGCTGCAAGACGAGCTGCTTGAAATTGTGGCGCGCACCCAAAGCACGGTGGTGATGGTGACGCACGACGTGGACGAAGCCGTGCTGCTGAGCGACAAGATTGTCATGATGACCAACGGGCCGAGCGCCACCATTGGCGAGGTGTTGTCGGTCAAGCTGGCTCGCCCGCGCAACCGCGTGGCCCTGGCCGACAGTGCCCAGTATCTGCACTACCGAAAAGCCGTCATCGACTTTTTGTACACCCGACAAGCCCACGTAGAAAAGGCGGCCTGATATGGACATGCGCACCACTCCCAAACCCAAAATGAAACTCGTCATGGTCGGCAACGGCATGGCAGGGGTTCGCACCCTCGAAGAGCTGCTGAAAATCGCGCCCGACCTGTATGACATCACGGTCTTTGGTGCCGAGCCGCACCCCAACTACAACCGCATCTTGCTCAGCCCGGTGCTGGC
>JAVHPS010000125.1:0-2308 GCA_036170715.1 Rhodoferax sp. | reverse complement strand
GCCTCAAACGCATAGCCATCCAGGTCAAACCCTTGGAGCTGCTCGGGCAGGCTCAAGCCCTGGGTGGCGGCATAGCGCGCCATCAGACCGCGGGCGCGTTTGGCGTAAAAGCTGATGATCTTGTACTGGCCACCGTTGAAGTCTTCAAACACACAGTCGACCACCCGGGCTTTGAGGGCTTTGGCATCCACCGCCTTGAAGTATTCCTGGCTGGCCAGGTTGATCACCACCGGGGTCTTGTCGCGTTGCAGCCGGGTGTTGAGGTAATCGGCAATTTGCGCACCCCAGAACTGGTACAGGTTGTTGCCGTGCGCGGTTGCGAGCTGGGTACCCATCTCCAGCCGGTAGGGTTGCATGTCGTCCAGCGGACGCAGCACCCCGTACAGACCGCTCAAAATGCACACATGGTCTTGCGCCCAGGCTAGCTGATCGGCTGACAGGGTTTTGGCATCGAGCCCGTCGTACACGTCGCCATTAAAAGCCAGCACCGCCTGCTTGGCATTTTTGGCGGTGAATTTGGGTAACCAAGCGGCGTAACGCGCCACATTCAGACCCGCCAGCGCATCGCTCAAGCCCATCAGGCTGGCAATTTCTTGCGGTGATTTTTGGCGCAGGATGTCGATCAGCTCGGTGGCTTGTGGCACAAACAACGGCTGGGTGTGGGACACATCCCCCGGCGGGGTAGCAAAGTCCAGCGATTTGGCTGGGGAGAGTAGAAAAAGCATGGCAACAACTGCATCGGCACAGCCAAATGGCTGTGCACCGATTATCGTGACTGGCGCTCATAAAGTTTGGCTATCAATAGCTTAAAAACAATGCATCATGAAAACCATAGATCGCCCCTATGATTCACCCATCGGCCAACAACCCCTGTGTTGCCGACGTTTTTTTCAACCCACCCAAGGAGTTTTCCATGTCTTTGATCAACACCCAAGTCCAACCCTTCAAAACCCAGGCCTACCACAATGGCAAGTTCATTGAAGTCACCGAGGCCAGCTTCAAAGGCAAATGGTCGGTGGTGATCTTCATGCCCGCTGCGTTTACCTTCAACTGCCCGACCGAAGTGGAAGATGCAGCCAACAACTACGCCGAATTCCAGAAAGCCGGTGCTGAGGTTTACATCGTCACCACCGACACCCATTTCTCGCACAAGGTCTGGCACGAAACCTCACCCGCTGTCGGCAAGGCCCAGTTTCCGTTGGTGGGCGACCCTACGCACCAACTGACCCACGCTTTTGACGTGCACATTGACGCTGAAGGCCTGGCCTTGCGCGGCACCTTCATCATCAACCCGGACGGCGTGATCAAGACCATGGAAGTGCATTCCAACGAAATCGCCCGCGACGTGTCTGAAACCCTGCGCAAGCTCAAAGCGGCCCAGTACACCGCTGCCCACCCCGGCGAAGTGTGCCCGGCCAAGTGGAAAGAAGGCGCCAAGACCATCGCTCCGTCGCTGGAACTGGTTGGCAAGATCTAAGCAGTCTGAGATTTGCGGGACAGACCTTTAGCTCTGCCCCCAACTGATGGTTTCCCGGGAAAGACCTTTGGTTTAAACCCGCAGCGCGCGTTGGGTATCTAACTACGCCAATGTCCCCCGGCTTGGGGCGTGCCCCAAGCCTCCTCCTTGATTTGGCTACGTCAGACACCCAACACACACTGCTTTTCAGTTACTTACGGGAAAGACGTATCGCTATTTTTTGCATCTACAGGAATTTGCCATGCTCAACCAAGACCTTCAAACCCAACTGGCCGCCTACTTGCAGCGCGTGGTACAGCCGTTCGAGATGGTGGCCAGCCTGGATGCATCCGACACTTCCGCTGACCTGCTGAAACTGCTGCAGACCATTCAAAGCCTGCGCAGCGACATGATCACCTTGCGCACCAATGGCAGCGACACACGCCAGCCTTCTTTCACCCTGCAACGCCCCGGCACGGCCAACAGCCTGCGTTTTGCCGGCCTGCCGCTGGGGCACGAATTTACCTCGCTGGTGCTGGCGCTGCTGTGGACGGGTGGCCACCCGCCCAAGGTTGAGCCGGAGGTGATCGACAGCATTCGCGCCCTGGACGGCGACTTCAACTTTGAGGTCTACATGTCGCTCACCTGCCACAACTGCCCCGATGTGGTGCAGGCGCTGAGCCTGATGGCGGTGCTCAACCCAAAAGTCAAAACCGTGGTGATTGAGGGCGGCGCATTTCAGGCCGAGGTGAATGCGCGCGACATCATGGCCGTACCGATGGTGTTCCTGAATGGCCAGGAGTTTGGCTCAGGCCGCATGACGGTGGAGGAAATTGTGGCCAAGCTCGACAC
>JAVHPS010000124.1:0-2315 GCA_036170715.1 Rhodoferax sp. | reverse complement strand
GGCAAGATCACCTGCGACAAGCAGCGTCAAAGCCAACCCCAGTCCAGCCCAACGCCCGCCGAGCGCCAGGCCGCCCGGGTGGACGCGCGCCAGGCCAGACAGGCGCAGCGCATCGACGCAGGTGTCAGCAACGGCAGCTTGACTGTGGCCGAACAGACCCGCTTGGCCAATCAGCAAGCGCACGTTGACCAACTGGAGCAGCGCATTGAGCAAGACGGCAAAGTAACACGGCGTGAGGCGCATGTGATGGAGCATGCACAAGACCGCACTAGCCACACCATTGCCCACGCCAAGCACGACCACCAGCGCGCGCACAAGACTGCTGCGCCACGCTGAACGTATGCCACGTTGCAAGACGTGGCTGTGTATGGGGTTCAAAGACATTGAACCCTGCCATCAATTCAATTGAATCCATTTGCACAGACGACTTTTTAAACTAACGCTCCATTGACCTTGGGCCTTTTCAAAGCCCCACCCTACTGGATCGCCACCTTGACACCTTCACTGCCCACCGACGCAACGCAATCCACTCGCTACACCGGTGTGGCCATGGCCATGCACTGGCTGCTGGCGGTGGCGATTGTGGGGCTGTTTGGCCTGGGTGTGTACATGACGGATTTACCGTTTTCTCCGGCGCGGCTCAAGCTCTATAACTGGCACAAATGGGTTGGCATCAGCATTTTGCTGCTGTCGGCGTTGCGCTTGCTGTGGCGCATCACGCACCGCCCACCCGCACTGCCGGTGGCCATTGCGCAGGCCATGCCAAGCTGGCAGCTGCGCGCTTACCATGCCACGCACCACCTGATGTACCTGCTGTTTTTTGCTGTGCCGCTGCTGGGCTGGGCGTACAGCTCGGCGGCCGGGTTCCCGATTGTCTGGTTTGGCCAAGTGGCCTTGCCCGATCTGTTGCCCGCTGACAAGGTGTTGGCCGAGCTCATCAAGCCATTGCACAAGCTGGCCGCGCTGGCCTTGATGGGGCTGGCAGGCTTGCACGTGGCGGCAGCACTCAAACACCAATGGATCGACCGTGATGGCTTGCTGCAACGCATGTTGCCGGGTCTGCGCTAAGCCGTAACGCCACCACCGGCGCGCCACCCCTGACCATTTCAATTCTTGTACAACGGAGTTCCCCGCATGAAAAATCGCATTCTGTGTTCCACCTTGAGCGTGGTCTTGCTTTCCACACTGGCCTTGAGCGCCGCCGCGCAGCAAAAACTGCTACCGGCGCAGAGCGAGCTGGCTTTCACGGCCAAACAAATGGGCGTGCCGATTCAGGGCCGCTTCAAAAAGTTTGATGCGCAGCTCAGCTTTGATGCCGCCAAACTGGCCACCAGCAAAGTGGCTTTCACCGTGGACATGGGTAGCGCCAGCATTGGCACGCCCGAGATGGACACCGAGCTGCCCAAGACCAGTTGGTTCAACGTGCCCAAATTTCCGCAAGCCAGCTTTACCGCGTCATCGTTCAAGGCGCTGGGCGGTGGCAAATACGAAGTGGCTGGCCAGCTCAGCATCAAGGGCCGTGCCCAGCCGGTGGTCGTGCCCTTGACCATGACGCAAAGCGGCAGCATCACCACCGCCACCGGCGTGCTGCCGATCAAGCGGCTGGCGTTTGGTATTGGCGACGGCGATTGGGCCGACACCGCCATGGTGGCCGACGACGTGCAGGTTCGGTTCAAGCTCGCCTTAAGCGGCGTTGCCAAGCTCTGAAGTTGTCCGGGTTTTGTACTTAATTTTGGCCTCTAGCCATTGAATATATTGGCTTTGTAGCTCTATTTTTAGATGATAGTTTGCGTTTTTTCTTTTAACCCCACAGGAGTCTTTTTGATGCGTTCAACCCTTTTACCCCTCGCCGCCGCAGTTGCCTTGTTGACAGGCGCTGGTGCCACCCAAGCCGCCACCTACGCCATTGACCCGGCACACACCTACGCCACGTTTGAAATTGGCCACTTTGGCACGTCCACGAACCGCGGTCGCTTTGACAAGAAAGAGGGCAGTGTGGAATTTGACCGCGCTGGCAAAACCGGCAAGGTCAGCATCACGTTGGATACCACCTCCATCAACACCGGTTTTGCGGCGTTCAACAAGCATCTGCAAAGCGCTGACTTGTTCAATGCCGAAAAATTTCCGACCATGACGTTTGTGTCGGACAAGTTTGTTTTCAACGGTGACAAGTTGGCTGAAGTTACCGGCCACCTGACGCTGCTGGGCAAAACCAACGCCTTCACGCTCAAGGCCAGCAACTTCAATTGCTATGACAACCCGATGCTTAAACGCGAGGTGTGTGGTGGCGACTTTGAAGGCACGCTAGACCGCAC
>JAVHPS010000123.1:0-2320 GCA_036170715.1 Rhodoferax sp. | reverse complement strand
CACCAGCACTGACGATGCTGCCGCAGCGCAAGCCCCGGGTGCGGCTCAGGCTGGCGATGAGTTCACCAAAAGACTGCGTCATGTCGCTGCCCGCTTCACACAGGCCCAACTTGCGGCCATTGACACTGCATTGCAGCGTCAGGTTCAGACGGCCCTGCAACCACGCACTTTCACCGCCCCACACCAACTCGTCGGTGGTCACCGCCACCGGGCTGAAACTGGTGTTGGGTTGCGCCAGCAACGCCGCTGCCGCCTGATGTTGCCACGCCCGATACCAGGTGTGGCTGGCCAGCATCAGCAAACGCACCGACTCCAAAGCCTGTGCCGGGGTGGCGGCGGGCAGCACGTCACCGGTAACCACCGCCAGGCTGGCCGCAAAGTCAGGCTCTTGCTGGTCATTGGCACAGGTTAACGGCGCACACGCGCCCTGCAGGGCATCCGCAAAGGCCAGGTGCAGCGTGCCTGCTGCAACGGAGTCTGCAGCACGGGTGGCATAGGCGTTGCCCACCGCCAGCAAATAGCTGCGCGGTAGCGGAGCCATGCATTGCTGCGGGTCAAACGCAAAGGCATGCCGTGCTTTGCCCTGATTCAGCGCCACATACAGGTCTTGCAGCTGGGGGCTATAAAAGTTCCAGTCTTCCAGCACCTGCTGCAGATGGTTGGCAATGCCGGTTGCATAATGCGCGCTCGACAGGTCGCGCGACACCAGCACCAGTTGACCATCGCGGGAGCCGTCATTCAAAGTCGCAAGTTTCATTCATTCGTTCCCAACATGCCGCTACCGGCATCTGAATTTTAGTTGACATGACCCAGCCCACCTCGCCACGCAAGGCTTTGCTGTTGCTCAGTCTGATGGTGCTGGGGCTGCACCTGGCGCTGCTGCAGCGCATGCCCATACACCTGTCAAGCACCGATGCCAACGCCACGGTAACGTTTGCTACCCGCACCCTGGCTGCCCCTGAATGGCCGGCCCCTGCGGTGTCGCCAGCGCCAGTGAAACGCCCCCCGAAGCGCGCCCCCAAGGCGCGACCAACCGCACCCGCACCGCCCCCTGCGGTCTTGCCTGCACCTGCACCCGAATTTGTACCCGAAAGCCCACCAGCGCCAGAAGCCCAGCCTGCAGCCCCACCAGACCTGCCCGCCCCCAGCCTGGCTGAAGTGGCCGCTGCCTCCTCCCCCAGCACCATGGCGACGGCCTCCGCCGCACCACCTGTTGTTGTAGACGCGGCATCTGAAGCGGCCGACCCAGCCCCCAGCCAGCGCGACCCCATGGCCACGTTCGCCCCCCAGGGGCTACCAGGTTCCATCAAACTGATTTACAAGGTGGAGGCCAACAAGTTCCCTTACAGCCTGAATGCCGAGCTGGTGTGGCAGCAAGACGCGGCGCATTACTTTGCCAGTTTGCAAGTGGGCGCGTTTGGACAATACCGCACACAAACCAGTCGGGGCGCGTTCGGGCCGCGCGGTTTGATGCCCGAGCGGTTTTCTGACAAGTACCGCAGCGAGGTGGCGGCCCACTTCAACTGGCCGACACACCAGGTGACGTTCAGCGCCAACACGCCCACTGTAGTGTTGCAAGACGGCGCGCAGGATCGCATGAGCATATTGATACAGTTGGCGGCACTGGTGGCCAGCGCGCCCGAGCGCTACCGCCCGGGCACCAGCCTGACGCTGCAAACCGTGGGCCCGCGTGATGCCGATGTCTGGTTGTTCACCGTGGGAGAGGCCGAAGATTTGCAGGTACCCAGCGACCCAGCAGGCAACATCGCAACCCTTAAATTAACGCGCCAGCCACGCCAGCTCTATGACCAGAAAATGGAACTTTGGCTGGCCCCTGCGCTGGGCTATTTGCCCGCCAGAATCCGCTTACAAGAAGCCAATGGGGACTTTCTGGACCAGCGCTGGTTTGCCACCGCAACCGTTGACCCACTCTGAAAATGCGCCGTTGCGATCGTCACGCACGGCTTGAAATTCACCACCATCACGCCATCTGCAAGGCAAATCGCTTTCATGGATAATTTGCCAATGCATACGCTCTACGACTCTGACACTTACTCTGTGACCCACATGCTGGCCAATGCGGTGGCCGCAGAGGTGCCACCCGACACGCTCAAAGCTGGTGAACAGCTGCTGATCGTGCCGGCGCTGGCACGCCATGGGTTTGAGATTGTGGACAAGCGTTCCAACAAAGAGGTCTATCTGGACGGTTCCTGGGCAGAGTTGTTTCAGCAACAAATCTCCGCTTGGCAGCTCAAAACCCCGACGCAGGAAGAAGTCGAAGACACGCTGGAGCAATACGCCGGCCTGGCTCAAAACCCGA
>JAVHPS010000122.1:0-2334 GCA_036170715.1 Rhodoferax sp. | reverse complement strand
CTAGTACAGATACGGATAAAAAACTCAACCGCATGGGTCTAAGTATCGCACCCAATAAGCGCCTCAACGCAGCCGCTTGGGCATCGACAGCACTCACTGACGCACTGGCAGTTGCGGAACACATGACCCATAAGGTGCACTGCAGTCTCCACCATCCGCCGTGTGTTGCACGACGGACAGACACCCGGGCTCTTGCAGGAGAAGGCGACCAAGTAGTCGTGCCCATAGGCATCACAGCGGGTACGACAAAGCCGTGCGCAAAGATGCCGCATTCAAGGCCTTAGCGATATAGGATTTTGGCGTGTCGTGCCCCCCTGCCCGTCGAACTGGCTCACGCAGACTGGCAAGCTCAAACCAAGTCTCAAAGTGTTTTGATACCGTTTGATCCAGCACCATGCACCCGGGGTGACCCGCGCGGCGTGGAAGAGCGGCTACAGCGCCTGTCCGGGCATGTAAGAAGCCAACAACAAGGTCGGGGCGACCTTCCATCTGACCGGTGAGGCGCAGAAAGAAGTGCGCGGTGCTGAATTTGTGCGCCCTTGACTACTTGCCAGTCAGTCCATTCGGCCAAGTAGTTCAAGATCATCCAATCGTTGTCGTTTGTCAACGATGAACAGATCGTTGACAAACGAATCATGGCGTGTGGCGCATCAAAGGCTTGATTGACAGCAGCATTGCGTGCAAAAAAACCCGACTTTTTGTCCGGCATTTCTGCTATGCTTTAAGCGCGCCCCGGGCGTGCTGCCACAACGGATGACCTGGATGTGAATTAACAAACAAGGCACAATGAATCCAAGGAGTCCGATATGAACACACTGCGACAAATTGAATCTGAAATGGCAGCGCTACCTGCCAGCCTGCAAGCCGAAGTGCTGGACTTTGTCCAATTCGTAAAAAAGCGCCATGGTATCCATTGCGTGTCAATGGGGTACTTTGGTTCGCAGACCAGTGTCGACTCCCCATTTTTTGATGCACTGACCGAGGCTGGTTTTATCGGTTGCATCGAAACCACAGATCAGCTGTCGACCCACTACAAAAACAAGATCGATTTTTCAGACAAAGCTGGAACGCTGCCATGATTTTGGTAGATACGGGAGCCTGGCTGGCGTTGGCTGACAAAGGTGATGGCTACCATGTGCGTAGCCGGGAATTTTTTCGCACCAACCGCGAACCCTTGTTGACCACCTATCCCGTGCTGGTAGAGTGTGTTCACCTGATGTTCAAGCGCATCGGCGTCGCCAAAACATTGGCCTGGATGAAGGCATTGAATACTCAAGAGATAGGCATCTTTACCATGACGGCAGCGCATGTGCCGCGCATCACGGCTTTGATGCATCAATACCGCGATTTGCCTATGGACTTGGCCGATGCGTCTCTGGTCTTGGTTGCTGAAGAGCTGGGAGAAGGCCGCATCGTCAGCACTGATCAGCGCGACTTTCAAGCCTACCGATGGAAAAATCACCAGCCGTTTTCCAATTTTTTTGCCACCTGATATCGCTGTCGTCAACGGCATCTGGCTTTGGTACTGATTTTCCACTGGTGAAGGTGTCCGTGAAGTCGCGTGAGCTGGCGGGCGTGCAGGGCATCGAGACAAGTGGGGCAAGGCGTTCATCAATGCCCGCCAGCTGTTTTTTGTGGACACAACGTGTGTGACGGCTATGACTGCGGCCGCACAGCGATGTACTGTATCAGACAGTGCCACTTGAGGACTTTTGCGCTGGCTTTACTTGACCTGTCGAGGCTGGTCACGTTCTCAAATCCGCCATTAACTCATCCCAGCGTTTTTGGGCGGCTTGCATTTGGCGCAGCTTGACGTGGCCAAAGCCCCGAATGTGTTGCGGAATAGAAGCCAGTTTAAATCCAATTTGATAGCTGCCATCTCTTGATTCATAAGGGCTAGAGGCCAATTTTTCACATATTTCTTGCAGCATCACCAAGTAGCGCTCTATCCAGGCCCGCTCCTGGCGGCGCTCCTCGGTGCGGCCCAACACGTCCAGCGCCGTGCCGCGCAATCCTCTCAGTCGCGCCAACACCTTGAACGCAGTTAGCACCCAGGGGCCAAAGCGCTGTTTGACGAGTTCACCCTTGTCATTGGTTTTACCCAACAGCGGCGGGGCCAGATGAAAGTGCAGCTGGTAATCGCCCTCAAACTGCTTGGCCAACTTGGCGGCAAAACCGCCCTCGGTGTACAGGCGCGCCACCTCATACTCGTCCTTGTACGCCATCAGCTTGAACAGGTTGTGCGCCACCGCTTCGCTCAAAGCCGTTTTACCCAACGTGGCATCCACGCGCTGCACCTCGTCCATCACTTTTTGATAGCGCGCGGCGTAGGCT
>JAVHPS010000121.1:0-2339 GCA_036170715.1 Rhodoferax sp. | reverse complement strand
AAGCCTTTTGCGCCGTGAAAGAGCTGGAATACGCCACCTACAACCGCGTCATCAGCTCGTGGGAGCGTGAGCATTTGCTGTTGCTTGTATAAAAAAATAGCTGTTTATGCAATGAATACAAGGGCTAGAGGCCAAAAATGTCTATAAAAGCGTTGACCCCACACAACACCTTGGTGCAGCAGGAGCGCAGCCGTTTCATCACCACCCACCCCCGGTCCCAAGCCCTGGCCACGCAAGCCGCGCCGCACTGGCTGTTTGGCGTGCCGCTGCACTGGATGAGCGACTGGTCTACACCGTTTGCCTTGCAGGTGGCCAGCGCCCAGGGCGCGCACCTCACCGACGTGGACGGTCACACCTACGTCGACTTTTGCCTGGGCGATACCGGAGCCATGTTTGGCCATGCGCCAGCGGCTGTGGTTGTGGCGGTGCAGCGTGAGGTGGCACAAGGTTGCACCACCATGCTCAGTGGTGCCGATGTGGCGTGGGTGGGCACTGAATTGGCGCGCCGCTTTGGCCTGCCGGTGTGGCAAAGCGCCCTGTCGGCCAGCGATGCCAACCGCTTTTTGCTGCGCTGGGTGCGCGCCGTCACTGGGCGCAAGAAACTGCTGGTCTTCAACGGCTGCTACCACGGCACGGTGGATGACGTGTTTGTCGATTTGGTGGGTGGCGTGCCGACGCAGCGCGACAGTTTGCTGGGCCAAGTGTACGACCTCACCCAACACACGGTGGTGGTGGAGTTCAATGACCTCTGCGCGCTGGAATCCGCGTTAAAAGGCGGTGAAGTGGCCTGCGTGCTGGCGGAGCCGGTGATGACCAACATCGGCATGGTACTTCCGCAGCCGGGGTTTTGGCAGGCGGCGCAGGCATTGATCCGCCAGTACGGCACCTTGCTGGTGCTGGACGAAACCCACACCTTCAGCAGTGGCCCCGGTGGCTATGCGCAGGCCAACGGCTTGCAGCCAGACGCGCTGGTGCTGGGTAAACCGATTGCTGGCGGCTTGCCGTGCGCGGTGTATGGCATGAGCGCTGAGTTGGCGGAGCGCGCCATGCTGGCCAAGCGCGATGCGCCGCCCGGGCACTCGGGCATTGGCACCACGCTCACCGCCAACCGGCTCACGCTGGCGGCCATGCGCGCGACGCTGGCTGAAGTCGCCACCGATGATGCGTTTGACCACATGATCGCCCGCTGCACCGAGGTGGCTGACGGCCTGCGTGCCTGTATAGCCCGCCATGGCATGCCGTGGTGCGTGACGCAGGTGGGGGCGCGTTGTGAGTTTCAGTTTGGCCTCAATCCGCCACAAAACGGCAGCCAGGCTGAAGCGCTGTTTGATGTGGAACTGGAGCACCTGATTCACCTGGCGTTGCTCAACCGGGGTGTGCTCATCACGCCGTTTCACAACATGCTGCTATGCAGCCCGGCCACCACAGCGGCCGATGTGCAGCGCCTGCTGGCGGCGTTTGACGAGGTGCTGCAGCAGGTGGTGAAAAGCGGGCTGGTGTCTTAGCCGCAGGGGTCGTGCCGCTGGCCGAGCGGTGACACGGCTGGTAGCCGCGCCACGTGGCTTACTTCTTCAGCGCGGTTTTCCAGTCGCGGAACACGTCGATGTCAAAGCCATCGGGGTAGTTCAGCAGGCCGGGGGTAAAGCCTTTTTTGTTTTTCTCACCGTATTGCCAGATGATTTCTTTGGTTTTGCGGTCGACCACGATCACGCGGTCGTTGAGGTCGTCCACAATCAAAATGTCCCCGGTGTCGGGCAGCTCGCGGGCAATGGAGCTGTGGTCTAGTGCCTTGTCGCCGTCTTTGTAAAAGTATTCCCAGGTGACTTTGCGGGTGGTGGGGTCAAAAATCACCACGCGGCCGGGCTTCCAAAAGTCAGCCACGATGATTTGCTTGCCATCCACTGTGGGAAACGCATCTGAGGGGTAACGCAGGTTAGGAGCCTTCACGCTCCACAGCACCTTGCCTTCGCGGGTGATGCGTGAAATCCAGGCGTCGGTGATCTCGGTGATCAAAATGTCGCCGTTTTCCAGCGGTGTGGCGCCATTGGCGTGGGCAAATTGATGCGGCGGGTTGTGTTTGCACACGCCGGGCTGACCCCATTGGGTGGTGACATGGTTGGTTTTGGGGTCAATGATGAGCACCCGGCAGTTGCGGATGTCGGCGGTGATGAATTGGCCGTCGCTGAGCAGGTGCGCATCGTCTGGGTAATTGAGCAAGTTGTCGCCGTGGCCACGGTGATCCGGTGTGCCCCAGGTCCAGGTCAGGGCGCGCTGGTTGTAGTCCACCAGGTGCACGTCAAAGTTGTCTTCTTCGCTTACTGCCAGCTGGCTGCCATCCA
>JAVHPS010000120.1:0-2349 GCA_036170715.1 Rhodoferax sp. | reverse complement strand
GATGGCCGCACCCTGTACCTGTCTGACTCGCACCCCTCGGTGCAGTTGATCTGGGCCTTTGACTACGACACCGCCACCGGCACGCCCAGTAACCGGCGCGTGTTTGCCGACATGAACCCTCTGCCCGGCCGCCCCGACGGTGCGGCGGTCGATGCCGATGGCTGCTACTGGATTTGTGGCAACGACGCGGGTCTGGTGCACCGCTTCACACCCAGCGGCCAGCTCGACCGCTCGCTGCCGGTCCCAGTCAAAAAACCCGCCATGTGTGCCTTTGGCGGGCCGCAGCTCGACACCCTGTTTGTCACATCGATTCGCCCCAGCGGCATCGACCTGGCCGACCAGCCGCTGGCTGGTGGCGTGTTTGCCTTGCGCCCCGGTGTTTGTGGGCTGCCCGAGCCCGAGCTTTCCGCTGTTTCTTCCTCTTCCTGTTAGTCGTTCATCAACCTGGTCACTTTAGGAGACAACCATGACCTTTCGCCGCAATTTCATCGCCGCCACGGTGGCTGCCCTGACACTTTCTGCCACCTTCAGCGCCAGCGCACAAAACATCGTGCTCAAGGCCACCGACACGCATCCGGCGGGTTACCCCACCGTGGTGGCGGTGGAAAACATGGGCAAGCGGCTCGAAGCCGCCACCCAGGGCCGCATCACCCTGAAGATGTTCCCCGGTGCCGTGCTCGGTCAGGAAAAAGAAGCCGTCGAACAAGCCCAGATTGGGGCCATCCAGATCGTGCGCATCTCGCTCGGCGTGATCGGCCCGGTGGTGCCAGAAGTCAACGTGTTCAACATGCCGTTTGTGTTCCGCGACATTGCCCACATGCGTGCCGTGATCGACGGCCCGGTGGGTGCTGAGCTGCTCGACAAAGTCTCAAGTAGCCCGGCGCGCCTGATTGGCCTGGGCTGGATGGACGGCGGCTCGCGTAGCCTGTACACCAAGAAAAAAGTGCAAACCCCGGCCGACCTCAAAGGCGTGAAAGTGCGCATGATGGGCAACCCGCTGTTTGTCGACACCATGAACGCCATGGGCGGCAACGGCATTGCCATGGCCTACGGCGAAGTCTTCAGCGCGCTGCAAACCGGCGTGATTGACGGGGCTGAAAACAACCCGCCGAGCTTCTTCACCAGCAACCACTACAACGCCGGTACCAAGTACTACGCGCAAACCAATCACCTGATCATTCCTGAAATTCTGGTGATGTCCAAGGTGGCCTGGGACAAGTTGTCTGATGCCGACAAGGCGCTGGTGAAAAAAGAAGCCCGCGCCGCGCAAATAGACCAACGCAGCCTGTGGGACAAGAGCGTGGCCGACTACACCGCCAAGCTCAAAGCCGCTGGCATCGAATTTGTGAGCGTAGATCAGAAATTGTTCTATGACGCAACGGCCCCGGTGCGGGCCAAGTACGGGGCCAAGTTCAGCGACCTGATGCAACGCATCGCTGCCACCAAGTAACTTCCAGGCTGATCCAGCCCACACCGGCCCCAGCGTAGGGGTGCGGCTTCATCCATCAGCGTCGGCACGATGGGGTGAGGCTCGCACACCTGCTGCGGTGGTTGTGGTCGTTGGTCGGGCCAAACAGGTTTCCACCATGAAAAACAAACTTCTTCACGCCAGCGACCAGTTGTACCTGGCCTGCATCTGGATCTCCGGCCTGTCGGTCGTGGCCATGTCACTGATCATCCCGTGGGGTATTTTTGCCCGCTACGTGCTGGGCACGGGCTCACAGTGGCCCGAGCCGATTGCCATCGTGCTGATGGTGGTGTTCACCTTCTTTGGCGCGTCCGCAGCCTACCGGGCCCGGGCCCACATTGCCGTGGCCATGGTGACCGAGCGCCTGCCTGTGTCGCTTCAACACCGGCTGGCCAGTGTGATTGATGTGCTGATGCTGATCGTGGCCGTGTTTGTCACGTTTTACGGTACCAAGCTGTGTCTGGAAACCTGGGGTCAAACCGTGGGCCAGTTGCCCTGGATGCCGGTGGGTGCGACCTATTTGCCGGTGCCTCTGGGGGGCTTGACCACGGTGATATTTGTGCTGGAGCACATTGTGTTTGGTCAGCAGGGCGAGCGCGCCGTGGTGACGTTTGACCATGTGAAAGTCGAGGCGGTCTGATGGATGCATTTGTCTTGCTGGGCTCGTTCCTGGTGTTGATTATTTTTGGCATGCCGGTGGCGTATGCCATGGGCTTGTCGGCAATCATTGGTGCGTGGTGGATCGATATCCCGCTGGATGCCATCATGATCGCCATTGCCGGGGGTGTGAACAAGTTTTCGCTGCTGGCGATTCCGTTTTTTGTATTGGCCGGGGCCATCATGGCCGAGGGCGGCATGTCGCACCGGCTGGTGGCGTTTGC
>JAVHPS010000119.1:0-2356 GCA_036170715.1 Rhodoferax sp. | reverse complement strand
TGGACAGGCCAAAGTGCTGCAGGCGTGGCACGGACAGGCCGACACAAATCATCTCCACATCGGCCACCACCCGGGTGGCACGCCCGGCAATGGCCGCCAACCCGGCGGCCACGGCAGCCGGATGGAATTGAGTCAAACCATTGAACTCAAAATCGGCATTGGCGTGGATCATGCGGCGCACGATCGGCCACTGCTCGGGCAGATAGGCATGTGGGCCAGCTTCGCGGTCGATCACCGCAAACGAGTCATGCTCTATGGCACGCCCGGCGGCGGTCAATTGCTCGGTAACCACATTGGCGGCAGTGGTGCTCATGCTGCGACTCCGGTGTGCCCATGCGCATGTTCGTGTTCGTGTTCGTGTTCGTGCTCGTGCGCATGATCGTGGCTGTGCGGCACGGCATCCTCATGGGGGTGGCCGCCTTGCCCATGCTCAACCGCAAAGGCCCGGAACTTGCAGCCATCGCACGCCATCATGGCCTGTGCTGCACCGCACTGGATGTCGTGCACGCGCTGCTCCAGCACGGCAAAAATCTCGGGCTCAAAACCAAAGTAGTCGGTGGCCGTGAAGCGAATCCTTGGGTACTGGGTTTGCAGGTGCGCCACCTGGCGCTTGATGCGTTCCACCAGCGTGCCGTTGAACAGGTAATACGGCAGCACCACCACCTGCGTCATGCCCAGCAGGCTCTGGCGCTGCACCACTTTCTCCAACCGGGGCCAGGTGATGCCGGTAAAAGCAATGTCCACCAGCTCATGGTCGGTTTCTTCCATCAACCAGCGCGCCATTTTGGCCATTTCACCATTGGCGTGCCGATCCGATGAGCCACGCCCGAGCAGCACCACCCCGGTAGAGGTAGGGTCGGGCACGTCCATCGCTTGCATGGCCGTGTGCAGACGACGCTTGACCACGTTGAGCAACTGCTCGCAGGCACTCAAGTGCGGCGCGTAAACAAACTGCACCTGCGGAAACTCCAACCGGGCCGCATCGATGGCCTGCGGAATGTCCATCTTGACATGCCCTGCTGCGTTCAAAATCAGCGGCAGCACCAGCACACGCTGCGCCCCGGTGGCGGCTCGCCACAGGCCGTCGCGCATAGTGTGTTCAGAAAACTCAATAAAGCAAACTTCAATGCGCCACTGTGGCTGGCGCACGCGCCACTGCGCGGCAAAGGCCAATATTTCGTCGTTGCCCGAGGCTTCGCGCGAGCCGTGGCCGACCAGCAAAATGGTTTCTTGATTCATGGGGACTCCAAGGTGAGCTGGGATGCCGGGACGCTGGCGCGCCGGAAACGGTGCGTGAAGCTGGCATCGTAAAGTTTGGATTTGGCCAGCGTGGTCCAGTGCCGTGCACCCAAGGTGGGGCTGGCAATGATCATCGACTGACTGACGATCTTGGCCTCGCGGCACAGGCCTGCAATGGTGGCCACCGTGCCACGCACAATGATTTCTTCACCCGGCCAACTGGCTTTGTGCACCACCACCATGGGCGCGTCTGCCGACCAGCCCGTCGCCGTCAAGGCTGCCGTGACGCGACCCAGCAGGGTGATGCTCAAAAAAATGCACAAGGTGCAGTGGTGCGCCGCCAGCGCCTCCAGGGACTCGCCTTCGGGCATGGGCGTGCGCCCTTCGACCCGGGTGAAGATCACGCTTTGCGTGACTTCGGGCAGGGTCAGGCTCTCCACCGCCGCTGCGGCGGATGCCATGGCAGACGACACACCGGGCACCACCTGCACCGCCACCCCAGCCGCGTCCAGCGGCTGCACCAGTTCGATCAGCGCACCGTACAAACCGGGGTCGCCGGTTTGCAGGCGCACCACGGTGGCACAGCGTGCCGCCTGCGCAATCAGCCAGGCTGACATCTGCTCCAGCGTCATGTCTTTGCTGTCCGCAATTACACAATCAGCCGGAGCCCAACGCGTGGCGGCTGCGCTGACCAGCGAGCCGGCAAACAAAATGGCCCCGGCGCGCTCAATCAGCCCCCGGCCCTTGACGGTGATCAGGTCCGGGTCGCCGGGGCCAGCCCCGACAAACCACACCGTGCCGTACTGCGTTGCAGCCATCGATCAGGCGGCGCTGTACAGGCGCTTGTCCACCAGTGCGCTGCCCTTGAGGCGGCGCAACAGCTTGGCAGCTGCCAGCACACCCAGGTCAATCAAGGGTTCAACCAGCACCACCGCCATGTACGCTGCGCCGAAGCTGGAAATGCTCGATAAATTGTCAGCACCCAGGCCACGCCCATACAGCGCCCAGAAGCCGACCCACATCACAATACCACCCTGATAAGCCAGCGACAGCTTGAACGCTTGGGCATAGCCAATGTTCACATACGCCGTGCGCTCGGGGATGATGCGTTGCGCCA
>JAVHPS010000118.1:0-2360 GCA_036170715.1 Rhodoferax sp. | reverse complement strand
CGGCAAACCAGTGGTTTACAGCGTTGGCAACTTTGTCATGAAAGAAACCGACAACGACCGTCAGCGCCAAGCCTGGGTGCTGCGGCTGCAGCTCACAGCCCAAGGTGTGACCGGGTTCAACACCCTGGCAACCGATATCAGCATGGACGGCATCCCAGCACTGGACAGAAAAACGCCCAGCCCCTGCTGGCAGCGCGGTCAAGCTGGCATCGGGCTGTGCCACCCGGCTCCTTGATGCCAATCAGGGCCTAGCCCCGGCGCTCAAGTTGCCCGCTCTTTCTTCGGCCCCGGCGCATGTTTGCGGGCCAGCAAGGTGTACATGGTGGGCACCACAAACACGGTGAGCAGTGTGCCCAGACTCATGCCACCGACGATCACCCAGCCGATCTGATGGCGGCTCTCGGCCCCCGCGCCCGTGGCCATGGCCAGCGGCACCGCCCCCAGCACCATGGCCCCGGTGGTCATCATGATCGGGCGCAAGCGCTGCGCAGCAGACTGCTGCACAGCCGCCATCATGTCCAGCCCCTGCTCGCGCAGCTGGTTGGCGAACTCCACAATCAAAATACCGTGCTTGGTGATCAAGCCCACTAGCGTGATCAGACCAATCTGGCTGAACACATTGAACGTGCCACCCGACCATTTGAGCGCCAGCAAGGCCCCCGCCATCGACAAGGGCACGCTGAACAAAATCACAAACGGGTCGATAAAACTTTCAAACTGCGCCGCCAGCACCAAGAAGATGAACAACAATGCCAGTGCAAACACCAGCGTGAGCGAGTCGGATGATTTTTTAAACTCGCGGCTGATGCCGTTCAAGTCGGTCGCATAGCCGGGTGAGAGCACTTGCTGCGCCGTGGCATCCATGAAGTTGAGCGCCTCACCCACGGAGTAAGTGGCGCTCAGGTTGGAGGTGATGGTGGCCGAGCGGCGTTGCCCAAAGTGGATCAGCTCCCGCGGCACCACCACCTCCTGAATCTTCACCAGGGCGGACAGCGGAATCAATTCCGCCGACTTGCCGCGCACAGCTATTTTTTCAATATCGTCCGGCGTGTCGCGCCCGCTGGCTGCGGTTTGCACGATCACGTCGTACTGCTCGCCACCCCGTTTGTAGCGCGTCACCTTGCGCCCACCCAGCAGGGTTTCAATGGCACGGGCGATCAGGTCGACGCTGACACCCAGGTCGGCGGCGCGCTCCCGGTTAACCTCCAGCTTAATCTCGGGCTTGTTCAAACGCAGGTCGGTGTCCACCTGCACAAAGCCGGGGTTTTTGGCCATCTCGTCCTGAAACGCACGCACGGTTGTGGCCAGCTCCTGGTAACTTTCAGAGGTAATGATGACAAACTCGATCGGCTGGCTGCGAAAACCCTGCCCCAGTGACGGTGGCGTGATCGGTGTCGCGCTGACTCCAGCCAGGCCGGAGAAGCGCGGGGTCATGGCACGCGCCATCTCCAGCGTGGTGCGCTGACGCTCTTGCCACGGTTTCGCCCGAAAAAAGATGTTGCCCTGCGACACCGTGGGGTTGCCAATGGTGGAAAAAATGCGGTCAAACTCCGGGTAGTCCTCGGCGATGCGCTCGATGCTTTTGGCATAGCGGTCGGTATAGGCCAGCGTGGCACCATCCGGCGCATTAATGCGTGCCAGCACCACACCACGGTCTTCCAGCGGCGAGAGCTCGCGTTTCAAATTACCCAAGGCCCACCAAGTGACCAAACCGCTGAGCAGCATCACCCCCAGCACCAGGTAACGCCGCAGCAACACCCAGGCCAGCAGCTTGCTGTAGGTGCGGGTGGCACGCTCCAGCAGGTTTTCCATGTGCAAATCAAACCAGCTCGGGTGTGGGTTGTGGCGCAGCAACAGCGAGCTCATCATGGGCGACAGCGTCAGCGCCACCAGCCCCGAGATCACCACCGCACCCGCCAGTGCCAGGGCAAATTCGGTAAACAAGCGCCCGGTGCGCCCGGGTGAGAACGCCAGCGGCGCATACACCGCCACCAGCGTCATGGTCATGGCCACAATGGCAAAACCGACCTCACGCGCACCCTTGATGGCCGCCTGAAACGGCGGCATGCCAGCCTCAATATGGCGGTAAATGTTTTCCAACATGACGATCGCATCGTCCACCACCAGGCCAATCGCCAGCACCAGCGCCAGCAAGGTCAGAGTATTGATGCTGAAACCGGCCAGCGCCATCATGGCAAACGTGCCAATCAGCGCCACCGGAATCGTCACCAGCGGGATCAGCGAAGCACGCAGCGTGCGCAAAAACACAAAGATAACCAAAGCCACCAGCACTGCGGCTTCGACAATGGTTTTGAACACCGCTTTGATCGACTCGTCAATGAACACCGAGTTGTCATTGG
>JAVHPS010000117.1:0-2394 GCA_036170715.1 Rhodoferax sp. | reverse complement strand
GCTGTGGCCGCGGGTTTGGCAGCTTGACCCACTTTTTTAGCCACAGCCTCGGCGGCGGCTTCGGTTTGTCCAGCCACTTCAGCCACAGTTTTGGCAGTGGCGGCGGCTTTTTCAGTCACCTTTTGCAGGCCAGTGGCCACCGTGTCGGCGGCCTTGAGCTTGAAGGCATTGGCCACGTCGCCCATGTTGAAGTTCATGCCCTTGAGGGTGGCCAGTGTCATCTTTTGCACTTCAAGGGCTTGCACCGTGGCTCCCAGTGCCTTGGAATTTTGATCCAGCCAGAAGTGCACCGCTTTCAGCTCCTGGATGCGTTTTTCAAGCTCTTCTTCATTCAACGTGGGCGCAATCCAGTTGGCCAGATTGGGCATTTGCGGCACGGTTTGCGACGCGCCCTTGGCCAGGTTCTGCAAAAAGTCAAAGCCCGGCACAAATTTGCCAAAACCACCGTTTTGTGAGTCGCTCATGGAAGTCTCCTGTGTAAGCCTGAAAGTGGCTACAGCTTACTCCAATGCGGCCGCCCAGATGCCTGCTACTTACCGCACTGCACCCCCCATTACCAGTTGGCCTCGCGGTCTGGCGAAGCACTGATTTTGTGAATCGACAAGTCAGCACCGTCGTATTCTTCTTCCTGACTCAAGCGCAAACCGATGCTGGCTTTGAGCGCGCCATACACCAGCAACCCACTCACACCCGCCCAAACCACCCCGATGCCGGTACCGATCAGTTGCGCCTGCAGGCTGACACCCCCCAAACCACCCAGTGCCTGGCTGCCAAAAATACCCGCGGCAATGCCACCCCAGGTACCGCACAGACCATGCAACGGCCAGACCCCCAGCACATCGTCAATCTTCCATTTGTTCTGCGTCAGCGTGAACATGCGCACAAACAACGCGCCCGCCACTGCGCCCACCACCAAGGCACTGATAGGGTGCATCACATCCGAGCCAGCACACACCGCCACCAAACCGGCCAACGGACCGTTGTGCACAAAACCGGGGTCGTTCTTACCCGCCACCAGCGCCGCCAGCGTGCCCCCCACCATGGCCATCAGCGAGTTCACTGCCACCAGGCCCGACATTTTGTCCAGGGTTTGCGCGCTCATCACATTGAAGCCAAACCAGCCCACGGTCAAAATCCAAGCTCCCAGCGCCAAAAACGGAATGCTGCTGGGCGGGTGCGCCGACATGGCACCGTCTTTGCGGTAGCGGTTGCTGCGCGCGCCCAGCAACAGCACCGCCGGCAAGGCAATCCAGCCGCCCACGGCGTGCACCACCACGCTGCCGGCAAAGTCATGAAATTCAGCGCCGGTCAAGCCCTTGAGCCAAGCCTGCACCCCAAAGTGCTGGTTCCAGGCAATGCCCTCAAAAAACGGGTAAACCAAGCCGACGATGACGGCAGTGGCGATCAACATCGGCCAAAAGCGCGCGCGCTCGGCGACCCCACCGGAGATGATGGCCGGAATGGCTGCGGCAAAAGTCAGTAAAAAGAAAAATTTGACCAACTCATAGCCATTTTTGACAGCCAACTGCTCGGCCCCGACAAAGAAGTGCGTGCCATACGCCACGCCATAACCAACCAGGAAATAGACCACGGTTGAGACCGAGAAGTCGACCAAAATTTTGACCAGTGCATTGACCTGGTTTTTGCGCCGCACGGTGCCGAGCTCCAAAAACGCAAACCCCGCGTGCATGGCCAACACCATGATGCCGCCGAGCAGGATGAACAAGGCATCTGCGCCCTGTTTTAGTGCTTCCATGAGAACCTCTTTGAGTGAATTGAACTTGTTTGCTATTTTTTAGTGCATTTTTTGATTTTCTTCTGAAAACGCACCAAGTTAAAGCAATAAACGCGCCAGTTTGGAACATTGCGCCCAGCATGATGCCGACCCGATGGACGCAACGCCTGCTGTTAGCATCCTGCCATGGAAGCTTTTTTGACCTCAACCGGCATCGTTGCACTGGCAGAAATGGGTGACAAAACCCAGTTGTTGGCGCTCATTTTGGCTGCTCGGTTCCAGCAGCCATGGCCGATTGTGCTGGGCATTCTGGTAGCCACGGTGGCCAACCACGCCTTGGCGGGTGCGGCCGGGGTTTGGGTCACCGCCGTGCTGGGGCCCGACGTGCTGCGCTGGGTGTTGGGCGCATCGTTCATCGCCATGGCCGTGTGGATGCTGGTGCCCGACCAAGTCGATACCGATGACACCACCAACCAGCCCCGATGGGGCGTGTTTGGCACCACCGTGGTGGCGTTTTTTCTAGCCGAGATGGGCGATAAAACCCAACTCGCCACCGTCATGCTGGCCGCCAACTACCACGCTTATTACAGCGTCATTGCCGGCACCACTCTGGGCATGATGCTGGCCAACGCACCCGTGGTTTGGCTGGGTGAGCGCAT
>JAVHPS010000116.1:0-11683 GCA_036170715.1 Rhodoferax sp. | reverse complement strand
GCATCGAGGTTTTCGGTTTGCCCGGCGTTGGGGTCGCCAACCCCGGTTCTTGCTACCGAAAGCATAGCTGCAATGCCATAAAACAAACCGGCCATGGCATAAACGGTGACCAACACTTTGTCCACGCTGATGCCGGTCAGACGGGCTGCTTCGGGGTTGTTGCCGACCGCGTACAGGTGGCGACCCGGCGAAGTTTCACGCAACACAAACCAGGCCAGCACATACAACAGCAGCATGGCCACCGTGCCGTAGCTGACTTCGGTGCTGCCAATATTGAAGGTGTTGCCTAGCGTTGTCATGGCTTCGGGCAGGTCGGTGATGGTTTGCGATTCAGAATAAATTTGGGTGATGGCAAAGGCAATGTTCAGCGTGCCAAGCGTCACGATGAAAGGCGGCAATTTGACGCGCGTGACCAGCAGGCCGTTGAGCAGGCCAAAGCCCACTGCCACACCCAGGCCACAAGCCGTGGCCAGGTAAGGATTCAGGCCGAAATCAACGGCAAATTTGGTCATGACGACACCGCTTAAGGCCATCACCATGCCGCACGACAAGTCAATGCCGGCCGTCAAAATAATCAGTGACTGGCCAATGGCCAGCACGCCCACCACCATCACCTGTTGCAGCACCAGTGACAAGTTGGTTCCGCTCAAGAAGCGCTCGGTCTGAAGGGTAAAAAACAGGCACGTGACGGCCAGCGCAATCCAAGGGCCAAGAGCCCCCCAGGGGATGGGGCGTTTGTGTGTGGTGGACATGACCGACTCCGGTTTTAAAGTGAATGCATTGCCCGGCCTTAGCGGTTCTAAGCCTGGCAGTTTGGGGGTCTTTGCGTGTGTGGCCGCGGTAGGGGCGCTGTGGGGCCGACTTCAGTCAGCCAGGGCGGACTAAAGTCCGCCCTGCAAGATTACTTGTTACCCCAGCACAGGTTCAACCCGGTCTTGGTGTCTTTGCTGTCCACACCCGCCACCGCCTTGTTGGCGATCAGCGTCACGCCGGTGTCGGTGTAGCCCGAGACCTTCTTGCCGGTTTTGGCATATTCCACACCCGCAGCCACGCCCATGGAGGCCATCTTCAGCGGGTATTGCTGGCTGGTGGCGGCAATCTTGCCCGCGGCAGTGTCCTTGATGCCCTGGCAGCCACCGTCCACCGACACAATGATCACGCCTTTTTCTTTGCCCGCCTTCTTCAGCGCGTTGTAAGCACCGGCAGCAGCGGGCTCATTGATGGTATAGACCACATTGATGTCGGGGTTCTTTTGCAGGCAGTTTTCCATCGCGGTCTGGCCCTTGGCCTGGTTGCCGTCGGTGTCGCCAGCGCACACGGTTTCTGCGGTGCTGGAGAGTTCGTTGGACTTGGCATCGTTGGCCTTCAAGCCGAAGCCGGTCATGAAGCCGTTGTGGCGTTGAGCGCCCACCGGGTGGCCGGGGAACAGGTCGAGCATGGCGATCTTGGCGGGCTTGTTGCCCAACGCGGCTTTGGCGTATTGGCCAATCAGCACACCGGCTTTGTAGTTGTCGGTGGCAAACAGGGCATCAGCGCCGTCAAACGGGCTGTCCAGCGCAATCACTTGCACGCCCTTGGCTTGCACTTTTTTCACGGTCGGGTTGATGGCATCGCCGGTGGAGGTGATCAAAATGGTTTTGGCCCCGGCGGCGGCCATGTTTTCCAGCGCCGTGATCTGGCTGGCGGTGTCGCCGTCTTTTTTACCCGTGGCGGTCATCAGCTTGGCCCCGGCCTTTTTGGCTTCGGCTTGCGCGCCTTCCTTCATCTTGACAAAGAAGGGGTTGGTTTCGGTCTTGGTGATCAGGCCGATCACTGGGGCATCGGCGGCAAATGCGCTGCCGATGGCCAGGGTCAGGCTGCTCAGAATCAGGGGGGTGGACAATTTCATTCGGATACTCCTCGTTGGTGTTGACCCTTGACGGGTGCTGGTTGGGCTCGGTGGTCGGCACGGCGTGCTGACTTGCGGGAAATTACGCTTGTGGGTAGAGCGTGGCTGAACTATAGTGGCAAAATAGTTACTAAATCAAGTTGTTTTAGTTATGGAAAACCCTAATACCATGCAAATAAATTCCAGCCTGCAAGTGGCCACCGCCGGTGAAGCCCTGATTGATTTCATTGCCCACCCTGATGGGCGTTTTGAGCCCTGCCTGGGCGGTGCGGTGTACAACCTGACGCGGGCTCTGGCGCGTCAAGGCATTGGTACGCTGTACCTCAACCCCTTGTCACGCGACCGCTTTGGTCGTCGTCTGGCGGCCATGCTGGCGCAAGACGGCGTGCAGCTGGCGCGGCCCGAGCCGGTGGTCGAGGTGACCTCGTTGGCCGTGGTGAATGTGGATGCCCATGGCCACCCCGACTATGCGTTTTATCGTGAAGGTGTAGCAGACCGTGCCACCACGGCTACGGCGATGACGCAGGCGTGTCAGGCACAGGAAGATTTAGCGCTGGTTTGCACCGGCGCGCTGGCGCTGTCGCCCGACGATGCCGACACCTACTTGCCGTGGCTGGCGGCACAACGGCAAGCCGGGCGAACGGTGGTGATTGATGCCAATTTGCGGCCCTCTGTCATGCCCAATCTGGACTTGTACCGCCGCCATGTGCGTACTGCGCTGCAGTATGCGGATGTGATCAAAGCCAGCGACGAAGACCTGGCGTGCCTGGATTTGCCCGGCGCTGACGCGCTGGCACAGGCCCAACATTTGTTGCAAAACAGCCGCGCCAGTGCGCTCGCCCTGACGCTGGGCCCCAAGGGGGCGGCGCTGCTGACGCGGTTTGGCGCGCTATACCAGGCCTGTGAACCTGCGCCCGTGGCGGTGCTGGACACCGTGGGCGCGGGCGACTGTTTTCTGGCCGGGTTGGTGGTGGCCATGCTGCAACACCGGCTGCCAGCGGATTGGGGCAGCATGGCCGTCCAGACCGATGTGGCGCACGACTTGCTGGCCAGTGCCATTGCCAGTGCCAGTTTGTGTGTGATGCAGCGCGGCTGTGTGCCGCCCACGCGTGATGAGGTGGTGGCACGCATGGAGTCGGTGGCGTTGGTGTATGCCGCTCAAGGGTAAAGTTTTATACAAAAATTGCATGTAGCCCTTATATATTAACAGTCATTAGCTATTAAAGTAGGAGCATATGAGCATCACCAACAACGCTTCAATCGTCTTGCCAGAGGTTTGCCTGCAGCGCATTGAACAACTGCTTGCCGCTGGCGGACGCCGGATATTAGGGCTGGTGGCCGCACCTGGTGCGGGTAAATCGACCCTGGCCAATGCGTTGTTGGCGCAGTTTGGCGCTGCGGTGCAAGTGGTGCCGATGGATGGGTTTCATCTGGCCAACAGCGAACTGCAACGACTGGGCCGCCACACCCGCAAAGGTGCGCCCGACACGTTTGATGCCGCCGGTTACGTCAACTTGCTGCAGCGCATCAAGGCGCAAAGGCCAGGCGATGCGGTGGTGTACGCACCCGAATTTCGCCGCCAGATCGAAGAGGCCATTGCCGGGGCCATTGCCATACAGCCGCACACCCCGTTGATCATCACCGAGGGCAATTACCTGCTGCTGGATGCGCCACCCTGGCAGCAGGTGCGCGCCGTGCTGAACGAAACCTGGTATCTGGATGTGCCCGATGCATTGCGCCAGGCTCGGTTGCTGGCGCGCCACATGCAGTTTGGTCGCAGTCTTGAAGCGGCGCAAGCCTGGATGGCCAGTACCGACGAGCCCAATGCCCAGCGCATTGCATCAACCCGCCAGCACGCCAGCTGGTGCGTGGCGTGGCATTGAAGTCGATGGCCCAGGGGGTGCAGTTGCGTGTTGGCGCAAAGTTTGGAGGCCGGGTATCTTGAGGCGCTCAATGTGTTTTTGTCAGCATCGACTGCGACGGACACTGGCCGAACAGCTTGCGGTAGTCACTGGAGAACTGACTGAAATGCCAGAAGCCCCAATCGGCGGCCACGTCCTGTACCGTCAGCGATTGGGCTGAGGCTTGCCGCAAATGGCGGCGTGCACCGTTGAGACGGATCAGGCGCAGGTATTGCATGGGGCTCATGCCCAGCACATCTTCAAAACAATACTGCAAGGTACGGCGGCTGACAAACAGCTGTTCACACAACTGCGGCACGGTGATGGCCTGGTCATGGTGTGCCAACACCAGATCACGCGCTTTGGCCACGATGCGTTGGCGGCGCTGAAAACTGCTGCTGACAGCGCGGTCTACCGCACGGGTATCCAGCAGGGCGAGCAGGGTATTGAGCAGAACTTGCTGGCGCAGATCGTTGTCAGTGCAACTGCCGTCGTCTTGCAGCAAGTTGGCCAACGTTTTTAGCAAAGCGGCGCGTGCGCTGTTGTCCACGTGCATCACTTCGGCGCGGGCCAGTTGTGTCCAGTCGATCCGGCTGCCGCTCAGTTCAGCGGCTTGCAACAAGGCATCCCGGCGGATCACGATGCCATAGATGGCGTAGTCCGGCGGGGTCACCAGTTCAAACTCGCAGTTGCCTGGGCGCACCATGACGGCGTGCGCGCCCGCCAAGCGCCCATTGATGCGGGTCTGGTCGGACTGTTCGGGCAAACCAAACCAGAAAGCATCCGGCCAGACGCAGCACGATTGGCGCACCGCCTGGCTGGTGCATTCGCGAAACACCTGCATCTGGGGCAATTGCAGTTCGGCCAGCGAGCCATGAAAGCGCCCGCGCGTGATCTGGTCGTAACTTTGTTCCCAGTCGGTGAGGTTGTGCGCGTGCTCGTCGGCATCAAACGCTTCAACCGTGCGAATCTGGTGCGTGTTGCACGCAAATGGCGTATCAAAGGCCATGAATGCAGCGTGGCAAGAAGAAGAGGCGGGTGCCATGGGTGCGTCCTCGCGGTTCAATGGGAGTGGATTGGAGCCTGTGCGTATTGAAGACGGCAACGGGGTTAACCCGTGTCAAGCAAAACTTTGCCGAAATTCGATAACGCACAAAAGCTGGTCTGGATAAAGATCAAGGCAAGCAATACCCATGCCTAAACCCTGTCGTTAATCCTGCAGCCACCCTGCACTTGATTGGAGAATTCAGATGAATCCATTGAACCCTTCGCACCGCAGCACTCCTGTGCTCAAACCGGTGCTCAGCACCCTGCAACTCTGGGGCATCGCCGTTGGCCTGGTGATCTCAGGTGAATACTTTGGCTGGAGCTTTGGCTGGGCCTCGGCTGGCACGCTGGGCTTCACCATCACCTCGATCTTTATCGCGGCGATGTACGCCACCTTCATCTTCAGCTTCACTGAGTTGACCACCTCCATCCCGCATGCTGGTGGCCCGTTTGCCTACAGCAAACGCGCCTTCGGCCCGGTGGGCGGCTACCTGGCCGGTGCGGCCACGCTGATCGAATTTGTGTTTGCGCCCCCGGCTATTTCATTGGCGATTGGCGCTTACCTGAACGTGCAGTTCCCGGCGCTGGACCCCAAGCTGGCCGCGCTCGGGGCCTATCTGGTGTTCATGACGCTCAACATCGTGGGCGTGCAAATTGCCGCCACCTTCGAGCTGGCCGTGACGTTGCTGGCGATTTTTGAGCTGCTGGTGTTCATGGGTGTGGTATCGCCGGGCTTCTCGGTGGCCAACTTCACCAAGGGTGGCTGGTCTGGGCAGGACAGCTTCAGCCTGGCGGCGATTCCCGGCATGTTTGCCGCAATACCGTTTGCCATCTGGTTCTTCCTGGCGATTGAAGGTGTGGCCATGGCTGCAGAAGAAGCCAAAGACCCCAAGCGCTCTATTCCTATCGCCTACATCACCGGCATCTTGACCCTGGTGGTGCTGGCCATTGGTGTGATGGTGTTTGCCGGTGGCGCGGGTGACTGGACCAAACTGTCCAACATCAACGACCCTCTGCCACAAGCCATGAAGATGATCGTGGGCGAAAACAGCGGCTGGTTGCACATGCTGGTTTGGTTGGGCCTGTTTGGTCTGGTGGCCTCGTTTCACGGCATCATTCTGGGCTACTCACGCCAGATTTATGCGCTGTCACGTGAAGGCTACCTGCCGCCGTTCTTTGCCAAGTTGCACCCGCGCTTCAAGACCCCGCACCGCGCCATTTTGGCCGGCGGTGTCATTGGTATTGCCGCCATCTACAGCGACGAGTTGATCAAAATTGGTGGCAACACCTTGACTGCCAACATCGTCACCATGTCGGTGTTTGGGGCCATCCTGATGTACATCATCAGCATGCTCAGCCTGTTCCAGTTGCGCCGCACGGCTCCTAACATGGTGCGCCCGTTCAAAGCACCGTTTTACCCGCTGTTTCCGGCGTTTGCGCTGCTGGGTGCGTTGGTGTGTATGGGCACGATGATTTACTACAACACCCTGATCTTCGGTATATTCCTAGGCTTCCTGGCACTGGGTTACGGCTACTTCCTGCTGACCAGCCACCACCGCAGCAACGCCATCGCCATGAACGCCATGGCGGTTGACCCCACCTGAAACCATGACCGTGCAAAACCATCAGTACACCCATCGCGTTGGCACTAATACCTACAGCTTTCGCGATTTGAAGGACCTGATGGCCAAGGCCACGCCAGCACGCTCGGGCGACCTGCTGGCCGGCGTGGCTGCCCACAGTGCACAAGAGCGCGCAGCGGCGCAAATGGCTTTGGCCGATGTGCCGCTCAAAACTTTTTTGACGCAAGTGCTGGTGCCGTATGAAGACGACGAAATCACCCGCCTGATCATCGACAGCCACGACGCAAATGCCTTTGCCCCGGTCAGCCACCTGACGGTGGGCGACTTTCGCAACTGGCTGCTGGGCGATGAGGTCGACAGCGCGGTGCTGGCGGCCCTGGCCCCGGGCATTACCCCCGAGATGGCGGCGGCCGTTTGCAAAATCATGCGCAACCAGGATTTGATTTTGGTGGCCCAAAAGTGCCGCGTGGTCACACAGTTTCGCAACACCATCGGCCTGGCTGGCCGCATGGCCACGCGCCTGCAACCGAATCACCCCACTGACGATGCCACCGGCATTGCCGCCAGCCTGCTCGACGGCCTGCTCTACGGCAGTGGTGACGCGGTGATTGGCATCAACCCGGCCACCGACAACGTGCCGCAAGTCATCAAGCTGGTGACGATGATGAGCGACATCATCCAGCAGTACGCCATTCCCACCCAGTCCTGCGTGCTCACGCATGTGACCAACACCATCGAGGCCATCAACCGCGGCGCGCCGGTGGACCTGGTGTTCCAGTCCATTGGCGGCACCGAGGCCACCAACCGCAGCTTCGGCGTGAGCCTGGACCTGCTGGGCGAAGCGCGCAGCGCCGCCTTGTCTTTGAAGCGCGGCACGGTGGGCGACAACGTCATGTATTTCGAAACCGGCCAGGGCAGCGCCCTGTCGGCCAACGCCCACCATGGCGTGGACCAGCAAACCTGCGAGGCGCGTGCCTACGCCGTGGCGCGGCGCTTCAAGCCGCTGCTGGTCAACACCGTGGTTGGCTTCATCGGGCCGGAGTATTTGTTTGACGGCAAACAGATCATCCGCGCCGGGCTGGAAGACCATTTCTGCGCCAAGCTGCTGGGCCTGCCCATGGGCTGCGACGTGTGTTACACCAACCATGCCGAGGCCGATCAGAACGACATGGACGTGCTGCTGACCCTGCTGGGCGTGGCCGGTTGCAACTTCGTCATGGGCATTCCCGGCTCGGACGACATCATGCTCAACTACCAGACCACCTCGTTCCACGACGCGCTGTATGTGCGACGCGTGCTGGGCCACAAACCCGCGCCCGAGTTCGAGGCCTGGCTGAAAAAGATGCAGATTTTCAGCGCGGATGAGCAGTTCCGCCTCAACGCCGCGCTGCCCGCCGCCTTCCAGAAAGCGCTGCTGCGTTTGCATTGAATTGACTTCGCGATGAACGACCCAACCAACCCCGTCACCGCCAACCCCTGGGCTGCACTGCGCCAGTTCACCGATGCGCGCATTGCGCTGGGCCGCGCCGGTGTCAGCCTGCCCACCCAGGCGCACCTGGACTTTCAACTGGCCCACGCCCAGGCGCGTGACGCGGTGCACCTGGCGCTGGACGTGCGCACGCTGGCGCAAACGCTGGATGCCGCGCTGCCCAACCCCGCCGCACCTTGCCTGACGCTGCACAGCGCCGCCGCAGACCGCAGCGTCTACCTGCAGCGCCCGGACCTGGGCCGCAAGCTGGACGACGCTTCACGCGCGCGCCTGAGCGCCTTGCTGCGCCCGTCCACCGCACAGCCTTCGACGCGTCCCTACGACCTGGCTTTGGTGGTGGTCGATGGCCTGTCCGCCCTGGCCATTGAGCAAAACGTCGCACCGTTTTTGACCCAACTGCAAGAGCGCATGGCGTCCGAGCACTGGTCCATCGCCCCGATCTGCATCGTCGAGCAGGGCCGGGTGGCGATTGGCGACGAGGTGGCCGAGCTGCTGGGCGCTAAAGCCGTGGTGCTGCTGATTGGCGAGCGCCCGGGCTTGAGTTCGCCCGACAGCATGGGCCTGTACCTGACCTGGATGCCGCGCGTGGGCCTGACTGATGCCAGCCGCAACTGCATCTCCAACGTGCGCCCGGCCGGCCTGCGCTATGAAGACGCGGCTTACAAACTGCACTACCTGCTGGCGCAAGCGCAGCAGCGGCAGTTGTCGGGGGTGGAACTCAAGGATGAGACGGGTGGCGACTCCGCGTTGCTGCTTGGGGCTTCCAAGAATTTTTTGCTGTGAGGGATGGGGCCCTATAGCCGGTGCGGCGGAGTTGTGATCAAGTACCCCGGTTGCGTGCCAGCGGCGGATTTTTGGAGAAATAGCGCTCAATGCCGCGCATCAGCGCATCGGCCAGTTGATCCTGATAGGCATCGCTGTTGAGCTTGGCTTCTTCATCCGGGTTGCTGATGAAGGCCGCTTCCACCAGCACGCTGGGAATGTCGGGCGCTTTCAGCACGGCAAAGCCGGCCTGTTCCACGCGCGGTTTGTGCAGCTTGCCCACACGCTTGATTTCGCCCAGCATGGCGCTACCCAACACCAGGCTGTCCTTGATTTGCGCGGTGGTGCTCATGTCGAGCAGGGCGCGTTTGACTTGCACGTCTTTGGCCTTGACGTTGAGGCCACCAATCAAATCGGCCTTGTTTTCTTTGGCCGCCATCCAGCGCGCGGCCGAGCTTGAAGCCCCGCCCTGGCTCAGGGCAAACACGCTGGCTCCTTGCGGGTTAGGGGTAAAAAAAGCGTCGGCATGCAGGCTGATGAACAGGTCGGCCTGCACCCGGCGTGCCTTGTCCACCCGCACCTGCAGCGGCACAAAGAAGTCGGCATCACGGGTTAAAAAAGCGCGCATGGCGTTGCCGTTGACCGATGCCGCGTTGATGCGGTCGCGCAGGCGGTGCGCCAGACGCAGTACCACGTCTTTTTCTCGCGTGCCGCCCGGGCCAATGGCCCCCGGGTCTTCGCCACCATGGCCCGCATCGAGCGCGATGATGATCAGCCGGTCGGTGGCCGAAGGAGTCGGTGCAGAGAGGTAAGCGCCAGGCGTACGATTTGAGTGTTTTTGGCCTGTAGCCCTTGTTAATTGAGGGTTAGTAGCTATTAAAGTTGAACTGCTTGCGGGCTTTTTCGTCTTTTGGGCAATCAGCTCACCCAAAGGGTCCTGCGGGTCTGAAGCCGGTTGGGCGGGGGCTGGTGTGGCACGGTTGGCCTCTTTCAGCCGCTCGGCAATCAGGGCTTCCAGCGGGTCTTGCAAGCGGGTTGGGTAGAGGTCAAACACCAGCCGGTGCTGGTAGGCCGCCACGGGGGGCAGGGTGAACACCTGCGGGTCAATGGGTTGCTTTAAGTCCACCACCAGGCGCACCACGCCGGGGCCAAACTGCCCCACGCGGATGCCATTGATGGTCGGGTCGGTGGGGCCCACTTTGGCCACCAGCTCTTTCAGCGCCGGGTTCAGGTCGATGCCGCGCACGTCTACCGCCAACCGGGGCGGGTTGGGCACAAAGGTCTGGGTAAAGGTGAGCAGCGTGTCGGACTCGATGGTGACGCGGGAATAGTCTGGCGCGGGCCACACCCGTACCGCCAAAATGGTGGCACCGCGTGCCAGGTGCTGCGCCCCCAGTAGCAGGACCAGCACACCACCCTCGATCAAACGGCGTCGTTTCATGGTCACGCCCCAGTGCCAGTTGGCACGCTGCTGTGCGAAAAAGTTTCAAGCAAAATAGGCTTGTCGCCCTTGTCGATATTGGGTGAAGCGCTATCAAAATATTTGAGCATTGCCAAACCACAAGGCGTTTGCGCAGTGAGTTGCACCTGGCGCTGATCATCGTCTGTCACGCTCAGTTCCAGCACCCAATCGGCTCGTGGCACACAGCCCGCTGCCTTCTCTGGCCACTCGGCCAGCTTGAGGCCAGGGCTGGCAAAAATGTCACGAAAACCAGCATCAGCCCATTCGCGTGGGTCACTGAAACGGTAAAAATCAAAGTGCCACACGTTCAGGCCGGGCAGTTCATACGGCTCCACCACCGCGTAGGTGGGGCTTTTGATGCGCCCTTGCACGCCCAAGGCGTGCAGCAGATGGCGCACCAGGGTGGTTTTGCCAGCACCCAGTTCACCGCGCAACTCAATGTAGGCCTGGCGCAGTGCAGGTACCTTGGCCAGTGTGTTGGCAAAGGCGCTGGTGTCGGCTTCATCGCGCCAGAGCAGGCTTTTTACAATCGGCGGGTGAACAACAGCAGCGGGCAAATCAGCGGTAGTCAATGGGTCTCCAGCATTCAGGATTGGGGGCGTGCATTGGGATTTTCACAAATTGGCGTGGCCGGTGTCGATCTGGCATCGGCTGAGCCCGGATTATCAGCGTGGTTGGCGGCTGGGTTTCATGGTGACATGGCTTACATGGCCGCGCACGGCCTCAAGCGCGCCCGACCGGCCGAGCTGGTGCCGGGCACGGTGAGCGTGATCACGGCGCGCATGGATTACCTCAGCACAGACACCCCGGCAGGCTGGCAAGCCGTTGAATTGAACCGGCTCAAGCAACCTACTGAAGGCATTGTGTCGGTGTACGCCCGTGGGCGCGACTACCACAAGGTGATGCGGGCCCGGCTGCAGCAACTCAGTGACCGCATGGCGCAGGCCATAGGTCCCCTGGGTTACCGGGTGTTCACCGATTCGGCCCCGGTGCTGGAGGCCGAGCTAGCCAGCCGCAGCGGTCAAGGCTGGCGCGGCAAGCACACGCTGCTGCTCAGTCGCACGGCTGGGTCGATGTTTTTTTTGGGCGAAATTTTTGTCGACATGGCCTTGCCCGTGTCCGAACCCGTGGCCGCACACTGCGGCAGCTGCAGCGCCTGCATGGCGGTGTGCCCAACCCAAGCCATCGTGGCCGCGCACCGGCTGGACGCACGGCGTTGCATCAGCTATCTGACGATCGAGCACGCCGGGCCCATTCCAGTGGAACTGCGCCCCTTGATGGGCAACCGCATCTACGGTTGTGACGACTGCCAGCTGGTGTGTCCGTGGAACAAGTTTGCCAAGCGTAGTCCGTTGCCGGATTTTGATGTGCGTGCGGGGATGGCGGGCAGTGCACTCACGGCGCTGTTGGCCTGGACCGAAGACGAGTTTTTGCACTTGACAGAAGGCAGCCCGATTCGGCGTATTGGCCATGAGCGCTGGCTGCGCAACGTGGCCGTGGCGCTGGGCAATGCGCTGCGCCAAGCTGATGCAGCGGCCGTGCCAGCGCTGC
>JAVHPS010000115.1:0-40560 GCA_036170715.1 Rhodoferax sp. | reverse complement strand
GTGGCGCAGTGATTCGTGCGTTGACCGAAGAAACTGGTACCCAAATCAACATTGAAGAAGACGGCACCATCACCATTGCGTCGGCTGATCCGGCCAAGGCCGAAGAAGCCAAACGCCGCATTGAACAGATCACCGCTGAAGTTGAAATTGGCAAGGTCTACGAAGGCCCGGTCGTGAAGATTTTGGACTTTGGCGCGTTGATCAACCTGCTGCCGGGCAAAGACGGTCTGTTGCACATCAGCCAGATCGCTCACGAGCGTGTCGAGAAGGTCACTGACTATCTCAAGGAAGGTCAGATCGTCAAGGTCAAGGTGCTTGAGACCGACGAAAAAGGCCGCGTCAAGCTGTCCATGAAGGCGTTGCTGGATCGTCCGGCACCAGAAAACCGCGAGTGATCGGCCACGCGCTGCAATAAAATTAATAGCTAATGGCCCTTTATATACAAGGGCTAGAAGCCATAAATGCATGAAAGTTGTTGACATCACCCAATTTGGTAGCCCGGATGTTTTGCATCTGGGAAAGCGGCCTGTGCCCGTGGTGGGTCCTGGCGAGGTGCTCATTCACGTGCGCGCCAGTGGTGTCAACCGGCCCGATGTATTGCAACGCAAGGGTTTGTATCCGGCTCCCACGGGGGCATCTGATCTGTTGGGGCTGGAAGTGGCTGGGGTGATTGAGGGCGGAGATGCCGCTGAAATGGCTACGGCTGGTTTACGCTTGGGTGACCGCGTTTGTGCCCTGGTGGCGGGCGGCGGCTATGCGCAGTGGTGTGTGGCCCCGATCGCCCAGTGCCTGCCGGTGCCGACCGGTTTGAGCGATGTTGAGGCGGCCAGTTTGCCTGAGACCTGCTTTACCGTTTGGAGCAACCTGATCGATCGTGGCCGTCTGGTGGCGGGTGAAACGGTGTTGATTCAAGGTGGCAGCAGTGGCATCGGGGTTACGGCCATTCAACTGGCCAAGTCGATGGGCGCGCGCGTGTTGACGACGGCTGGCAGCGATGAAAAATGCGCCGCCTGTCTGGCCTTGGGAGCTGATGCCGCTATCAACTACAAAACCCACGATTTCCAGGTCGAAGTGGCTCGCTTGACGAATGAGTTGGGTGTGGATGTGATTCTGGACATGGTGGCTGGCCGGTATGTGGCCAAAGAGGTGCAGTGTTTGCGCGAAGATGGCCGCTTGGTGATCATTGGGGTGCAAGGTGGCGCGCAATGTGAGCTCGATGCCGGGTTGGTGTTGCGTCGTCGTCTGACGGTGACGGGGTCTACGCTGCGTGTGCGTCCGGTGGCTTTCAAGGCGGCGATTGCGCAAGCTTGTTTGCAGTGGGTCTGGCCTCTGCTGTCATCTGGGCAGATTAAACCCGTGATTCACAGTGTGTTCCCCGCAGCGCAAGCCAGCCAAGCCCACGCCTTGATGGAATCCAACCAGCATGTGGGAAAAATTGTTTTGACTTGGGAAAACGCATGAAAAAGAAGCTGATCGCAGGCAACTGGAAAATGAACGGCAGTTTGGCTGCCAACGCGTCATTGCTCAAGAGCCTGTTGGCGGGTGTGGGGCAACCTGCATGCCAGGTGGCGGTGTGCGTGCCGTCTGTCTATCTGGCACAGTGTCAAGTGTTGCTGGCTGGCAGCGTGATTGAGCTGGGTGCGCAAGATGTTTCCAGTCATGCGAGTGGGGCCTACACCGGCGAAATTGCAGCCGCCATGCTCAAGGAGTTTGGACTGCGCTATGTCATCGTCGGGCATTCCGAGCGTCGTCAATACCACCTTGAGTCGGATGAAGTGGTGGCCATCAAAGCTCAATGCGCCCTGGCCTGTGGCATCACGCCGGTGGTGTGTGTGGGCGAAACCCTGGCCGAGCGTGAAGCAGGCCAGACCGAGGAAGTAGTCAAGCGTCAACTGGCTGCTGTCATTGCGCTCAATGGGCATTGCATCAGTGAAGTGGTGGTGGCGTATGAACCGGTGTGGGCCATTGGTACAGGTTTATCGGCCACAGCCGGGCAGGCGCAACAGGTGCACGCGGTTTTGCGTGCACAACTGAAAGCGGCAACCCCCAGTGCCGATCGCATCAAGTTGTTGTATGGCGGCAGCATGAATGCCGCCAACGCAGCGCAGCTGTTGGCTCAGCCTGATATTGATGGCGGGTTGATTGGTGGGGCTGCTCTCAAACCCCAAGACTTTTTAGCAATCATTGCTGCGGCCGCCTGAATGCAGGCGTGTTCAGCTATTTAATCAGGAGTAATTTATGAATGTAGTTTTGACCATTTTGCTGGCAGTGCAAATGATTTCGGCCGTTGCCATGGTTGGTTTGATTTTGGTGCAGCACGGTAAAGGTGCTGACATGGGCGCGGCTTTTGGCAGTGGTGGATCGGGTAGTTTGTTTGGCGCCAGCGGTAGCGCCAACTTCTTGTCCCGTTCCACAGCGGTACTGGCTACGCTCTTTTTTGTAGCCACGCTGGCACTGGCTTATTTTGGTACACCACGTACCGCTGCACCGTCTGGCAGCGTGCTTGAAAACACGGCGCTGACCACCACCGTGCCGGCAGTCAATGCCCCGGTTGTGCCTGCTTCTGGTGCGGCCCAGATTCCTGCCAAATAATCGGTCATACCGGCCTTCTCCTTGGCAGTTGTGAGGAGATTTCAGGGTAAACTACGAGTCGGCTGAATGCTCAGAAATCGAAATAAATCGAGGTTTGAAAATCGGCCCACAAGAACAGCCGTCGTGGTGAAATTGGTAGACACGCTATCTTGAGGTGGTAGTGGCGAAAGCTGTGCGAGTTCGAGTCTCGCCGACGGCACCAGAGTTAGTTTAGTTTGACGCAAATCAATGCTGCAGGCTAACAGTTGAATCAAAATCCAGCCATGAAACTTGATCAATATTTACCTGTTCTTCTTTTTATATTGATCGGTCTTTCAGTTGGTGTCATGCCCCAAATCATTGGGTATATTCTTGGCCCCAATAGACCTGATGCGGCAAAAAATTCCCCCTACGAATGTGGCTTTGAAGCCTTTGGTGATGCCCGGATGCAGTTCGATGTCCGTTACTACCTGATTGCCATTCTTTTTATTCTCTTTGATCTCGAAACTGCGCTGCTGTTTCCTTGGGCTGTGACGCTCAAGGAGTTGGGGCTTTACGGGTTTCTGGTTGGTCTGGAATTTGTGACCATTCTGACGATTGGTTTTGTGTACATGTGGATCAAAGGCGCCCTGGATTGGGAGTAACACAATGATTGAAGGTGTTTTCAAAGAGGGCTTTGTCACAACGAGTTATGACTCGGTGGTGAATTGGGCCAAGACGGGTTCGGTTTGGCCGATGACCTTTGGGTTGGCGTGCTGTGCGGTTGAAATGATGCATGCGGCCGCGGCGCGCTATGACATCAGTCGCTTTGGTGCTGAAGTGTTTCGGCCCAGTCCGCGTCAATCTGATTTGATCATTGTGGCGGGCACGCTGACCAACAAAATGGCACCTGCCTTTCGCAAAGTTTATGACCAAATGGCTGAGCCGCGCTGGGTGATCAGCATGGGATCGTGTGCCAATGGCGGCGGCTATTACCACTATAGCTATTCGGTGGTGCGGGGGTGTGATCGCATTGTTCCGGTGGATGTCTATGTGCCGGGTTGTCCGCCTACTGCAGAGGCCTTGATTTATGGGATCCTGCAATTGCAAAGAAAAATTCGTCGTACACAAACGATTGCACGCGCCTAAAGGGGTACTGATGATTTCATATGCTGTAAATCCGCTGACGCTGAAAGCCAATGTAGAAGCCGCGCTGGGGAATTTAGTTAAAAGCAGTGTGGTGGCCTTGGGTGAGCTCACCATCGTCGTGGATGCGGCGAATTATTTTCAGGCTGCGCAAATTCTTCGCGACGATTCACGATGCCGCTTTGAGCAGATGATGGATCTGTGTGGCGTGGATTACTCCACCTATAAGAATCAGTCCTTGGTTGGTTCACGGTTTTGTGTGGTGCTCCATTTGTTGTCGGTGAGCTTGAATCAGCGTGTGCGTCTCAAGTCTTATGCGGTTGACGATTTAATGCCGGTGATGCCTTCTGTGTGTGATCTCTGGAGCAGCGCCAACTGGTTTGAGCGTGAGGCATTTGACCTCTTTGGCATTGTTTTTGAAGGTCACAGTGACTTGCGTCGCATCTTGACAGATTACGGTTTCATAGGTCATCCTTTCCGCAAAGATTTTCCCGGCATTGGTCATGTCGAGATGCGCTACGACGCAGAGCAAAAACGAGTTGTATACCAGCCAGTGACGATTGAGCAACGTGAGATAACACCACGCGTTATCCGTGAAGATAACTACGGAGGCCTGGCTAGCTAACTAGCGGTTTCAGACATGGCTGATATCAAGAATTACACACTGAATTTTGGACCGCAGCATCCTGCAGCGCACGGCGTTTTGCGCCTGGTGCTAGAGCTCGATGGCGAGGTCATCCAACGGGCTGATCCGCACATTGGTCTTTTGCATCGCGCGACTGAAAAGTTGGCAGAGAGCAAAACCTACATCCAAGCCTTACCTTATATGGATCGTCTGGATTACATGTCCATGATGTGCAATGAGCAGGCCTACTGCCTGGCGGTTGAGAAAATGTTGGGTTTGGAAGTGCCTGTGCGTGCGCAATACATTCGCGTCATGTTCGCCGAAATCACCCGCATGCTGAACCATTTGCTTTGGGTTGGCGCACATGCGATCGATTGCGGTGCTATGACAGTCATGTTGTATGCGTTTCGTGAGCGTGAAGACTTGCTCGATGCCTATGAAGCGGTCAGTGGCGCACGTTTGCATGCGGCTTACTTCCGACCAGGTGGTGTCTACCGTGACTTGCCGGACACCATGCCGCAGCATCAGTCAAACAAAATTCGCAGCGCAAAATCTACAGCGGCGCTTAACCGCAATCGCGCAGGCAGCTTGCTTGATTTTTTGGATGATTTCACGCAGCGGTTTCCAACCTATTTGAGTGAATACCACACCTTGTTGACAGATAACCGTATCTGGAAGCAACGCACGGTAGGTATTGGCGTGGTGACACCTGAACGCGCCTTGAACCTTGGGTTCACGGGGCCGATGCTGCGTGGTTCCGGTGTGGAGTGGGATTTGCGCAAGAAGCAACCCTACGAGGTGTATGACCGGCTTGATTTTGATGTCCCGGTGGGCCAAACGGGTGACACCTACGACCGTTATTTGGTGCGTATGGAAGAAATGAAACAGTCCAATCGGATTGTTAAGCAGTGTGTGGATTGGTTGCGTGCCAATCCGGGGCCGGTGATCACTGACAACCACAAAATTGCTCCGCCTGATCGTGAGTCCATGAAATCCAACATGGAAGCTTTGATTCACCATTTCAAGCTCTTTACCGAAGGTTTTCCGGTTCCAGAGGGCGAAGCCTACGCTGCCATTGAGCATCCCAAGGGTGAATTTGGCATCTACCTGATCAGTGATGGTGCTAATAAGCCGTACCGTCTCAAAATCAGGCCACCCGCTTTTGTCCATTTGGCTGCCCTTGATGAGATGGGGCGCGGTCACATGCTGGCGGATGCGGTTGCAATCATTGGAACCATGGACATTGTGTTTGGGGAAGTTGACAGATGATTTCTGAAGAATCCAAAGCGCGCTTCGCCAAAGAAGTTGCTAAGTACCCACCCGATCAAAAACAGTCAGCGGTTATGGCCTGTCTGACCATTGTTCAGCAAGAACTGGGTTATGTAAGCCCTGCGAGCGAGCAGCTGGTTGCAGACTATCTCGGCATGGCTCCCATGGCTGTGCACGAGGTGACCAGTTTTTACAACATGTACAACCAGAAGCCAGTGGGCAAGTACAAACTTAATGTATGCACCAATTTGCCCTGCCAGTTGCGCAATGGGGGCAAGGCCATGGCCCATTTGAAGGCCAAGCTCGGTGTTGATGCCAACCAAACGACATCAGATGGTTTGTTTACCTTGCAAGAGTGTGAGTGTTTGGGGGCCTGTGCGGATTCGCCGGTTTTGTTGGTGAACGATACCAAGATGTGCAGTTTCATGACAGATGAAAAATTAGATCAACTGGTTGATGGTCTGCGGGCTGCCGAGGTGAAGTCATGAACGCCAACCAGGTCTTGTCACGGTTCCAGGCCAGTGGAGTTGAGACCTGTTTTCATAACAGGCACATCAATCCGCAAATTTTTGCAGATTTAAATGGCAGCAATTGGCGCTTGAAGGACTATGAAGCACGCGGCGGTTATCAGGCCTTGCGTAAGGTGCTGGGTCTGGATGGTGGCGCTGGCTTGACTCAGGATCAGGTGATTGCCACCGTTAAAGAATCTTCGTTGCGTGGTCGTGGTGGTGCAGGTTTTCCGACCGGACTCAAGTGGAGCTTCATGCCACGGCAGTTTCCGGGTGACAAGTATCTGGTTTGTAATTCCGATGAGGGAGAGCCCGGCACTTGCAAAGACCGTGAAATCATGCAATTCAATCCGCATATTGTGATTGAAGGCATGATCATCGCAGCCTATGCCATGGGCATTCGCGTTGGATACAACTATATCCACGGTGAGATTTTTCAAACCTACCAGCGTTTTGAAGAGGCCCTCGAAGAAGCCCGGGCAGTTAGTCTGCTTGGTGAGCACATTTTGGGTAGCAGCTTCAGCTTCCAGCTTCACGCCGCACATGGTTTTGGCGCTTACATCTGTGGTGAGGAAACGGGGCTGCTTGAGTCACTGGAAGGCAAAAAAGGCCAACCACGCTTCAAGCCGCCGTTTCCTGCCAGTTTTGGTTTGTACGGCAAGCCCACCACCATCAACAACACGGAAACATTTGCAGCTGTTCCCTGGATCATTCGCAATGGTGGTCAAGCTTATGTCGACTGTGGCAAGCCCAACAATGGTGGTACAAAAATCTATTCTGTCAGTGGTGATGTTGAGCTGCCTGGTAACTATGAGATTCCAATGGGAACCTCGTTTGCCAAGCTGCTTGAGCTAGCTGGTGGTGTGCGCAAAGGTCGACAGTTGAAGGCTGTCATACCGGGCGGATCTTCTTCGCCGGTGTTGCCCGCCAGCGTCATCATGGATTGCACCATGGACTATGACTCGATTGCCAAGGCTGGCTCAATGTTAGGTTCTGGTGCGGTGATCGTGCTGGATGATTCGCGTTGCATGGTCAAGAGCTTGCAACGGTTGAGCTACTTTTATATGCATGAATCCTGCGGTCAATGCACGCCATGTCGTGAAGGTACGGGTTGGTTGTCGCGGGTCGTTGATCGAATCGAAACAGGGCATGGTCAAATTTCCGATCTGGAGTTGTTGAACTCGGTGGCCGAAAACATTCAGGGGCGCACTATTTGTGCACTGGGTGATGCTGCTGCGATGCCGGTGCGTGCCATGTTAAAACATTTCATGCCTGAATTTGAATACCACGTGGCTCACAAGACCTGCATGGTTTCTGCTTACGTTTGAGCGAATCACAATATGATTGAAATAGAACTCGACGGCAAAAAGGTCGATATCGCTGAAGGCAGCACGGTGATGCACGCCGCCGAAAAAGCGGGTACCTTTATTCCTCATTTTTGTTATCACAAAAAGCTCAGCATTGCAGCCAGCTGCCGGATGTGTTTGGTTGACATTGAAAAAATGCCTAAACCGATGCCTGCCTGTGCGACAACCGTGACGCAAGGCATGATTGTTCGCACAAAATCAGACAAAGCCATCAAAGCACAGCAATCGGTGATGGAATTTTTGCTGATTAACCATCCTCTGGATTGCCCTATTTGCGATCAAGGTGGCGAATGCCAGTTGCAGGATATTGCCGTGGGCTATGGCGGCTCTTCTTCACGTTATGAAGAGGAAAAGCGTGTCGTTCCTGTCAAAGATGTGGGCCCGTTGATTTCCATGCAAGAAATGACGCGTTGCATTCATTGCACGCGCTGTGTTCGCTTTGGGCAAGAGATCGCGGGTGTTATGGAGTTGGGCATGTCGCATCGTGGCGAACATGCACAAATTGAAACTTTCGTTGGCAACACGGTGGACTCTGAGCTTTCCGGCAACATGATTGATATCTGTCCGGTAGGGGCCCTGACCAGCAAGCCGTTCCGGTACAGCGCTCGTACATGGGAGTTGTCGCGGCGCAAGTCCATCAGCCCGCATGACTCAACCGGTACTAATTTGGTTGTGCAGGTTAAGAACAATCGTGTCATGCGTGTCGTGCCGCTCGAGAATGAAGCTGTTAACGAATGTTGGATTGCCGACCGTGACCGGTTTTCCTATGAAGCGCTTAATGGCGAAGAACGTTTGACCACCCCCATGATCAAGCAGGGTGGGGTTTGGCAGGCTGTGGATTGGCAGATTGCATTAGAGTATGTTGCCAACGGGCTGAAGAAAATTGGCGCTGAGTTTGGTGCGTCAAGTTTAGGGGCTCTGGTCAGTCCGCATTCAACGCTTGAAGAGTTGTATTTGTCAAACCAACTGCTGCGCGGTTTGGGTAGCAATAACATTGACTACCGCCTGCGCAATGCAGAATTTCCTGCCGTCGAGGGTATTCGACATTTGGGTATGCCCATTGCAGACTTGACCAACTTGCAAAGCGTGCTGGTTGTCGGTTCCAGTTTGCGCAAGGATCACCCCTTGTTTGCACAGCGCATTCGTCAAGCGACTCGCAAAGGTTGTGTGGTGAGTGCATTGGCCAGCAAGCAGGAGGACTGGGCTTTGCCCGTGCGCCATTTCGTCGGTGTTCCAGCTGTACAGTGGGTGCAGGCCTTGGCCAGCGTTGCCGCAGCGGTGGCATCAGAAAAAGGTATCGCTGCACCGGTGCAGGCAGAAGTAACCTCGATTTCTAGTGCGATTGCCAGCTCTCTGTTGCAAGGCGAACGCAAGGCCATTTTGTTGGGCAATGGCGCAGCACACCATGCACAAGCCTCCAGTTTGTTGTCGCTGGCGCAATGGATTGCCGATCAAACAGGTGCTACGTTCGGTTATTTGACGGAAGCAGCGAACACCGTGGGCGTGCAATTGGCGCAGGCCATGCCGACAGCGAATGCCTTGAATGCCGGGCAAATGCTGGCTGGTGAATTGAAAGCACTGGTGCTCCTCAACACGGAACCTGAGTTTGACTCTGCAGCAGGACACAGCGCGGTTGAGGCTTTGGGTAAAGTGCAAATGGTGGTGTCGTTGAGCCCCTTCAAGGCCAACATGGCATTCTGTGATGTCATGTTGCCGGTGTCACCATTTACTGAAACTTCAGGTACGTTTGTCAATGCAGAAGGGCGCGTGCAGTCATTTCATGCGGTGGTGCAGCCGTTGGGTGAAACACGCCCAGCCTGGAAGGTGTTGCGCGTGTTGGGCAACATGATGGGGTTGCCTGGATTTGACTTTGCGTCTTCGCAAGAAGTACTGCAAAGCATCCCTGATTTGGTGTTTGAAGAGACGGTGCAGGTATCCAATGACCGTCTGAGTAATCGGACTGTTTGTGCTGTACAGACCACGGGCAACGTATCAGAACCTGCTGTTGCAAGTATTTACCAATTAGATGGTTTGGTGAGACGGTCACCTGCACTGCAGTTGACTGCAGATGCAGTTCAAGCCTTTAAGTGCCAGGAGGTAGCAGCATGAGTGATTTCCTGTTTGCGTTGGGTCAAGGCCTGCTGGACGCTTCTTGGTGGAGTGCAATGGCTTGGCCACTGATTTGGGCCCTGCTCAAGGTGACGGTCGTGTTGATGGTCGTGATGGGAGCTGTGACCTACGCTACCCTGTGGGAACGCAAGTTGTTGGGCTGGGTGCAAATTCGATTAGGTCCCAATCGTGTCGGGCCGTGGGGCTTATTGCAGCCGATCGCTGATGCTTTGAAGCTCATGACCAAAGAAATTATTTGCCCCGCCAACGCCGATAAAGTGCTGTTTTATTTGGGGCCAGTGTTGACTGTTGGGCCAGCATTGGCCGCCTGGGCGGTGGTGCCGTTTGGTCCTGAAGTTGCGGTTGCCAATCTGAACGCTGGGTTGCTGTTTTTGATGGCCATTGCTTCCATGGAGGTTTATGGCGTGATCGTTTCGGGTTGGTCGTCAAATTCAAAATATGCTTTTTTGGGGGCGTTGCGAGCTTCAGCCCAAATGGTGAGCTATGAAATTGCGATGGGCTTTTGTTTCCTGATTGTTCTCATGGTATCTGCCAGCCTGAACATGACCGATATCGTGATGGGCCAGGGCAAAGGTTATTTCGCAGCGATGGGCTTGACTTTTCTCTCTTGGAACTGGTTGCCTTTATTGCCCATTGTGGTGATTTATTTTGTGTCGGGTCTGGCTGAGACCAATCGCACTCCGTTTGATGTGATCGAAGGCGAATCGGAAATTGTGGCTGGTCACATGGTGGAATACTCCGGTATGTCCTGGGCCATGTTCCAGATGGCTGAATACGCCAATATCTGGCTGGTTTCTATCCTTTCTGTCACGATGTTTTTTGGTGGCTGGATGTCGCCTATTGACAGCGCATTGTTCAACTGGATTCCCGGCTGGATTTGGCTGGGGCTGAAGACCTTTATGGTCATGACGGTGTTCATCTGGGTGCGCGTCACTTTCCCTCGCTTTAGGTATGACCAGATCATGCGTCTAGGCTGGAAAATTTTCATACCCGTGACTCTGGTGTGGTTGGTGGTGATCGGGGTATGGATGCAGACCCCTTGGAACATTTGGAAGTAATTCGAGCTGCTTATGTCAACCCCAACTTTAAACACCATGACTCATCAGAGTGATCGAGCCTTCTCATTGAAGGATTTTCTGTCCAGTTTCATGCTTGTGGAACTACTGAAAGGCATGCGACTGACCGGTAAATACGCCTTTCGCAGCAAGATTACGCTTGAATACCCGGAAGAAAAAACACCGCTGTCGCCACGTTTTCGTGGGTTGCATGCTTTGCGGCGCTACGAAAATGGTGAAGAGCGGTGCATCGCTTGTAAATTGTGTGAGGCGGTTTGCCCCGCTATGGCGATCACGATTGAATCTGAAGTTCGAACGGATGGATCACGTCGCACCAACCGCTATGACATTGATTTGACCAAGTGTATTTTTTGCGGATTTTGTGAGGAAAGTTGCCCTGTGGATTCGATTGTGGAAACGAATATTTTTGAATATCACGGTGAAAAAAGAGGTGATTTGTATTTCACCAAAGAAATGCTGTTGGCCGTTGGCGATCGCTTTGAGCATGATATTGCTGCCAACAAAACTGCAGATGCGAAGTACCGTTGAGCACACAGAAAGATAAATAAATTATGGATGTCAAGACCGGTCTTTTTTACGTTTTTTCGGCGGTTTTGCTGGTTGCGGCGTTTCGTGTCATCACGACGCGTAATCCGGTGCATGCTGTGCTGTTCTTGGTGCTGACTTTTTTCCAGGCTTCCATGATCTGGATGTTGTTGAAGGTTGAGTTTTTGGCCTTGTCGCTGGTACTGGTGTATGTGGGCGCGGTCATGGTGCTGTTTTTGTTTGTCGTGATGATGTTGGATATCAAGCTGGACAGTCTGCGCGAGGGTTTTTGGAAACACTTCCCATTAGCTGCGGTCGTCGGGGTACTGGTTATTTTGGAGATGTCTGCGGTTTTGATGGGCGGTTTTAGAGTGGGTGAAGAGCCTACAACTGGCATGGTTGCTGGTCTGGCTACGGCGGAGGTTTCAAACACCCGTGAACTCGGTAAGTTGCTCTATACCCAATATTTGTATCCACTGGAAGTGGCTGCTGCTATTTTGCTGTTGGCCATGATTGCTGCCATTGCATTGACTTTGCGCCAGCGCAAAGATGTCAAAGCGCTCGATCCGGGTGAACAAGTTCGCGTGAAGTCTGTTGACCGTATGAAGGTCATCAAAATGACTGCGACACAACCATACCAAGTCATTGAAACTGTTGTAGAGCCTGCCTCTAAGGAGAATCAAGCATGACGCTTACTTTGGGGCATTTCCTTTCACTTGGGGCCATGTTGTTTGCCTTGTCAGTGATCGGGATTTATTTGAATCGGAAGAATCTGATTGTTTTGCTGATGGCCATTGAATTGATGCTACTGGCGGTGAATACCAATTTTGTGGCGTTCTCCCATTACCTGGGTGACCTGCATGGACAGATTTTTGTATTTTTCATTTTGACGGTGGCCGCAGCAGAGTCTGCCATCGGCTTGGCTATTTTGGTAGTTCTGTTTCGTAACAGGTCAACGATCAATGTTGACGAACTCAATTCGCTGAAGGGTTAATAAAAATGAGTCAAACCCTGTCCGCTTCAACGCTTTTGCTGGTACCACTCGCACCCCTGGTCGGTGCGGTTGCGGCTGGTGTGTTGGGAACGAAATTTGGTGGTAATGTGATGGGTCGTCGCATGTCTCACACCGTTGCTATTTTGGGTGTGCTGCTCTCGTTTCTTCTGTCGGCTTTGACACTCAAAAGTGTGGCACTAGAAGGGGCACGTTTCAATGAAACCATCTACACCTGGATGATGGTCGGTGGTTTGAAGATGGAAGTTGGATTTCTGATAGATGGCTTGACGGCCATGATGATGTGCGTGGTCAGTTTTGTGTCATTGATGGTGCACATCTATACCATTGGGTACATGGAAGAAGACGAAGGCTACAACCGTTTCTTTGCCTATATTTCACTGTTCACTTTTTCCATGCTGATGCTGGTCATGAGCAATAACATGCTGCAGTTGTTCTTCGGCTGGGAAGCTGTGGGTTTGGTTTCTTACTTGCTCATTGGGTTTTGGTTCAACAAACCATCTGCCATTTTTGCAAATATGAAGGCATTCTTGGTGAACCGGGTGGGTGACTTCGGGTTCATTCTGGGCATTGGACTGCTAGTGGCCTACACCGGTACTTTGAATTACACCGAACTGTTTGCCAAGTCGGTTGAATTGTCCAAGTTGACACTGCCCGGCACCGACTGGATGTTGCTGAGTGTGGCTTGCATTTGTCTGTTCATCGGTGCCATGGGCAAGTCAGCACAGTTCCCGCTGCACGTGTGGTTGCCTGACTCTATGGAAGGTCCCACACCTATTTCGGCCTTGATCCACGCTGCAACCATGGTCACAGCCGGCATTTTCATGGTGGCACGGATGTCGCCGTTGTTTGAGTTAAGTGATGCTGCGCTTAATTTTGTGTTGATCATTGGCGGCATCACGGCGCTGTTCATGGGTTTTCTGGGCATGATTCAAAACGATATTAAACGTATCGTTGCCTATTCCACACTCTCGCAGCTTGGCTACATGACGGTTGCTTTGGGGGCATCTGCCTACTCAGTGGCCGTATTCCACCTGATGACCCACGCGTTCTTCAAGGCGCTGTTGTTTCTAGCTGCTGGCTCGGTCATCATGGGAGTCCATCACAACCAAGACATCCGTTGGATGGGCGGTTTGCGCAAATACATGCCCATCACTTGGTTGACCTGCTTGATGGGATCCTTGGCATTGATCGGCACACCGCTGTTTGCTGGTTTTTATTCCAAGGATGCGATCATTGAGGCTGTTCATGCTAGCCAATTGCCCGCTGCAGGTTTTGCTTATTTTGCAGTTTTGGCTGGTGTTTTTGTCACTGCTTTTTATTCTTTCCGGCTGTATTTCCTGGTGTTTCATGGCAAAGAGCGCTTTGACCAGAATCCGGATGCAGGCCATGGGCATGATCACGGCCATCATGCAGAACACAGTCAACCGCATGAATCACCTTGGGTTGTCACCGTGCCTTTGGTCATGCTTGCCATTCCGTCGGTGCTGATTGGCTTTATCACGATTGGCCCGATGCTGTTTGGTGACTTTTTCAAAGATGCAATTTTTGTCAATCATGAACTTCACAATGCGATGGAAATGATTCGCGAGGAGTTTCATGGCCCTGCGCAAATGGCGTTGCACGGTTTGTTGACTGTGCCGTTTTGGTTGGCTGCAACAGGCGTTGCACTGGCCTATTACATGTACATGATCAATCCTGCGTTACCTGCTGCGATCAAACGCAGTTTCAAACCCGTATACACATTACTTGAAAACAAGTATTACATGGACTGGTTCAATGAAAACGTGCTTTCACCTGCTGTCCGTGGTTTGGGCACAGCCTTCTGGAAGGGCGGTGATCAGACGGTCATTGATGGTGCTGTTGTGAACGGTTCCTGGCGTTTGGTGGGATGGGTTTCTGGTGTGGTGCGCAAAATTCAAACGGGCTACTTGTATGACTACGCGCTCACCATGGTATTGGGTGTCTTTGTCTTGATGACGTACTTCGTCTGGCTCAAATAGGAGAAATATAAAAATGGGTTTGCTGAGCCTGGCTATTTGGACACCGATTGCTTTCGGTGTGGTGCTGCTTGCTCTTGGTCGTGATGACCAGGCACGCGCGGTGCGATGGGTGGCGTTGATCGGGGCTGTCGTCAGCCTTTTGGTCACCTTCCCCCTTTATACACAATTCAATGTGACCACCGCTGCGATGCAGTTTGTGGAGAATACCCCCTGGTTTGAGCGCTTCAATGTCAACTACCACCTGGGCATTGACGGTATTTCTGTTTGGTTTATTCTGTTGACCGCATTCATCAACCTGATTGTGGTGATTGCAGGCTGGGAAGTGATCACCAGTCGTGTCAATCAGTACATGGGTGCCTTTCTGATTCTGAGTGGGCTCATGATCGGTGTGTTTTGTGCACTTGACGGCATGCTTTTTTATGTATTCTTCGAAGCAACCTTGATACCCATGTACCTGATCATTGGTGTCTGGGGGGGGCCGAACAAGATTTACGCGGCGTTCAAATTCTTTTTGTACACCTTGTTGGGTTCTTTGTTGATGCTGGTTGCTTTGATCTACCTGTACATCGTCTCTGGGTACAGTTTTGACTTGTTAAGTTGGCAAAAACTTCCTATTGATAGTCATGCGCAGACGCTTTTGTTCTTTGCATTTCTTGCAGCATTTGCGGTCAAAGTACCCATGTGGCCAGTCCATACTTGGTTGCCTGACGTACACGTTGAAGCACCTACGGGCGGGTCGGCTGTGTTGGCCGCGATCATGTTGAAACTCGGCGCGTATGGTTTCTTGCGCTTTTCGTTACCTATCACGCCCGATGCCTCGCACGAATGGGCAGGTCTGATGATTGGTCTGTCGCTTGCAGCGGTGATCTATGTTGGTTTGGTCACCATGGTTCAGACCGACATGAAAAAACTGGTGGCTTATTCGTCTATTGCTCACATGGGTTTTGTGACCCTGGGCTTCTTCATTTTCAATGATCTCGGTTTGGCTGGGGGCATTGTTCAGATGATTTCGCACGGTTTCGTGTCTGCGGCCATGTTCCTGGGCATTGGGGTTTTGTACGACCGGATGCACTCGCGTGAAATTGCAAGTTACGGCGGCGTGATCAATACCATGCCTAAGTTTGCGGTATTTGCCATGCTGTTTGCCATGGCTAACTGTGGCCTTCCAGGAACGGCTGGATTTGTAGGCGAGTGGATGGTTATTTTGGGTGCAGTCAAGATCAATTTTTGGGTTGGAACCGCTGCTGCTAGTGCCCTGATTTTTGGCGCAGCCTATACCCTGTGGATGGTCAAACGCGTCTACCTTGGTCCGGTTGCCAATGATCACGTCAAGCATTTGAAGGACATCAACGCACGTGAGTTTTTCTTTTTGAGTTTGTTGGCCATTGCCGTGCTTTACCTCGGCTTGTATCCCAAGCCCTTTACCGATGTCATGGATGTTTCTGTAGCCGAATTGCTGAAACACGTGGCCCAGTCAAAACTGAACTGATCAGTCTGCGTTGATAACACCGAAATAAGAGATTTCCTATGATTGACAAACTCAGTTTGATCGCCGTTTACCCTGAAATGATCCTGCTGATCATGGTGTGTGTGATTTCCCTGTTCGATTTGGGAGTCAAGAGTCGCACACGCACGGCCACCTACCTGCTGACCATGCTGACACTGGCGGTGGTGGCGGCCTTGCAGGCCAGTTACGCAAGCAGTGGTCAAACCGTCTATGCCTTCGGTGGCATGGTGGTCAGTGACGTGATGGGTAATTGGCTCAAATGTTTTGCTACGTTAGCGGTGATGATCTCTCTGGTTTATGGCCGTCCTTATGCTGCAGACCGTGACATGCTGCGTGGCGGTGAACTTTTTGTACTCAGCATGTTTTCGCTGCTGGGTATGTTTGTGATGATCTCAGGAAGTAATTTCTTGGTGATATACATGGGTGTGGAGCTCCTCACCCTCTCCAGTTATGCACTGGTGGCATTGCGTCGTGATCACACGTTGTCGATCGAAGCGGCAATGAAATATTTTGTTCTTGGTGCCCTGGCTTCAGGTTTCCTTTTGTATGGTATGTCTATGATTTATGGGGCCACGGGGTCGCTCGATTTGCAAGAAGTTTCCAAGGCCATCAGTTCCGGGCAAATCAAGCAGCAGGTGTTGGTGTTTGGTTTGGTCTTTGTGGTAGCGGGATTGGCTTTTAAGTTTGGTGTGGTTCCCTTTCACATGTGGATTCCTGACGTTTATCAGGGGGCTCCCACTGCCATCACGCTCATGATTGGTGGTGCACCCAAACTGGCAGCATTTGCCGTGATGGTTCGACTGCTGGTAGAAGGCATGCCCAAATTGGCCATAGATTGGCAGCAGATGTTGATGCTGTTGGCAATCGCATCGCTGGCGGTTGGTAACTTGGCTGCCATTGCGCAAACCAATTTGAAACGCATGCTGGCTTTTTCAACCATCTCGCACATGGGTTTTGTGCTGATTGGGATGATGTCTGGTGTGGTTGATGGCCAAGTCGGTGCGACGGCTAATGCCTACAGTTCTTCCATGTTTTACGTGGTCTCTTATGTGCTCACCACCTTGGCCAGTTTTGGTGTGATTCTGCTGCTTGCCCGCAACGGTTTTGAGAGCGAGGAAATTGCCGACTTTGCCGGTTTGAACCAACGCAGCCCACTCTATGCTGGCATCATGGCGCTTTGTCTTTTTTCGTTGGCTGGCATACCACCGATGGTCGGGTTTTACGCCAAATTGGCTGTGCTACAGGCATTGGTCGCGTCTGGTGGTGCCTTGCACCTTGGGCTGGCTGTGTTTGCGGTCATGATGTCGCTGATCGGCGCGTTTTATTACCTGCGTGTGGTCAAGGTGATGTATTTTGATGCACCAATCACGGCTTCTGCAGTTGTGGCATCGCTTGAAGTGCGTGCGGTTCTGTCACTCAACGGAGCGTTGCTCCTGTTCTTGGGTTTGTTGCCTGGTGGCTTGATGCTCCTATGCTCGAGTGCTATCAAGCAAATGCTGACCAGCTAGACCTGCCAGGGTTGGCGTTTTCATTTTCTGCATGGATGTGGCATGTTGGATGCTAGTCTGGATGAAAAAAAAATAAATGGCCGTGAGCTTTTTCACGGCCATTTTCTTCATGCGTTTGAAGATCAGGTTCGTTTGCCTGACGGTGAATTCGCTGCACGTGAATATGTGGTTCATCCCGGTGCTGTCATGATCGTTCCTTTGCTTCAAGATGCCCAAGGGCTTATTCAAGTGGTGCTGGAACGGCAATTTCGCTACCCCATGGGCCAGATCATGATTGAGTTTCCTGCGGGAAAGCTCGATGCCGCAGAAGATTGTTTCCATTGCGCGCAACGTGAATTGCGCGAGGAGACAGGCTACACAGCTACACAGTGGGCGCATGCCGGGGTTCTGCACCCCGCCATTGCCTATTCCACTGAGTTCATTGACATCTGGTTCGCACGTGGTCTGACGGCTGGCCCGCAGCATTTGGACAGAGGTGAATTTCTGGACATATTTACTGTGCCACCGGCTCAGTTGCTTGAGTTGTGCAGTCAAGGTCATGTCACAGATGGCAAAACGCTTGCAGCCGTTCTTTGGTTGCAGAATGTGCTGTCAGGTGCTTGGGTGTTGGATTGGCATCCGTTTTGATGATTATGTGTTATTTGCATAAGGCAATGAATTGACCATGTAGGCATAACGTTTGGCTCGTGCGCTTCCTAGAATCTTTTCCATCCAAAAGAACCAACGGAGATTTGCATGACCCATGCCACACTGGCTGCCCTGCGTACCTACACTCTGGAAAATGCCGGATCAGCTTCCACTGATTTGGCGGATTTTGTTACCGCCTATTTTGATAAAACTGATCCGGACGAACTGCACAAGCGCGGCCCTTCGAGTTTGCTGGCCTTGGCCAATGCCCATTGGCGTTTGCTTGACGCGCCGACTGATGCGGAGGGCGTTCGTATTCGGGTTTTCAACCCGACTCTGGCTGAAGATGGATTTGTCAGCGAGCACACCATCATCCAGATCGTTCATGACGATATGCCGTTTTTGGTGGACTCGGTCACCATGGCGGTTAATCGTCTCGGGCGCACCGCGCTTTGGATTGTTCACCCTTTGTTGGCGGTCAAGCGTGATGCGAATAATCGTGTCAAACAGGTTTCACAGGCCCAGCCACAAGAACAACGCAACCCACACATTGCATCGTTGATTTTGGTTGAGTGTGACCGGATTTCCAGCCCTGCTGAGCGTACCTTGCTGGTGCAAGAATTGTCCGATGTATTGCGTGATGTACGCGCAGCCGTGACCGATTGGGTGGCCATGCTGGCGCACCTGCAAGCGGTACGCCAGGCCTCTGTCGTCTCAGCGCTGTCGGCCACCGGCCAACAAGAAGGCATCGATTTTCTCAATTGGCTGGAAGACCAGCATTTCACATTTTTGGGTGCAAGGGACTATCAATTGGTGCAACAGGAAAGCGGCATGAACCTGGTCGCTGTGCCCGATTCCGGGCTCGGTATTTTGCGCGGTGAAGCGCATACACCACTGAGCCGTTTGCCTTCCGACGCACTTGAATTTATAGATTCAGACCAATTGGTGTTGGTCACAAAAGCCATGACACGCTCGACGGTGCACCGTCCGGCATGGCTGGATTGCCTGACCGTCAAACGTTTCGATGCATCCGGAAAAGTAGCAGGTGAAGCCCGGTTTCTGGGGCTTTACACCTCCAAAGCCTATGCCGCCTCGGTGGGTGACATCCCCCAAATTCGCCGCCGCACTGCGGCTGTGATGACTGCCGTAGGTGTTTTACCCGAGAGCCATGCTGCCAAGTCGCTGCAATCCATTCTGGATGCGTACCCGCGTGATGAATTGTTTCAGGTAGATACCGCTACCCTGATCGAACATGCTGTGGGTATTTTGCGTCTTCAAGAAAGCCAACGGGCCCGCGTGTTCGTTCGCCGCGATCCGTTTGGTCGCTTCACCTCGGTGCAGGTATTTGTGCCCAGGGACCGTTACAACACCGAATTGCGTATCAAGATTGGCGATGAACTCAGCCGCGCATTTGATGGGCAGTCGGTTGAATTTACTCCCATGCTCACCGACAGTCCCATGGCCCGCATCCATTACCTGGTGCGTGCGCGAGAGCAGTCTCCCAAAAATGTTGACATCGCCCTGCTCGAAGCCCGTGTGGCCCAGTTGGCACAACGTTGGGAAGACGATTGCAAACAAGCCCTATTGCAAGTGCACGGCGAAAGCATGGGATTGATGATGGCAAGTCGCTTTGCCAGCGGTTTTCCAGCCGCCTATAAAGAAGAGTTTTCAGGCCATATGGCTGCGCAGGACGTGCAGGTATTGTCCGGCTTGTCGGAAGACACACCGATGGCTGTTCGACTCTACCGCCCACTCGACAGCACGCCAGGTCTGGTTCGGTTCAAGATTTACAGTCTTTCCAAAGTAGCTTTGTCTGACTCCTTGCCGGTGCTTGAGTGCATGGGCACACGTGTGCTTGATGAACACCCGCACCAAGTTTTTGAGAGTTCACACAGTGGTGCTGCTGTGGCATGTTGGATTCATGATCTTGGACTGCAACTGCCAGAGCAAGCTGACTTTTCACAGATTCGGGATCGTTTTGAGCAGTTATTCACGCAGGTATGGCGCAAAACATACGATAGCGATGACCTCAACAAATTGGTGCTGGTGACCCGTCTGGATGCGCGCGCCATTGCCGTGTTGCGGGCTTACACGCGTTATTTCAAGCAGTTGGGTTTTCCGTTCAGTCAAAGTTACCTGGAAGCTACGTTGCATAAAAACGCGGTTTTGGCACAGACCTTGTATCAGCTCTTTGAAGCCCGTTTTGATCCCGCACAGGTGGCTCAGGGTGACACAGTGCAAACCGGATTGACGGCATCGATAGAAACACAACTCAGTGCGGTGGCCAGTTTGGAAGAAGACCGTGTGCTGCGCCAATACTTCAGCACCATTCTCGCCACGCTGCGCACCAACGTGTGGCAGTTGACCGCTGCAGGCGATCACAAACCGTACATGAGCTTCAAGTTCAACTCGCGTGAAGTACCGGGTATGCCCGAACCCAAGCCATTGTTTGAGATATGGGTTTACTCACCACGCGTAGAAGCGCTGCATTTGCGCATAGACAAGGTCGCTCGTGGTGGCTTGCGCTGGTCGGATCGGCGCGAGGATTTCCGCACTGAAATTCTGGGTCTGGTCAAAGCCCAGCAAGTTAAAAATACCGTCATTGTGCCGGTCGGCTCCAAAGGCGGTTTTGTGCTTAAAAATTCTCCTCCCGCCAGCGATCGCGATGCCTTCATGGCCGAGGGCATTGCCTGCTACAAACTGTTGCTCTGTGGCATGCTGGACTTGACCGACAACCTGATCAAAGGCCAGGTCGTGCCACCGTTGCAGGTGGTGCGCCATGATGTTGATGACCCCTACTTGGTGGTGGCAGCAGACAAAGGCACTGCCAGCTTCTCGGACATTGCCAACAGTGTGTCGGCCGACTACGGGTTCTGGTTGGGTGATGCATTTGCCTCGGGTGGCTCGGTCGGGTATGACCATAAAAAAATGGGTATTACGGCACGCGGCGCGTGGGAATCAGCCAAGCGCCACTTTCGGGCTTTGTCGCATGACATCCAGACGACACCATTCACTGTGGTCGGTATTGGTGACATGTCCGGCGATGTGTTTGGCAACGGCATGTTGCTTTCACCGCAGATTCAACTGGTGGCAGCTTTCGATCATCGACACATTTTCATTGACCCGACACCGGATGTGGCACGCAGCTTTGCTGAGCGCCAGCGTCTGTTCAATTTGCCACGCTCGAGCTGGGATGATTTTGACCGTAGCGTGCTGTCTGAAGGCTCCGGCATCTATCCGCGTACTGCCAAATCGATCCACCTGTCTGACGCGGCGCGTGCGGTGTTGGGCATTGAAGCACACGAGTTGTCTCCGAGTGACCTGCTGCACGCATTGCTGCAAGCCCCTGTGGACATGATTTACAACGGTGGCATTGGTACTTATGTCAAGTCAGCCCAGGAGAGCCATGCGCAGGTGGGCGACAAATCCAGCGATGCTTTCCGGGTCAACGGCAAACAACTTCGTTCCAAGGTGCTGGTAGAAGGGGGCAACCTGGGTTGCACCCAGCTGGGCCGGATTGAATATGCGCAAGCGGGGGGGCTGATTTATACCGATGCCATTGACAACTCGGCCGGGGTGGATTGTTCTGATCATGAAGTCAACATCAAGATTTTGCTGGATCGGGTGGTCGAGGCTGGGGACCTGACGCTCAAACAGCGCAATGACCTGCTGGCCTCAATGACCGATGAGGTGGGGCAGTTGGTGCTGGCAGACAACTACTACCAGACCCAGGCGCTGGATGTGGCCTGCCATCGCCCCATGTATTTGCTGGATGGACAACAGCGTTTGATGCAATGGCTTGAAGGTGCAGGGCGTTTGAACCGTGCCCTGGAATTTTTGCCTGCTGATGATGAAATTGCCCGCAGGCGCGCCTTGCAGCAAGGGCTGACCGCACCCGAAGGCGCGGTGCTGCTGGCCTACGCCAAAATGTCGGTGTTTGATGATTTGCTGGCCAGTAATTTGCCCGATGACCCGTATTTCAGCCGCGTGCTCAAAGCCTACTTTCCCAAGGCCTTGACGAAGAAATTTGCAATGGCAATCAGTCAGCATCCGCTCAAGCGCGAAATCATCGCCACTTTTGTGGCCAATACGGTGGTCAACCGCACTGGGGCCACCTTTGTCAACTTTCTGGCAGCTGAAGCCGCTGCCAGCACGGCGGATGTGGTGCGGGCCTATACCCTGGCGCGTGAGATTTTTGACCTGGAACCCCTGTGGGATCAAATTGACGCGCTTGATGGTAGTGTCACCAGTGCCTTGCAACTGGGTCTGCTCAGCAAACTCATTGCCATTACCCAACGCGCCTCGCGCTGGATGCTGCGGGCCCGGTTTAAAGCTTCTGATTTACCAACCTTGATCGGGCGCTACCAGCCAGCCGCACGAGAGCTGCGTGCCCATCTGGACACCTGGCTGCCCACAGGCGCGGCAGCCAGCTGGGAGCAGGCGACGCAAAAACTGGTACAGGCTGGTGTGGTGACCGAACTGGCCCGCAACTTGACGGCGCTTGAATATATTTTCCCGGCGCTTGATCTGGTGGATTTGACCGAGAGCGCCAGCAGTACCCTGGCGCAAGTGGCGCAAACCTACTTTGGGGTTGACAGTGTTTTGGGTTTAAGCGCCTGGCGAGCACAGATCAATCGTTTGCCTACTGACACCCTGTGGCAAACCCAGGCCAGAGGCAGCGCCCGCGACGACGTGTACGCCATTGCCAGTCAGATCAGTCAAAGCGTGCTGTTGCGTTTTGAGGGAGTTGATGCCTGGTCGCAGCACAACGCTGCCACCATCGCGCGCCTGTGCCGCTTGCTGGAAACCATCAGCACCCAAGGGGTCGATCTGGCACCGGTGTCGGTGGCTTTGCGTGAACTGCGCCACCTGGCCTGATGCGCAACAACTTCCAGTAAGTCACAGTCAAGCCTTGACATCAATGAACCGACCCACAGTTTGTGCACGGCTTGGCCGTGCATTCCATGCGGTGTGGGTGGTTTCAAACAGACTGGAGTTGACCAAGTTTTTCTGAGTCGACATCAGATCAGATTGGAGCAGTGGTTTGGCCATTTGAAACACGCCCGCCAAGATACCGGCGTAGGTGGTTTCATTTTTCAGGGTGGTTTTTGTGGTGGTATCCAGACCAGTCGCTGGAGTGGACGGGTTGGCGGCCACCGCGTTTGCGCCCCGCTCCAAGGTCTGTACACGTTGACGTGCTTGTTGCACCTGCTGTTCCTGAGCATCGGCTTGGGCGCGCAGGCCTTGGGCTTGAGCCTCAGCCTGATCCGCTTGCTGGCGCGCCACCGCGATCCGGTTGCGCATCAGGGTGGATTGCAGCGACGGGGTGGCGTTGTGGATGGCAGCAAGCGCAGCCATGATGACACCGGGTGGTGGGTTGACGTTACGCCGTTACATTCAACAAACGGCCGGTGGTCTGTCCCTGGGCGTTGACCATTGGTGCTGGCAACGCTGATTTTTTGGCCGCAACCGCATTGGGTTTTTCTTGTGCTTCAGGTGCTGGCTCTGCTTTTTCTTTTTGCAGTTGGGTGGGTTGGCGCGTGGATTGAATCACAGTGGTGTTGGATGTGGAAACGTTCATGACAGACTCCTTGAAAAATAGGTTACTTCCACCGCCATGCTGCCCAGGCACAAGACACGGCATCGTGCGGTCGCACGACAAGTCAATACACCCAGGGCAGGAACGTTTTGGAACTGGAATCGATTTGGAGTTTACGCGTCCTGGGCATGGGGTTCAAGCATTGATTGGCTCATGCCCGAGCCATCGAATTGCAGTGCCGCCAGCCTGGCGTACAACCCATTGGCGGCCACCAGTTGCGCATGGGTGCCGGTTTCCACTACCTGGCCGTGATCCAGTACCACAATGCAGTCGGCCTTTTGCACCGTGGCCAGCCGGTGTGCAATCACCAGCGTGGTGCGCCAGCGCATGGCCGATTCCAGCGCCGCTTGCACCATGCGTTCACTCTCGGCATCCAGCGCGCTGGTGGCTTCGTCCAGCAGCAACAGTGGCGGGTTTTTCAGAATCGCCCGTGCAATGGCCATGCGCTGGCGCTGACCACCGCTCAGGCGCACGCCGCGCTCGCCCAAAAACGTGTTGTAACCCTGCGGCAGTGCGCTGATGAAGCCATCGGCAAAAGCCGCTTGTGCAGCGGCCTTGACCTCGTCGTCAGTCGCATCCGGTCGGCCGTAGCGGATGTTGTCCAGCGCGCTACTGGAAAACACCACCGCGTCTTGCGGCACGATGCCAATGCGCTGGCGCAAGTCCTGCAGGCTGAGCGTGCGCGTGGGCACGCCGTCCAGCAGAATACGCCCCTGTTGCGCATCGTAGTAGCGCAACAGCAGCTGAAACACCGTGCTCTTGCCCGCACCGCTGGGGCCCACCAGCGCCACGGTCTGGCCAGCAGCCACCTTCAGCGTGACATTGTGCAGCGCCGCTTGCGCCGGGCGCGACGGGTAGTGAAACGAGATATTATCAAAATCAATAGCGCTTCCGGATTTATTGATAAGGGCTAGAGCTGGATTTGATGGTGAAACAATAGACGACTGGCTGGCCAGCAACTCCATCAGCCGTTCGGTCGCACCGGCAGCGCGCAGCAGGTCGCCATAGACCTCACCCAGCACCGCAAACGCCCCGGCCAGAATGATCACGTAGATCACCGTTTGCCCCAAATGCCCGGCGCTGATGCGCCCGGCCAGCACCGCCTGCGTGCCTTGGTACAAGCCCCACATCAGCGCGGCGCTGGTGGCGATGATGATGAAGGCCACCAGCACCGCGCGTGCCCGTGAGCGCCGCGCTGCCACGTCAAATGCGGCTTCGGTGGCCTGGGTGAAACGGCGCGCTTCACGCGCCTCGGCCGTGTAGCTTTGCACCACGGGAATGGCGTTGAGCACCTCGGCCGCAATGGCACTGGAGTCGGCCGCGCGGTCCTGGCTGGCGCGTGAGAGCTTGCGTACGCGCCGCCCAAAAGCCGCTGCTGGCAGGATCACCAGCGCCAGGATCAACAGCACCTGTGCCATCACCAACGGGTTGGTCCACACCAGCATGGCCAGTGCTCCAATGCCCATAACCAGATTGCGCAACCCCATGCTCAGCGACGAGCCCACCACGGTTTGTACCAGTGTGGTGTCGTTGGACAAACGCGACAGCACTTCGCCGGTTTGTGTGGTTTCAAAAAATTCCGGGCTTTGTTGCAGCACATGGCTGTACACCGCGTTGCGCAGGTCGGCGCTGACGCGTTCCCCCAGCCAACTTACCAAGTAAAAACGTGCGGCAGAAAACACCCCTAAAGCCACCGCTACGGCAAACAACACCACAAAATTGCCGCGCAGGGCCAGCACCTGGGCACCCTGGTCGCGGGGTGACAAACCGGCATCAATCAATTGACGCAACGCCAACGGGAACGCCAAGGTGGCAGCAGCAGCCAGCACCAGAAACAGCAGTGCCAAGCCAATGCGCAGACGGTAGGGTTTCAGAAAAGGCAGCAAGCCAGAGAGAGACTGGGGGCTGCGGGTGGTGGTTGGGTTTGAGGTTGGAATGACCATGGGCGATTCAATGACACGCAGGCTGCCAGTTTATCCGAATAAAAAATGCCTACAGCCCTTATTATCATTCATTATTTAGCTATAAAATAAATAGCAAACGTTATAGCTTCAAAGGACTGGCATAGCCTGTCATTTCCAGGTAACCGTGCCCAACCAGATGACCCTGGCCATCCAACAGTTCGCTCAAGCCTTCCCAGTAAAAGGCTCCGGTGCTCTGGCGGCTGTCGAGTTCCTGGTTGTCGACCAAGGCTTTGACGGTGTAATGCGTTGTACCCGGCTGGCCGAGCGCGGCCGGGCGGGTCACATCCACGGCCCACGCGACCGGATAAGTAGCTTGACTGGCTGGGCTAGTCCAGCGGCGTGTCGGGGTAAACCGGATATCGTTGGGGCCCAGGATATCTGCGCTGGTCTGCCCCTTGGCGCGCAACGAGCCGCCGGCCCAAATCGAGTCGCCAGTTTGGCTGCGCAGACGAAAGGCTGTGAGCGTGCTGCCATCCTGTAAATTGATCCCGATCCAGTCCCAACCCACGGCTTCAGGGGGCAACAACGACTGGCTCCATTCGTGATCCAGCCAGGCCTGCCCTCGCACCTGGAAAATTTGACCTGCCAGTTGCAAGTGACCGCTGGCGTTCAGCTGTGGCAGGCTGTAGTAATAGCTCGCTTGCGTGGTATCTGGCCCCTTGCGCGACCAGCCTTGCGCGCCTTGCAACAGCAGGGGTTGCGTTTCTTTCAGCCTCAATTGCAGCGCAAAATCTGACCCATTGGCTTGAGCCTGGTACGTTGCAGCCTGGCGCTTGAGTTCCCAGTTGCCCAACTGCACATCCGTGTCCTGGGTGCTGGCAAAAGCCAAATCAAGCTGTCGGTTGCCAGAGACCCGCGCGATGCGTTGGTCGTGCCGCAAGCGCTTGCCCGCTACGTCAGTGAGGGCGACGTGGGCAAAGACCAGCTGCTTGGCGGCAAAGCTGGAAGTCATCGCCTGCGTGGCGGGTACGCGCGACCTGAAAAAAGTCAGCTGAAAGCCAAACATGCGGTTACCGGTGTGCAATTGTCCGGTCAGATACCACCACTCTATGGCGTGATCCGGGTGGCTGCCAAAATCGCGTGGAAACTGCAGCCGGTGGTCGCTTTGTGCCTGAGACAAACCATGCCAGAGCGGCGCACTCCAGCTGGCGGCGAGCAATTGGCGGCGTGTCAGCAAGGGAAAAATCGGGGTTCGCAACATTGTGGCCGGGCTACCTTGGAACGGTCAGCCCACTGCACCTAGGCTGTGGTGGGTGTCGTTTTACGCCCGTCCCTGGTGGTCGGGTTTATTGAGGCTGCTTGATCAGCGTTTCTTCAAGCTTGGAGGCCAGTTGGGCAATGGCCAGCGCCGCCGGACAGCCGGGCGTGGCTTGAATCAACAGCTGGCGTTTCATCACGGCTTGGCGTACCGAGGGGTCGGCTGGAATGTCGCCCAGATGCACCAATCGCACTTTTTCACCCGGTTTGGCTACCACAAAGCGGTCTAACACTTGTTGCAGCTGGCTGGTGATGGCGCGGCCATCGCCCATGCGCGCGGTCTGGTTGATGACAGTGCGAATGACCCGGCGTTGCTGCTCACCCACCAGCACCTTGATGGTGGCATATGCATCGGTTAACGAGGTGGGCTCCGGGGTGGCTACCACCAGCACTTCAGAGGCCAGGGACACGGCAAACAGCACCACATCTGAAATGCCCGCACCGGTGTCGAGCAGCACCAAGTCGTAGTGCGGTAACAGGCCCGACATGATGCGTAAAAAGTCTTCGCGCACATTCGGTGTCAGGCGTGAGTACTCGACCATGCCAGAGCCCGCCAGCAGCACTGAAAACCCGCCTGGTGCACGCACAATCGCCTCTTCCAGCTTGGCCTTGCCGGTGAACACGTCATGCAGCGTGATTTTGGGATATAGGTTGAGCACCACGTCCAGATTGGCCAGGCCCAGGTCGGCATCGAGCACCAACACTTTTTGGCCACGTTTGGCCAGTGCAGCAGCCAGATTGGCCGATACAAATGTTTTCCCCACACCGCCTTTGCCGCTGGTGACTGCCAACACCTTGCCCAGGGGCTTGAGCGGCACTTTGGCCACGGCACTGTCTGGCACGGTTGGAGGTAATACGTCGCTCATTTCAGTTCACCTTATTCATTACACTGCCCGATGAACCGACAGAACCATCACTGGACAAGCTCTCAATCCAGGCCGGATCACCCAGCGAGAGCGGACCAAACAACAAACTTTTTTCTTCAGCACTGACTGCCAGCATGGGTTGTGGCTCAATGCACACCCGGTTACGGCCATCGCTCTTGGCGCGGTACAGTTCAATATCGGCCCGTTCCACCCACAGTTCGGGGGTAGAGCGCACCCAGCGTGGCGCATAGGCTCCACCAATGCTGATGGTGACTTTGAGGTGGATCCCGGGCGAGATGGCCACGCTCAGGGCACTGACTGCCTCACGGATTCGTTCCGCCACTTGCTGGCCATAGTGGCCTTGGCAGCTGGGCAGGATGATGACAAATTCTTCCCCGCCAAAACGTGCCACGGTGTCCATCGGACGCACACACTTGGACAGGGTTTTGGCGACCAACTGCAGCACCACATCTCCGGCCGGATGACCGTAGGTGTCGTTGACATGCTTGAAGTGGTCAATGTCCAACATCAACAGCAATGCTGGCTCGCCGGAACGGGCCACGACATCAATTTCACGCCCAAGTACGTTTTGAAAATAGCGCCGATTGGACAGGCCGGTCAGTGGATCTTTTAATGACAATTCACACAGCTTGTCGATGACTTCCTGCAAGTAACTTTGTGCATCAGCGGCCACTTCCGGCAGGGCCGACGGGCCATGCCCCAACAAGGCCAGGGCATCTCCAAGCCGGAGCTTGCTCAGTTCAATGGTGGTTGCGGCAGGATGGGAAGTCACAGGCTGTGTCGGAGGTGTATGAATTAAAGTCTAACAGGTTCATTCGGGTTCAGAAGACCTGAAATGGCAGGCCATGCAGCCGGTCATTAAGGGTTCAATCCAAGCGAAAGGGAGTGCATGAGGCGTTATGTTGTGTTGCTGTGCTGCGGGTTGCCGTTGGCGTTGCAGGCCGAGGTTTTTAGTGCTGAGGCCACCCACGTTGTTGACGGTGACACGCTCTGGGTTGTACCGGTTGGGCAGCACACGTCCAGAAAGTTGCGTTTGTTGGGCCTGGATGCGCCTGAAATTTGTCAAAACGGTGGGGCTGCTTCGCGCCTTGCACTGGAGCAGCTGATAAACCACAAGCGTTTGCACATCAAGGTCGATTTTCAGGACAGTTATGGCCGCGGCCTGGCGCGTATCCGTGTACAAGAACAAGACCTTGGTGCAGTCATGGTGCAGTCGGGGCAGGCCTGGTCAAGCCGCTGGCATCGCAGCTTGGGTCCCTATGCCAAAGAGGAAGCACAAGCCAGGCGTGCGCGCCTTGGATTGTTCGCTGACCCGGCAGCCGAGTGGCCGGGCGATTTCCGCAAGCGCTTTGGCAGCTGTTATCCGGCCCGGCAGGAACAGATACCGCTCAGGTGAGTGAGCTACACACCGGGCAGTTGGTGTTGCGAGCCAGCCGCACCTCGGTGAATTCCATGGCGCGGCCATCGAGCATCAGCAAACGCCCCGTCAAGGGCTGGCCTGCGCCGCTGAGCAATTTGAGGGCTTCGGCCGCCTGCAGTGAGCCAATAATGCCGACCAAGGGGGCGAACACGCCCATGGTGGCGCAGCGGGTTTCTTCAAAGGTGCTGTCGGGCGGAAACAGGCAGGCATAACAAGGCGATGTGGCAAGGCGCGGGTCATACACCGTGACTTGGCCATCAAACCGGATCGCCGCACCCGATACCAGTGGTTTTTGATGGGCGACGCAGGCCGCGTTGATGGCGTGCCGGGTGGCAAAGTTGTCACAACAGTCCAGCACCACATCGGCCTGGGCCACCAGTTGACGGAGCAGGTGCACATCGGCACGCTGTTGCACGGTGGTGACGTGAACGGTGGGGTTGATGGCTTCAATGGCGGTTTGAATCGAATCCACCTTGGGCTGTCCGACACGCGCCATGGTGTGGGCAATCTGGCGCTGCAGGTTGGTCATGTCCACGGTGTCGTGGTCTACCACCGTGATGTGCCCGACACCGGCCGAACCCAGGTACAGCGCCACGGGCGAGCCTAAACCGCCCGCGCCGATGATCAGGGCATGTGCCGCAGAGATGCGCTCCTGGCCTTCCACCCCGACTTCATTGAGCAGAATGTGGCGTGCGTAGCGCAACAGGTCATCATCGGTCATGCGCAGCTTTAATTTTCTTTTTTCTCTGCCGGGCGTTCGACCAGCGTTTTGCTGACCACCACGGGTTGGCCTTTGAGCTGGTTCAAGGCTTGCATCAGGGGGAAATCTTTGTCGGTGCCGAACTCGGGCAAGCGGCGCTCGGATGGTGGTTTTTTCATTTCTTCTTCAAGCTTGATGCGGGCTTCTTCCCGTGCTTTTTCTCGCGCTGTATCTTTGACCTCGGTACCCTGGCCGCTGTTGAGGTGTTTTTCAAGATCGGCTTCGCGGGTACGCAAGGCGGCAAACAAGTTGCCCTCGGCGGTTTCATCCACCATCACGTCGGGGACGATGCCTTTGGCCTGAATTGACTTGCCGCTGGGGGTGTAGTAACGGCTGGTGGTGAGCTTGAGCGCGGCGGTGGGGCAGTTGTCCATGCGGAAGGCCGGATCAAGGCAGACTGCGGTTTGCACTGACCCTTTGCCAAAGGTCTGGTTGCCCAGCAATTTTGCGCGCTTGTGGTCTTGCAGGGCTCCGGCCACAATTTCACTGGCCGAGGCAGACCCCTCGTTGACCAGCACTACCAGTGGCACATGTTTGAGCGCACCATGGGTTACTTCGTCCAGGTGTTTCAAAGGATCGGAGCCGCCCCGGCGCTGGTAGTAACGTGGCGCTGCCTTGTAGGTGAACTTGCTCTCTGGCAATTGGCCGTTGGCCGACACCACGGTCACGTTTTCGGGCAAAAACGCGGCAGAAATGGCCACAGCAGCATCCAGATAGCCACCCGGGTCGTTGCGCAAATCAAGCACCAGGCCTTTGAGCTTGGGGTCCTGCTTGTACATGTCTTCCATCTTGCGGGCAAAGTCAGCCACCGTGCGTTCCTGGAACTGGCTCAGGCGGATCCAGCCGTAGCCGGGTTCAATTACTTTGGCCTTAACGCTTTGGGTTTTGATTTCTTCACGGGTGATGGTCACTGGAAAGGTGCGGTTCTCATCCTTGCGGAAAATGCTCAAACTCACCTTGGTGTTGGGCTCGCCGCGCATGCGTTTGACCCCTTCGTTGAGGGTCATGCCTTTCACCAGTGTGTCGTCAATTTTGACGATCAAGTCGTTGGGCTTGAGCCCGGCGCGGTAGGCTGGGGAGTCTTCAATCGGGGACACCACCTTGATCAGCCCGTCCTCTTGCGAGATTTCAATGCCAACACCGACAAACTTGCCCGTGGTGCCTTCGTTGAAGTCCTGCAGCGCCTTTTTGTCCAGATAGACCGAGTGTGGATCAAGCCCGGACACCATGCCAGCAATGGCATCGGTGATGAGTTTTTTCTCGTCCACCGGCTCCACATAGTTGCTCTTGATCATGCCGAACACGGCCGCGAGCTGCTGCAGTTCTTCCAGCGGCAAGGGAGCCAATGCACCGCGTGCCACGGTTTGCAATGACACGGTGGTCAATGCGCCGGCTACGACACCGACCGAGATCCAGCCCGCAACTTTCAATTTATAACCCATGGTGTTTCCAGCTTGTGTGCTAATTAGTTCAAAATAATTGGACTGTGTCCAACGCCAGGTGTTCCCAGGTGTTGGCAAAAATCAGGCTTTTCCCTGCGAAGCCACGGCGGCAGCGGCTTTGGCTGCAGCATCAGCGTCGCCCAGATAGTAGTGGCGAATGGGTTTGAGCTCTGCGTCAAGCTCATAAACCAGCGGAATGCCATTGGGGATATTCAGGCCGACGATGTCATCGTCAGAAATGTCGTCCAGGTATTTGACCAGCGCCCGGATGGAGTTGCCGTGCGCTGCCACCACCACCCGTTTGCCCAGTTTGATGGCCGGGGCCAGCGCCTCGTTCCAGAACGGCATCACACGCGCCACGGTGTCTTTCAGGCATTCGGTCAGGGGAATTTGCTCGGGGCTGAGTTTGGCGTAGCGCAGGTCGCCGCGCTCGCAGCGTGCGTCGGTGGGCTCCAGCGCGGGGGGCGGGGTGTCGTAGCTGCGCCGCCAGGTCAGCACTTGCGCATCACCATATTGTTTGGCGGTTTCGGCCTTGTTCAGGCCTTGCAACGCACCGTAATGGCGCTCGTTCAAGCGCCAGCTGTTGACCACTGGCAGCCAGGTGCGATCCATTTCGTCGAGCACATGCCACAGGGTGCGGGTGGCACGCTTGAGCACGCTGGTGTAGGCCACATCAAATTCGTAGCCCTCAGCCTTGAGCAGGCGGCCCGCGGTTTTGGCTTGCTCCAGCCCCAAGGGTGTCAGGTCGACATCCGTCCAGCCGGTAAAGCGGTTTTCAAGGTTCCAGGTGGATTCGCCGTGGCGGATCAGGACAAGTTTGTACATGGTGGCTTGGGGTTGTGTCTGGGGTGATAGGGGCGGTGCAGCGGTGCATTCTAAAATGCGCCGCTTGGCTCACGCTTAACTCATAGGATTTTCATGAAATTTATTCTCGATAACTGGATGCTGATTGCCGTGGCTCTGGCAGCGGGCACGATGCTGTTGATGCCGACCCTGCAAACTGCCGGGCAGGGCGCACTCACCCCGGATGCCGCTGTCATGCTCATGAACCGCGAAAAAGCCGTGGTGGTTGATGTGTGTGAAACGGCCGAGTTTGCTGCTGGCCACGTGGCCGGGGCTAAAAACATTCCCCTGGGCGAGCTCGAAGGCAAATTGGCCAGTGCCGTTAAAAACAAGGCATTGCCGCTGATTCTGGTGTGCCACTCCGGTGCGCGCAGCAGCCGTGCTGTGGCCACGGCCAAAAAGCTGGGGTTTGACAACGTGCAGTCTCTCGCTGGTGGCATGAACGCCTGGCGCAGCGCCAACCTGCCAGTTGAAAAAGCCTGACCAAGGAGCCCGCCATGCACGCCGTCAAGATGTACACCACCGCCGTTTGTCCGTATTGCTTGCGCGCCAAGCAACTGCTCAAGGCGCGCGGGGTGGAGACCATTGAAGAAATTCGCATTGATGAAAACCTGGCAGCACGGGACGAGATGATGTCCAGCACCGGGCGGCGCACCGTGCCACAAATCTTCATTGGCAGCACCCATGTAGGGGGCTGCGATGACCTGATGGCACTTGATGCCCGTGGTGGCCTGATGCCCCTGCTGCAAAGCGCCTGAGATAATTCAATCTCTTCGCTGCCAGTGCCCACGGCACTGGCTATTTTTTTAAACTGAAAGTGCCCGATGGCTGAAACCCAAGACCCTATTTTCCAAATCCAACGCGTCTACCTGAAAGAGGCTTCGCTGGAGCAACCCAATTCACCCGCCATCCTGCTCGATTCAGAACAGCCCAGCGTGGACATCCAGCTCGGTGTCAACGCCGCTCCGGTGGCCGATGGCGTGTATGAAGTGATGGTCACGGCCACCGTGCAGACCAAAATCAAGGACAAGACCGTGTTTTTGGTCGAAGCCACCCAAGCTGGTATTTTTGAGCTCCGCAACCTGCCGGACGAGCAAATGGGCCCGATCATGGGCATTGCCTGCCCGCAAATCGTTTACCCCTACCTGCGCGGCAACGTGGCCGACCTGATTCAACGCGCTGGCTTCCCGCCAGTGCACCTGTCTGAAATCAACTTCCAGGCCATGTACGAGCAGCAGCAAGCGGCTCAGGCGACACCTGCAGAACCCACACCGGTTCAGTAATTTTTAGATGTTTTAAGGCTCTGTCCCTTTAATTCATTGCATTTTATGCTATGAAAATTATTATTTTGGGTGCCGGAGCTTGGGGCACAGCGCTGGCCGTGAGTTCCTCTTGCGCTGGGCATACGGTGACGCTGTGGGCACGTACGGCCCAGCAGGTCAGCTTGCTGCAGACGCAACACCAAAACCAGCGCTACCTGCCAGATGTGACCTTGCCTGCTGCGTTGCGTTTGAGTGCGCAGCCGCTGGATCAATGGCCTGCTTGGGTGGCGGATGCTGATCTGGTGGTGGTAGCCACCCCCATGGCGGCGCTGCGACAGATGCTGAGCGCACTGGCGGCTTGCCGTACCCCTGTGGCTTGGTTGTGCAAAGGTTTTGAAGCTGTCACTGATAAGCATTTTGGGCTTCTTGCCCATGAAATACAAGGGCAGGTTGCTCCTAATTTAATAGCTGGTGTACTCAGTGGCCCCAGCTTTGCCCTGGAAGTGGCACGTGGTCAACCCACCGCGCTGGTGGCGGCCAGTGCGCATGCCGCCGTGCGGCAAGCGCTGGTGGCGGCTTTTCATGGCCCCAACTTGCGCGTTTATGCCAACGACGACATCGTTGGTGTCGAGGTTGGCGGTGCGGTGAAAAACGTGCTGGCGATTGCCACTGGTTTATGCGACGGGCTGCAACTGGGCCTGAACGCGCGTGCTGCCCTGATCACCCGTGGCCTGGCCGAAATGACCCGACTGGGGCTGGCGCTGGGCGCACAGACGGCTACCTTCATGGGGTTGAGCGGCTTGGGTGACCTGGTGCTCACTGCCACTGGCGACCTGTCGCGCAACCGGCAGGTGGGGCTGGCGCTGGCGCAGGGGCAAAGTCTGGCGCAGGCCACACAGGCCTTGGGGCATGTGGCCGAAGGGGTGTACAGCGCCCGCACGGTGGTTCAGCGGGCAGCCGCGCTGGGTGTTGACATGCCGATCGCCCAAGCCGTGGTGGCTTTGCTGGATGGCCAGTTGACCCCGCAGCAGGCGGTACTGGCGCTGATGGGGCGCGAACCAGCGGCGGAGCAGGTTGGACTGCAACCCAGCGAACTTTCAAAAGGCGAACTTGAATGACTGCAGCTTCAGATTTTTCACCTGACAAGGTGGCGGCGCTGGCGCAGGCCGATGTGGCCCGCGCCCTGCAAGAAGACGTGGGTGCGGCTGACTTGACGGCTGGCTTGGTTAACCCGGCCACGCAGGCCTGCGCCCGGGTGCTGGCGCGCGAGTCTGCGGTGATCTGTGGCGAACCGTGGGTGCGCGCCGCTTTTGCGCAGGTTGATCCGGCCATTGACCTGATCTGGCTGGTTCCAGAAGGCCAACGCTGTGCCCCTGACCAGGTGATTTTTGAGACCCGTGGTGCGGCGCGTGCTTTGTTGACGGCTGAGCGCACGGCATTGAATTTTTTACAGCTGCTCAGCGCCGTGGCCAGTAAAACCGACGAGTTTGTGCAGGCGCTGCACGAAGTGCCCGGGTCTCGGGCCCGCATTGTCGACACCCGCAAAACGCTACCGGGTCTGCGGCTGGCGCAAAAATACGCGGTGCGCATCGGCGGCGGAGTCAACCATCGGCTCGGGTTGTTTGACGCCGTGCTCATCAAGGAAAACCACATCGCTGCTGCTGGCGGTGTGGCGGCGGTACTGCAGGCCGCCGCCCAGGTGGCACCGCAAGCCCGGTTTGTCGAGATCGAGGTGGAAACCCTGGCGCAGTTGGCGCAGGCGCTGCAGGCTGGTGCCCGCATGGTGTTGCTCGACAACATGAGTCTGGGGCAATTGCAAGAGGCGGTGCAACTCAACGCCGGGCGCGCCATTCTGGAAGTGTCTGGCGGCGTCAATTTGTCCACAGTGCGAGCGATTGCGGCGACCGGGGTCGACCGGATCTCGATCGGGGCCCTGACAAAAGATGTCAAGGCCATTGATTTTTCAATGCGTTTTACTTCAAGCCCTTGATAATGCTACAAAGTTAGCAATTCTTTTTATAGCACGTTGGAGACCTCATGATCACCCTTTTGAAAGCCGTCGATTACGAACAACCGCAACAAGAGCTGCACCCCAGTGATGCGGCTTGTGCCACCAAGCACGCCTGGGCGCGTGTGCCGCAAGAGCCCAGCCAAGCGGAGCGTGCCGCGCTCAAAGACAAAATCCGTGCCCTGCTGAAAGCCCACAACGCGGTCATGGTGTCGCACTACTATGTGCACCCCGACCTGCAGGACTTGGCCGAAGAAACCGGCGGTTTGGTCAGCGATTCGCTGGAAATGGCCCGCTTTGGACGCGACCATGCGGCGCAAACCCTGGTGGTCTCGGGCGTGCGTTTCATGGGTGAAACGGCCAAGATTTTGTCGCCCGGGAAACGTGTGCTGATGCCCGACCTGGATGCCACCTGCTCTCTTGATCTGGGTTGCCCGGTGGACGAATTCAGCGCTTTTTGTGATGCACACCCGGAGCGCACGGTGGTGGTTTATGCCAACACCAGTGCAGCGGTCAAGGCGCGCGCTGATTGGCTGGTCACCTCCAGTTGTGCGCTGGACATTGTCAAAGCCCTGAAAGACAAGGGGCACAAGATTTTGTGGGCTCCAGACCGCCACTTGGGGGGCTACATTGAGCGCGAAACCGGGGCCGACATGTTGATGTGGAATGGCTCCTGCATCGTGCACGACGAGTTCAAGGCCTTTGAGCTTGAAAGCCTGATGCGCGAACACCCTCTGGCCAAGGTGTTGGTGCACCCCGAATCTCCTGCGCACGTGGTGGCGTTGGCCGATGCCGTGGGCTCCACCTCGGCCATTCTGAAAGCCGCGCGTGAGATGGATGCGCAGGAATTCATCGTCGCCACCGACAACGGCATGATGCACAAGCTGCGCACGCTCAACCCCGGCAAGGTGTTTCTGGAAGCGCCTACCGCCGGCCAAAGTGCCACCTGCAAAAGCTGCGCCCATTGCCCCTGGATGGCCATGAACGGCCTGGCCGATGTGGCGCGGGTGCTGGAGACCGGGGCCAATGAAGTGTGGGTCGATCCGGCGCTGATCCCGCGCGCACGTCAGCCCATTGACCGCATGCTGGCCTTCACCGCCGGGATCCAGAACGGGCGCGATGCGGGGGCGTTGGTGTCGGGTATCGGCGCGGCCTGAAGCAGCCGCTAGCGCAGTCGCAGCGGGTCGCGTCTGCGGTCTGCGTCGGTGCGGCGGTGTGCGGCGGGTGCATCGGGCAAAGTGTCTGGAGCCGTCCAGTCAAAGAATTTGCAAATTTCAGCGCTCTGGCGCTTGGCATCGGCATAGCCCAAGGCCATCAATTCCTGGGTGTAGCCTTGTTCAAACAGCAAGTAACTGGCCAGCGCCGAGCCCTTGATGTCGGCCGCCTTGGACGACACCCCCACGCCGCCCAGCAGGGTACGCACCGCGCTGGGCAACTCGTCAATGTGGCGTGAGGCAATGTCGTCCAGCCGCTCTGAGGGTGATATCAGCAGCAGTTGCACCGGGCGCAGGTTGCTGGCATTGCGCAGCTCGGGCGGCACCAGGCTCAGGGTCTGGTTGATGCGCCGGATGCGTTCCACATCCACCGACAGCGCGTCCAGAAAAATGTTGGACAGCGCATGCCCGGCAATTTGTGCCAGCGTCGGGTAGCTGCCCATGCTGGGCAAGGTGCCTTGGGTTTTGGGCTCGTGCATGCGCCCGGCCCCAATCACGCAGATGCGCTCGGCACCGAGGTGGATGGCTGGTGCTACCGGCGCAGACTGGCGCATGGAGCCGTCACCAAAATAAGCGGTTTGCCCCTCGATTTGCAACGCTTGCGCCGGGAATACAAAGGGAATGGCGCTGGAGGCCAGCAAGTGCGCGTGCGTGATCTTGTCGCGGATGCCCCGGCGCTGTGAGCGCACCCAGGGATTCAAGCGCTTGTCACCCTGAAAAAAAGTCAAGTGTTCGCCCGAGCTGTAGCTTGATGCGGTTACCGCCAGCGCTTGCAGGTGGCCTTTTCGGATCAGGTAAGGAATGCGTTCCAGAGGCACCATTTTTTCAAGCAATATAGCCAGCGGGCTGTTGTCCAGCAGTGATTTGGGTTTGAGTCGGCGCCACTTGGCGATGACCCAGCCCATCGATAGCAGCGTCATCCACCTGGCCCCAGAGCGCAGCATGCTGACAGAATCGGCGCGGTAGACATCGCCCACATGGAAGTTGCGCCAGAGACCGGCAATCATGCGCACGGTGGCATCAAAATTGTCGCAGCCACAGGCCAGTGCCGCGGCATTGAGCGCGCCCGCAGACGTGCCGCCAATGATCGGAAACGGATTGGCATCCTGACCCGCCCCGCAACTCTGGCGCAGGTCGGCTATGGCTTCCAGCACGCCCACTTGATAGGCTGCGCGTGCGCCGCCGCCGGTGAGCATCAAGGCGGTGGTGGCGGTGGCAGTCACCGCGGGCCATTCAGAAGGTGCAAACGGGTCATGTGACATGCTTGCATTATCGGCACGCTTTTCGTCCCCAAAACCGTGCCAAACCCGGGGGTGAACCCGGTAGCGGGTAAACCCCGATTCACCTGCTGGGTTCAGGCCTAAAGGGCCTTGGCTAGACTCGGGGTTTTCGGAGAACTACATGACCGTGACAGAACTAGCCGTGATGGATGCCCTCAAGGGTGTCATCGACCCCAACACCGGACGCGATTTTGTGTCCACTAAAGCCATCAAGAATTTCAGTCTGAACGCCGGCGACGTGGCGTTTGACGTGGAACTGGGCTACCCTGCCAAAAGTCAAATGGCCAGTTTTCGCAAAGACCTGATTGCTGCAGCCAAGTCGGTGACCGGCGTGGCCAATGTGTCGGTGAACGTCACCACCAAGATCACCGCGCACGCGGTGCAACGTGGCGTGCAACTGCTGCCCAAGGTCAAAAACATCGTGGCCGTGGCTTCGGGCAAAGGCGGTGTCGGCAAAAGCACCACCGCCGTCAACCTGGCGCTGGCCCTGGCGGCTGAAGGGGCCAGCGTCGGCCTGCTTGATGCCGACATCTATGGCCCCAGCATTCCGATGATGATGGGCATTGAAGGCCGCCCCGAGAGCGTGGATGGTCAGACCATGGAGCCACTGGAAAACTACGGCGTACAGGTGATGTCGATCGGCTTTTTGGTGGCGCAAGACGAAGCCATGATCTGGCGCGGCCCCATGGCCACGCAGGCGCTGGAGCAACTGCTGCGCCAGACCAACTGGAACGACCTGGACTACCTGGTGGTCGACATGCCCCCTGGCACGGGCGACATTCAGCTTTCGTTGTCACAAAAAGTGCCCATGACAGGCGCGGTGATTGTGACCACGCCGCAAGACATTGCGCTGCTGGATGCCAAAAAGGGCATCAAGATGTTTGAAAAAGTGGGTGTGCCGATTCTGGGCATTGTGGAAAACATGGCCGTGCACGTGTGCAGTAACTGCGGCCACGTAGAGCATATTTTTGGTGTCGATGGCGGCAAGAAAATGGCCGCTGACTACAACATGGATTACCTGGGTGCATTGCCCCTGAACATGCAAATTCGCGTGCAGGCCGACGGCGGCAAACCGACCGTGGTGTCAGACCCCGACAGCGACGTCGCCGGTTTGTATAAGGCCGTGGCACGTAAGGTGGCTCTGGCCATTGCAGCCAAGAATAAAGACTTTTCCAGCAAATTTCCGAGCATCAAGATTTCCAAGGAAACCTGAGTTCCCTGACGACACCCGCGTCCTGATTGAGGATGGCCGGAGGCTGTAAATTGAGGTGTTTTGCGTTAAAGTAAGGATTTCTTACTTTTGGAATTTCCATGCTTGCCAAAATGACCTCTAAAAACCAGTTGACGCTGCCCAAAAGCATCACTGCCCAAGTGGGAGCGCCAGAATACTTTGATGTGGAAGTGAAAGCCGGGCAAGTTGTTTTGACACCGGTGCGGATTCAACGCGCTGACGCGGTTCGCGCCAAATTGGCAGAGCTGAACTTGACCGAGCTGGATGTGGCAGCGGCTGTGGCGTGGGCGCGTCAATGAGGGTTGTGCTTGACACCAACGTGGTGCTGTCAGCGCTGGTGTTTGGCGGCGGTTTGGCTGGCAGACTGCGCATGGCGTGGCAAAACCAGGAGGTGTTGCCGTCGGTCAATACGGAGACGGCTCAGGAGCTGATGCGTGTGCTCGCATACCCCAAATTTCGATTGCCAGCGTCCGATCAACAACAGCTGTTAGCCGACTATCTGCCCTACACGCAAACAGTGACCATGCCTGCACTGATGCCGCCAGTGCCCGAGTGCCGCGATCCGTATGACTTGATGTTTATGCGCCTGGCGGTTGTTGGGCAAGCCAGGGTGCTGGTCAGTGGCGACAAAGATTTGCTGACTCTGGCCACTGCCTTCAAATCAATGACGGGCAGCCTCATCCTTGGCATGGAGGCTTTTTTCAGCAGTTTGTGAATTGCTCAAGGTTATTTGGATGTATTGAGGGCCTGACCCCAAATCATCCCTCATGAACCGCTCAAAATCACTTTTTGACGGTCCGCGTAGGCTTCTTTTGAGATCAGGTTGCCGTCAAACAAACGTTTCAATTCCACCAGTTGTTCCTCTTTGGATTGGGGTGCGGTTGTCACTGCTGGTGGTGTTGATGGAGTAGCACCGTCGGCGACCACCGGGCCGTTGGGAATGGCACAATTTTTCTGATTCATCTGGTTGGCCAAATGCACCTTGCGCGAATCGGCTGCGGCAATCGCTTCATTGGCGTTGGCGGCGGTGCCCAAAATGGCTGGCCAGAACAGCAGTGCGCGCACCACATTGCCGCCGGTCACGCTCTTTTCTTTGTCTGCTTCGGTGCGAAACCGCTCGGCATCGGCGTATTCATTTTGCAGCTGTGCGCAGGTCAATCCGTTGTCACCGGGTTTGACGGACTGGACAACGGTGGGGGAGGCACACGCGCCGAGGAGGATCGTGGTCAGGAGAGTAAGCTTGCTTGCATGGTTTTTCATTGAGGATTCCGGGAGGGTGCGGCAAAAAAAGCGTGCAGCGTCGCTGTGATTTTTTTTCTGAAACTATTTCGAGCCTGGAACTGCTGGAAACGCTAGAAAAAATATAGTTTTGTACGTTTTTTGAATAAGCGTCAGAGCATTATTTTGTGCTGAAAAGCAGCGCTACCTTTGTCGAGCAATTTGACAAGGCAGCGCTGGGTATATGGGGATGAATTGGAGTCTGTCCCAATTAATCCCCGACCTACTGGCGAAGGGCTAATTGAACGTGAATATCAAGTG